>JACZQN010000003.1 GCA_022545705.1 Nitrospirota bacterium | reverse complement strand
AAGTCCACGCAGCGTGCTGGCCGTTTCCGAGTGTGACAACGAGCGACGGTCCAGGTTCAACCGCCGCACACCGGGGCCGCTTTTGCCTTTTTACTTGTGCCTGTTCGGAGCGCGGACGGCCTGGGCGCGGCAGGCCCCGGCGCTACCCTTGCTCCTTGCCAAGCCGCGGGACAGGCGGTATAGTGCGGCCCTATTTCGGAAGCCGGAGGGGAGAGGACCTGCTGCCCGCCCACGTCAGCAGGAGAGAGAACAGCCTATGATGCTGAACGAACCAGCGCGGCGCGTGATCGCGGTCGCGCCCATGCCGCCGGAAAAGACGGCATACGCGCTGGCCCGATACAGTCGTTCGCCGGACTCGATTGAAAACAGTATCCGGTGGGTGCATGCCCATTCATCGGAAAGGTTCTGGGAGCAGTTCTATTTTGCGTATGGGCACGCGTCAATTGCGGACCTGGGCCACGTCATCGTCTGCTTCGAGGACATCTCCGAACTAGCGGCCATTCGTGTGGAGGATGAGCCCCTGTGGGATGGCCAGGCGAAGTCCAGTCGGTACCAAAATTTCTCCTCCGGTGGCTGCTTCGTGCCTGAATCTATCCTTGGAACCGACACCGAAGGGGTGTATCGCGGAATCATGGGCAGTCTGTCCAATGTGTATATGCAGCTTCATGAGCCCCTGAAGCGGTTTCTGTCGGAGAAGGCACCTCGTCCGGAAAGTATGAAACCCGGCGAGTATGACCGGACCATCGCTGCCCGGACCTTTGACGTCACCCGGTACCTGCTGCCGCTGGCGGCTCGGACCAACGTGGGGCAGGTGGTGAGCATCCGCACGCTTGAAAAACAGATCACGCGGCTGCTCTCCTCCCAGCTCAGCGAGCTCCGCGCAATTGGGGAAGAATTACGGGAGGCCTGCCAGCGGACGCCGGTGAATCTCTGGGCGGAATTATCCGGCCAATCGGCGGGCTTGGCCGAACCGCTCGCACCCACGTTGGCGCGCCATGCGAAGCCCAGTCCCTATCAGGCCGAGGTCTACACCGACCTGTCCCGGTACGCTCGCGAGGTGCTGCGGGCTGCTGGTCTCGACCAGCCTGCTTCTTGGGGGAAGGCTGCGGGCCAGGGTCTGACTGAAACGGTGGAGTTGATCGAGCCGCATGAGCCACTGGACGAGCTGGCGACGACCTTGCTCTATCGCGCAAGCCAGGCGCCGTACCGCAGTATCCTGGCGATGGTGCGGGACTGGACGGAGAAGCAAAAGCGCGAACCCGTAGAACTCGCGCTCCGCAAGCGGGGCCCTCAGGACGAACTGATCAAGGAGTTTCGCAGCGGCTACGTCTTCGTGTTCGATATCCTGATGGACATCGGGGGTTGGCGGGACCTGCACCGCCATCGGCGCTGTCAACAGATCCAGCAGAACTTCACGACGCTCCATGGGTACGACATTCCGCCGGCCTTGCACGAAAGCGGGCTTGACGTCGACTACCGACAGGCGATGGACGCGGTCAAGGCTGACATCGAGCAGTTACGCAAATCCCACCAGGAAGCTGCGCTCTACGCGATTCCGTTCGGCTTCAAGGTTCGCTGCCTGTTCAAGATGGACTACGCGGAAGCCGAGTACATCGCGCGGTTACGCTCCGGAGTCAAAGGCCACTGGTCCTACCGTGCAGTGGCCTGGGAGATGAAGCAGAAGATCGCCGAGCGGTATCCCTTCCTTGGCGATCAGATCCAAGCCACGCCGCCTGACCACGAAGACAGCCTGAGCCGCTAAGAGGCGGTCCAAGCTTTCCACGGACCGAGAGCAGCCTTAGCCCACATTATTCATGAACAGTTCTGCTGCAATCGCTGATTCGCGGCTGCGACAAGCCTGCATGCTGCAGTAGCCGCATGCAGGCGGGCGGGCTCGCCACTCAGTCCCTCAACGTACTGTTCCAGTACGCCTCGGTCCTTCGCGGCTCCACGCGCCCGTCTCGCTGCGCGACTCCGTGATTTCGCGACGAACCGTCATGAATAATGTGGGCTAGCGGTAGGAACCGACTTTCCCCTGGGCAGATCCGTATCTTTTCTCAAGAAGCGGGAGGGTGCTATACTGCTGCACATGGAAAGTCGGTTGAAGCTGTTCGGCCATCCGATCCACACGATGGTGGTGGGATTTCCCATCGGGCTTTACACCACCGCGCTCGCCTGCGACGCGCTCTATCTTGTCCTCAATGATGCCTTCTGGTTTCGCATGGCCTACTGGGCGATCGTGTCGGGCTCGTGACACACCTCGCTGCCATAGCCACCGGGCTCCCAGACTTCCTGGCGATCATGCGGGAGCGGAACCCGGCACGGAGGCCGGCGACGTCCCATGTGATCTTCGGTGTCAGTCTGCTCGTGGTCCAGGTGTTGAACATTGCGGTTCGGAACGCAGGGGACCTACCGGCAGGCGGCTCCATCGCGATGCCCCTCATTGTCAATATCATTGCCGTGACTCTCACGAGCGTGCAGGGCTGGTACGGTGGCGAGCTCGTGTATCGGCACCTGATCGGAATAGAGGTGCCCGAGTCGTCAGGGGCCGGCAAGCACAAAGACAAACAGCACCATTAAGGCCCATGGCGGAGTTCCCTGATCGCATCCAGGAGGCCATGATTCGGGGCGACTGGGACTTGGTGCGTCGCGAGGCGACCGCGTGGGCCGAGGCTTTAGAACGGGATGGGCAGGCGGATCCACGTGCGCCCTTCGCGCTCAACGTCGTCCATCTGATCAGGGGTGAATTTGCCGCTGCATGGGAAACCCACCGTCGCTCACTGCAGGATCCCGAGGACATCGAGCGGGTGCGCGCATGGGTTGACGCGATGCTGGGGCAGCATCCGGAGCAGGCGAACGCTCAGTTAGTCGGGGGAATGTTTCTGGCGCAGTCCGGCCAGTCTGAGAAGTCCGTCGATCGCTACAAAGCAGCTATCCGGCTGGATCCCCGCTCTCCTCACCCACACTATTTCCTGGCCCAGATTCACGAACGCGCCGACCGCGTCGAGCTGGCCATCAAAGAACTTCGTGAGGCGGTGAAGGTGGATCCTACACATGCGCCGGCCCGCACGAATCTGGGCGTCGCATATCAGGAGCAAGGTCGGATCGAGATGGCAATTCCCCAATATCGCGAGGTGATCAAGCTCAATCCTAATGATTCGGTCGCGCACGCCAACCTGGCCTGCGCGCTCGCGGAGCAGGGCAAGCTAGAGCCAGCATTAGGTGAGTACAAGGAAGCGCTGCGCCTGAACCCCGCTGACGCCGAGCTCCACTTCGCGCTCGGTGGCCTCTACGAAACCAAGGGGCGCGTGGATTTGGCCATGCGAGAGTACCAGGAAGCCCTGCGCATGAATGCTGAGTTTGCTCCGGCGGAGACCGCATTGGGCTGGATTTGTTTCAACAAGGAGCGGAAACAAGACGCCCTGGACTCCTTCGGCAGGGCGCTGAAAGCGAACCCCGAGGAGGCCATGGCCTATTACGGCATCGCCCGCATCTATGCAGAGCGGGGCAAGACGGACCTGGCGATGGAGAACTATGCGCAAGCCCTGAAGTATGAGAAGGATCCTGAGCGGAAGAGCACGATCATGAGCCAAGTGTACAGGGACGGTGGGGTGTGGGATTCTTAGAGGGTACGAATGACGCCTTGCAGCACGGTCATCTGCGTGTTGGTATCGCCACCCTTCTTCAACTCAGCACGGATGAGATCCTTGAGGTAGGCGTTGCACCCCACCTTCTCAATCAGAAGATCGAGGAAGCGGTCGGTGGGCAGGAGCGACTGGGCCCGTAGATCTTCCACAGTCTCATCGGTGACCGGCACATACGTGCTGCCCATGTGGAGGACGACGTTGTAGTGTCGTCCTGTCCCGATCCGTTCGAAGCGAAGCCCCTTCACGAAGCTCGTACCCTCCTGAGAATGCAGGATATTGTAGACAGTTCCGGCGCTGAAGACAAGCGCCAGACGCGCAATTGGAGATGCGAATCAGAAGGTCCATGAGGTGCGTGGAAGAATGCGGCTTAGGTCCACAATTCGAGCGACGCGTGGCGCATGATGGCGCGCAAGATATCGGAGACCGTGAGAATGCCGATAGGGCGGTTCGCCCCATCGATGATCGGCAAGGAGCTGATGTGCTCGACCAGCAGGACCCGGGCGATCTCCGTGATCTCCGTTGTCGGGGTAGCGGTGACCACCTTGCTCGTCATGACTTCTTGAACGAACTGGTGTTGGTTCGAGGAAGTGCCGGACGACTGTTCCAGATGGCCGGCAAACTGCATCAGGTCTCGGTCGGAAATGATGCCGGTTAAGATGCCTTCTGGGTTTACGATCGGAATATGCCGGAACCCCTTCATTTTCATGAGCGTCCAGGCCGTCCTGAGCGTCGCCTCTGGAGGCAGCGAGTGGGCGAGCAGCGCAGGCTTTCGCTGTGGCGTAGCCGATAAGGTTTCGTGATACGCGTGTTGGGCGGCAGCAAGGGGCGGGTTCACACGTTGTTGCGGCTCCTTACTGGACCGTGCGTCAGAATCGCTCTCCCGAGCGGCTGAGACTTTGTCCTGAGGAACGAGGGGCGTCTGGGCGCGATCAAGTTCAACGTTCCCGCTGGTGGCGTAGATGACCGGCATGGCTCCCTCTCTTCCCTCCTTATCGGTGCGCGGGTAAGCATTCTTAAGGGAGGCGGGCATGCCTCTGGCTGATGAGCCCCAAGGAGAAGTGTGGGACACACCGGGTATGGTGCACTGGGGTCGGTTACTCCTGGATAGCTATGCGCAGTGGACCGGGCGCGAGTTACTGGACCGGTTGGGCAGCCCGGAGGCACAGGCACGAGCGCTCTTTGCCGCGCCATTCCTGGTGGCCTCCCATGGCACTGAGGATGACCCGATGTTGAACTATGGGAATCGGATGGCCCTGGAACTCTGGGAGATGACCTGGGCGCAGTTCACCCGGACGCCCTCGCGGCTAACCGCAGACCCGGTGAGCCGGGCCGAGCGCGAGCGCATGCTGGAGCGTGCGGGGACTCGGGGCTGGATCAACGACTACCGAGGGGTCCGGATCTCGGGTACAGGCCGACATTTCCTGGTGGAGGACGCAGTTGTGTGGAATGTGGTGGACGCTGAGGGCCGAACGCACGGCCAAGCGGCGACTTTCGGCCGCTGGACCTTTCTTCCATTGCACGATTGACACGATTGAACGACGAATTGCCGGGGCCGCGGCCAGGGGAAGGATTGTGAATCGCGACTGGCTTTGTTAACGTTGACCGGCGTAGTTGCGTGCCACGGAGCAGGAGAAGGCATGGGCACCAGTGAGAAGCAAGTCATCTTTTCCCTTATCGGTGTCGGTCGGGTCTATCCGCCGAAACGGCAAGTGCTGAGGGATATCTATCTCTCGTTTTATTACGGCGCCAAGATCGGCGTGTTGGGACTCAACGGGTCGGGCAAGAGCACGCTGCTGCGAATCATTGCGGGCGTAGACAAGGATTACGTTGGCGAGGTCACATTCTCGAAAGGCTATACCGTCGGCCTGCTTGAGCAAGAGCCGCAACTGGATGGCAACAAGACCGTCAGGGAAGTTGTGGAAGAGGGGTGCCAGGATGTGATCCGCCTGTTGCGGGAATACGAGGAGGTCAGCAATCGGCTAGGCGAGGACGTCTCAGCGGACGAGATGGAGAAGCTGCTTGAGAAGCAAAGCCAGGTCCAGGAGAAGATCGAGGCTGCCAATGGCTGGGAACTCGAGAACCAGCTCGAAGTCGCCATGGATGCGCTTCGGTGTCCGCCATCAGAAACAAAGATCGAGGTTCTCTCCGGTGGGGAAAAGCGCCGGGTCGCGCTCTGCCGGTTGCTGATCCAGGAACCCGATATCCTCTTGTTGGATGAGCCGACGAACCATCTGGACGCCGAATCAGTCCAGTGGCTTGAGCAACACTTCCAGCAATACAAGGGCACGGTCATCGCCGTGACCCATGACCGGTACTTCCTGGACAACGTGGCCGGCTGGATCCTGGAACTGGACCACGGCCACGGGATTCCCTTCCAAGGGAACTATTCCTCCTGGCTGGAACAGAAGCAAGCGCGCCTCGAAAAGGAGGAGAAGGCGGAGTCCAAACGCCGGAAGACGCTGGAACGCGAGCTCGAGTGGATCCGGATGTCGCCGAAAGGCCGGCACGCGAAAGGCAAGGCTCGTGTCACGCGGTACGAAGAGCTGCTCAGCGACCAGCAGGAGAAGCGTGCCGAGGACCTCGAAATTTATATTCCGCCCGGCCCGCGCCTCGGGGATATCGTGCTAGAGGCCAATGACCTCGCAAAAGCCTACGGGGACAACGTGCTCTTCGAGAAGGTGACGTTCAGCCTGCCCCGAGGTGGAATCGTCGGCGTCATCGGGCCAAACGGCGCGGGGAAGACGACCCTTCTGCGAATGATCATGGGTCAGGTCCAGCCGGATGCGGGGTCCATCAAGGTGGGGGGAACGGTGAAACTCGGGTACGTGGACCAGGACCGCACGCTGGACGGGAACAAGACAGTCTGGGAAGTGATCTCGGACGGCAAGGACACTGTGACGCTTGGGAAAACCGAGGTCAATTCCCGAGGGTATGTCGGACGATTTAATTTCGGGGGCTCCGATCAGCAGAAGAAGGTCAAGGACCTGTCCGGGGGCGAGCGAAACCGGGTCCACCTCGCTCGCATGCTCAAGGAGGGAGCAAACGTGATCCTGCTCGACGAGCCGACCAACGACCTCGACGTGAACACCCTGCGGGCCCTGGAGGAAGGCCTGGAGGGATTCGGCGGGTGCTGCCTCGTGAGCAGCCACGACCGCTGGTTCCTCGACCGGATCGCCACGCATATCCTGGCGTTTGAGGGGGACAGCACGGCGGTATGGTTCGAAGGCAACTACAGCGAGTACGAGGCCGATCGGAAGAAGCGGCTCGGCAAGGAAGCCGATCGCCCGCACCGCATCCGCTACCGCAAACTGACCCGGGAGTGAGGCGTCCTTCGGACTTGCCTCAGACCACCCTTGGGCCAAGAAAGTAGAGTGCGGAGTCTAGTGGCAACGGAGGGGCAGGCACAGATTGGCTGGAAAAGGACCATTGGATTTTCGCTAGGCCCGATCGCGGGATTCATCCTCTACCTGCTTCCCCTTCCAGACCTCTCCCCTTCAGCCCACACGTTGGCAGCGATTCTTACCTGCGTCGTCATCTATTGGATTACTGAGCCCATCCCGCTTCCCGTGACCGCGTTACTCGGGACGGGCGTGTGCGTCATCGCCGGGTTGGGCTCGATCAAGAGCGTCTTTTCCTCCTATGCCCACCCGATCATCTTTTTATTCATCGGCAGTTTCTTGTTAGCAGAAGCGCTTGTCGTGCACGGAGTGCATCGGCGGTTGGCGCTGGGGATTCTGTCTATCCCCTGGGTCGGGGTGAAACCCTCCCGCATTGCCTTGGCCATGGCAGGGACTACGGCCATGTTGTCAATGTGGATCAGCAACACCGCGGCCACCGCCATCATGCTCCCCATCGTGCTGGGGGTCCTCAGCACGATCCGAGAGACGGGTACGCGCGAGGAGAGTTACGAGACCGGGGTCATGCTCCTGGTGGCCTATGGGGCAGGGGCGGGCGGGGTCGCCACCATTATCGGCACGCCGCCCAACCTGATCGGCGTCGGCTTACTGGCCGAGCAGGCGAACCGCGCGATTTCGTTTTTCGAGTGGATGACCATCGGTCTGCCAATTTCTGCGCTGATGCTCCTGCTGGCGTACAGCCTGGTCACGTGGCTCCATCCAGCCCGGCACGCGGTGCCAGATCTCAGCACACAGGTGCAGGCTCAGAGGGCAGCACTCGGACCATGGACGCGCGGGCAGTGGAACGCGTGTGTGAGTTTCGGCGTGGCCGTGACCCTGTGGGTCTTCCCCGGCATCGTCGCGGCGGTCTGGGGGCCGGGCCATCCCCTGGCGGTCTGGTTCAACACCCACATACCCAAAGAGCTGGTGGCCATCCTGGCTGCAGGCCTATTGTTCTTCCTGCCGGTGAACTGGAAGGCAGGAGAATTTACGCTTTCGTGGGTGCAAGCGGCAAACATTAACTGGGGAACCATTCTACTGTTTGGGGGCGGACTGGCTTTCGGCAGCCTCATGGTGCAAACCGATCTTGCGGCCACACTGGGGGGAGGCATCGTGAGGTGGTTTGGCGTGGACAGCCTCTGGGCTCTGACGGCCATGGCGATCGTGGCGGCCCTGGTGCTCACGGAACTGGCCTCCAATACGGCGGCGGCCAGCATGCTGGTACCGGTCGTGATTGCGATTGCACACTCGGCAGGTGTGTCGCCCCTTCCGCCGACTCTCGGGACTTGCCTAGCGGCAAGCTTGGCGTTCGTGTTGCCGGTGTCCACCCCTCCCAACGCGATCGTGTATGGGACCGGACTGGTTCCCATTACCAAGATGGTGCGGGCCGGGCTGTTGCTGGACCTCCTCGGGGGCGCGCTAATTTGGGTGGTCCTCCGCCTGCTGTGCCCGCTCCTGGGGATGACCTAAGGAAAGCGTGCCCCCCTCCAGAGCCCGGGATCCCGGCCACCATGACGCTATCGGCGTAGCCCATTGCCGACTCCCTCTTTTTTCATGGACAACAGTAGGATGTGATGATGTTAAAACATCAAAATGTTTTTATCTCGCTGTGAAGGGGGGGACTGTATGGCAGGCGATACCCGAACGACCGTCTACCGCAAACCTAAAGTTTACCGCGCGTTGAAGGTCAAGGCCGCAACAACTGACCGGTCGGTTTCGGAGCTGATCAATGCGGCTGTGGTCGAGGCGCTGCGAGAGGACGCGATCGACCTGGAGGCATTTGAGAAACGGGCCAAGGAACCATCACGTCCGTTTGAAAAGGCACTTGAGGACTTGAAGCGTGACAGGTTCATAGAGCCTCGTCATCACAAGGTCCGCGGAGCGCGAGTTGCGCTCAGCCCCGATGAGGGATCTGCGGCGTATCATCGATCGTATTCAGGGGTTGGCCCGAAACCCACGTCCCTTCGGAAGCGAGAAGCTCTCCGGCCAAGAACGCTATAGAGTCCGCCAAGGGGACTACCGTATCGTCTGTGCCGTGGACGACGAAACTAGAACGGCCCAGGTCGTGAAGATTGGGCACCGCCCAGAGGTGGATCGGAAGTAGGGGAACGGGAAGCGTGACGGGCCACGTCTTATGAATCTCGAGCCCCTTTCGCTGATCCTGTCCGGCTGGGTCCCGATGGCCCTCATAATGGTCGTGCTGTGGCTCGTGCAGCGCGGCCGTCCGAATACCGCGATTGCCGATGTGGGATGGTGCGGCGGGTTCGCACTTATTGCCCTCTGGTACGCTGTGGCAACGCCGGGCGACCTGGAGCGCCGACTCTTGGTCGCGGCCATGGCAGGGATCCAAGCCATTCGTCTGGGGTTGTATATCCTTGTGGATCGCGTCCTCGGCAAAGCCGAGGATGCACGCTATCAGACGCTCCGCCGGAAGTGGGGGAGCCGGGCACCGCTATGTTTCTTCCTCTACTTTCAAGGCCAGGCCGTGGCCATTGCCGTTTTTTCGCTTCCGTTGCTCGTGCTCATGTCCAACCCGCGTTCCACGTTCAGCGTCTGGGAACTGGCGGGCGTCGCGGTGTGGGTGATTGCCGTCGTGGGCGAAGCGGTGGCCGATCGCCAACTGGCCCACTTCCGGGCGAACCCGAACAACCGGGGGAAGACGTGCCGGCAGGGCCTGTGGCGCTACTCGCGCCATCCCAACTACTTTTTTGAATCGCTCCACTGGTGGGCCTACGTCCTGATGGGCATCGGCGTGCCGAACGGCTGGCTCACCCTGATTGGGCCGGTGCTGATGACCGTCGCGCTCCTCAAGATCAGCGGGATCCCTTTTGCGGAGGCTCAGGCCCTGGCCAGTCGCGGCGAGGATTACCGGGAGTATCAGCGCACCACCAGCGCATTCATTCCGTGGTTCCCGAAGGAGGAAAGAAGCTAAGGGGTGTACAACAGGGCTCGGGACTTTAAATGGGCCGGCTGTCCCACAGAGGTGGGTGGGTCAACAACCGTTTGGTATGCGGTCGCGGCTCAATGGCTTCCAAATCGAAGGAGAATCACACCATGAAAAAACAACGAGGATTTCTGACTCTCGCCGCTTTGTTCAGTCTGGGCACTGCGGGTTGTGCAACCGACACCGAGTTGCAGGGAGCTGAGCAAGAAAACATCGGGTTGGGAATTGTCCTGGGCACACTCGGTGCGCAGCAGATGCAGGGGTGGAGGAGGGTTCCGCCGGCGGACGCTCGAATCGTGAGGGGCCAGGTGCTCGCGATTGAGGGCGGCGCCTATGTCATACGGGAGGTCAGCGGAGAGGAAAGACGGTTGTCGCATGACGAAAACACGCGGATAGACCGCCCCGCCCACGTGGGAGACAAGATCGAGGCCTGTGTCGATCAAGGCGGTCGGGCCACCGAGATCAGAAACATCGATCATGAGGAAAGGGATTGATGGTCAATGCAGAGCTTTCTGCTGTCCTTATTCTTCCTCATCGCGTGAGGCGCGTCTCCTTGTGGGGCATGAAAAAAGGAAGGTCAGCTCAGGTTGCCGGGTTCACGGCATTGAAGATGAAAGGTGGCGAAACGAGCTGTCCCTGAGTCACACAGCCTTGAATCCTGTGAATTTACGCGAACTTAACGTGTCGGCGGTCCCAGCGCGGTCGGGCTCGGCTTTGCTATACTTACCTTAGGCCTGGCTTGTTTCTATTCAAAAGATGCCGGCTGTTTGATGGGAGAGACTCTGTGGTCCAGAAGGTAGTCTGGCGAGAAAAGAACAAAGGGAAGAGACCGATGATCTGCCCTAGATGCAACTTTGACCAGGCTGAGGGCAATTTTGAATGCGTGAAGTGTGGGGTCATTTTTGCCGAGTTCAGGGCCAGTAGGGACATAGGACGTGGCTCGGCCAGCGCCCCACGTGCTGCTCTCGCGGTGGAAAGTAAGGATCGCGAACCATCGCTGGAGCGTGCATTCAGCGGAGGGGGACTTGTTGATCTGCTCCTGCGTGGGCTTGGCAAGGCATGGCCCTATCCACTTGCGAGCTATGTCACCGAAGCAGAATATGCCGCTCTCAAATCCCGGAACGGCTGGATCGTCGCAGCCGGGGAAGCCCTCTCCATCACAGGGTTCATTCTCGGGGCATTCCTTCCAAGAATGGTTGGCAGATCAGACTTCATCGCTTGGGATCTGGCGGTCCAGTTCGGCTTCGGCGTGTTGTTGCCGCTTCTGTGGTTTCTCGCCGCCCTCCTACCGCTTGGCGGCGCGCGGCAGAGAGAGTTTTTGGCTTTTTACTCGATCAAATATGGCGTGCATTGGCAAGCGCTGTTTCTGTACCTCTACCTCCCGATTCTCGCGCTAGGTGCTTACGGTGCCTGGCAGGCCTATTTCTAGCGCGATCTGTACCAGGCGTAGTCTCTCGTTTAGCCGAGTTGCTTCCTTAAAAGATCGCCCCAACGCTCCCAATTCCCATCATAGAGGCCTGAGCTGACGGTTCCTCCGCGTCGTTCGGTGTAGTGGCCGCGGCTATTGCATCGCAACCCTCTGAAATCACGCGGAATTGAGATGTCTGTGATCCTGGGGTTAGGTGCCCGCGGGGTTGCTATACTTAATTGTGCAGATGGTCGGATGGGTCCAGCCCTGAGCTCAGGGGGCTGGCAGGCGGCCTTCTACAAAACGGAAGTCACACGGCTGGTCAGTCGTCGCACGGTGACAGAGCCATGAAATTTTCTGCTCTCTGGTCTAAAGTTCCCGCGCGCGGTGGAGAGGACACGAAGCCCTGGAAACGCTTCGTGAGGTCATGGGCGCTCGCCGGCCTTCTCGTGCCGATGGCGCTTTTACTCCTCGCCCGACTCCAAGGGGGGACGTGGGAATGGCCGTATATGACGGTGGTACTCTGGCCCAGCGTGGTCTTCGCTGCGGCTGCTGACACCGTTCCCAATGTTCCGGTCTTGATGAACGTGCTCTCTCTCACCACCTCGATGATGATGAATGTCGGAATCTATACGTCACTCGGCGGGGTGCTGTGGACGCTGAGCCGGCTCTACAAGGGCCCCCGTGCGTATGGTGGGTGAGGTCTCCAGTATTCCTGGGTTTCCGAATCCGCCGTAGCGACTGGAGACACCATAAGAGATTATGAAGGTGGCTGGCTCAGAGGCTCGACACCGACGATCCAGGGTTCGTATCGATGTCCGTATCGGATGGTGACGGTATAGCGGGGACCGAGGTACATGCGCTCGCGGGCATAGTGGGCGAGCACGCCGCGCTTCTCCGTCGGTGCGTGGATGTATTGCACGAGCAATTGGGACATTCTGCCCCCCAGGTAAGGGGGATGATAGATCCCATCCTTTCCCGTCCATTCCCTCAAAAAGATCAGGTTCACTTCTGCAGGAGCAACAATGAACCGCGTGCGATCGGGATAAGCCTGCCGAAGCTGGTCCGGATCGGCTCCAACATCCACCGCAATCAGCCGGGATCCGAGTTTGCGCAGACGGTCCAGCCTGTCGTTGGCGCTCTGAAGATCCCGGCGGGAGCTCTCCCGCCGCTGGACTCCTTCGGCCGTCGCTTGCACTTCCCGCTCTGCATCGGCCAGCCACTGTCGCCAGGCGTCCCCTTCGTATTCGAGCACCACGAACGCCCTACGAGGCGTTGCCTTGGAGTAGTGCAGTTTCGCTGAGAGATCGGTAAGCGGCACGCTGCAGTCATACCCCAAGGCCTCCAATTTCGCCTGATCGAACCAGCCCGGGCCTGGCCCTCGATCGAGCTCCGGTTGCTGCTGCCATCTGAGACGAAGCGTGATCCCTGTGTTCTCGTCGCTGGCGGAGGAGAGGGGGAGTTCCCGCTCCGTCATGTGCAACAGCGCCTCTCCTTCACCGAAGCGGTTCGAGGCCACGACGGTGAGGACAAGGGCATTCGTTCCGAGCACGAGGGCCATCGCTGTCCACAGACCAACTCGCTTCACGCTGTGACCTCCCCGATGCGTGCCCGTAGCCTCCGAAACACCAGTAAGAGCAAGATCGCAATCAGAACGAGTACGAGGAAGAAGACATACTTTGGCATCCAGCCCCACCACCAGTCGAAGAACTTGGTATAGAGCTGGATGGCAAAGAACGCACTGCCGAGGGTGGTCACGCCATGCCAATGGAGCCGAATGCCCATGAGGATCGCAAGGCCCGAGACGGTAAACCCGAGGAGCTGGTAAAGCACTTCAACCTCATCCGCTGGCAGCATGAGATAGCTGCCTCGTCCCCAGTTCGAAAGGATCAAGATCGCGAGCAGGGCTGTCAGGAGGCCAAAGAGACGATAGTACGTGGGGAACTCGGGGTAGCGTCGGTGAGGCACCAAACTCGGAAGTGCAAAGAGGAGCAACCCCGCTGGAATGAAGTTCTCCGGGCGTACGCCGAATGACAGCCAGTACATCCCGCACCAGGTGCCCAATGTCGCGGACAGGAAACCGAGCAGACAGAAAATCCCGGCCACCAGGAGCAGCTGGAGGTCGTAGGTGTACGCGAGGATCAGGGCAAAGGCCGCCCAAGCTACAAAAGCGTTCTGCGAGGGAGTGATATTAAAGATACTGCCCAGTACGCTGAGGTTCAGGACAAAACAGGCGAACGCGATCAACCCGATGAGCGAGGTGAAATACGGAATCCTCTCTCTCTTCCTCAAAAACTCCATCCCCACCACTGCAAGGAGCGGCGCGCCGATCAAGATCAGGACTTGGATGGGCGTGGAGAGCAGTCCCCAGATCCGATAGAAAAAGAAGAACGTGCTGGCAGCGAGGGCCAGTGCTCCCAGAAAGGAGACAATGCGCATGCCCCAGGACATCTGCTTCTGAGACGCAGTGATGTCCACGTCGAATTGTTTGGCGAGTTCGCGGATCGTCGTGTCGTGGTGAGAATTCACCCGTTCGCGTTGCCCATGGGGCAGGACCAAGATCGCCTCTTCTTCGAGCTGGTTCAGTTCTGCCCAGAAGCCCTGGATTTGGTCTACGCGGTGCTGCGCCTGAGATCGACTTAGGATGGATTTCGATGTCTCCGCACCTTGTTGTCCTGTGCGCGGGCTATGAAGTCCCCCCGCGGGCGCTCTCGGGTCTTGGTTGCGCATCGTGGTTTTCCTCGGTTCAGGATAGAACGATTCAACGGAATTTCAAGAAATTCGCGAATTGTGGACTTGGAATCGTGTTTACGTGTCGAGCCACAGTTTCACAGCGAAAACCA
Source organism: Nitrospirota bacterium (assembly GCA_022545705.1). Taxonomy (GTDB): domain Bacteria; phylum Nitrospirota; class Nitrospiria; order Nitrospirales; family Nitrospiraceae; genus JACZQN01. The sequence goes on along the minus strand of JACZQN010000003.1, from coordinate 42,361 downwards.
GGAGGGTGACCGTGACAACTCCCCTGGCCCAGGTATGACCCTTCAATACGGTCAGCCGAACTCCAACTAACCCGCCCAAGACACTGCCTGCCGCAAGCGTCACCCCCAGGCCCCAGTGGAACTTCCCGTGCCATACGAAAAGAGCGAGCGAGACGCTTCACATCACCAACACGCTGAGCACCTTGACCGCATTGCCTCGGACCAGGTCGAGCCGTGCGAAGGTCATTGCGGCCAGGATGAGGAATTCCACTCCCGCCCGGCCAAATCCCCCGTACGGGCCTGCGATGAAGAAGCCAGGCCCCAAGGCCGCCACATGGGGCATGGAGGAGCTCTCGGGCACCGTCGGTTGGTTTGGGTGGAGTCCCGGAGACTCGCCAGCCTCACGGTCACCATCGGGGAAGCCAGCATCTTTTGGAACGTCTGGAGCAGAATTCCCACTCTGTTCGCCCCATTCACCGCCGTCGCCGGGAGGCCCAAGAAGATCAGGATGGGAAGTGTGAGGAACCACCCGCCGCCCGCGATCACGTTCAGGACGCCGGCAAGACAGCCAACAACGAAGGGAACTACATAGCCAATCTCGTCAGGCATCAATCCTCCAAATCCATCTGCACGGGCTTTGCCACAGAAATGTGAACGGCTATCGAGGTGCCTCGGGCAGCCTCGAGGGCAGTTCAAGAAACATCATGCGGTGGGGAATGCCGGCATCGAGAAAGCTCTCTCCAACCACCTGAAAGCCTTGCTTCTGGTAAAAGCCGAGCGCGTACGTTTGAGCCGCCAGGCACACACGCGAGAGTCCCTTGGCTGAAGCCTCATCCAGAAGCCTGGAAAGGAGGGCGCGTCCGACACCGTGGCCACGCCAGTCGTTGAGGACCGCCATGCGTCCGATTCGACCATCGGGCTGCATGCGGGCCGTGCCGATCGGTTCACCCCGGCGGTTCCAAGCCACGAGGTGGAGACAGGCAGGATCCAGTCCATCCCACTCTAACTCCTCCGGCACCCCTTGTTCGCGGATAAACACAGTCCGGCGTATGGACAGGATCACTGACTGGCTCTCCTGCCAATCGGCGACGTGAATCTCAAATTCCTCCGAACCCACGGCAACTCCGCTTCTGCCCCATCTCATCTATCGCAGGGCGCTGCCAATCTTTATCAGTGATGCCACTGGGGTTCAAGTCGAAGGCGCATGCCTCTTGTGGCCGTAAGACCTGTGCAAACTGGAAAGCCAGAATGTATACTGCTTATACGATGCGAGCTGGTTCCAGATCCTCCTCCGGCTGAGGATGTCGTGTTGAGATTCGTAGCACGTTTGCGCCTTGGGAACTGGCGGCCGGGCAGGCGCGTGCTCAGCGTTGGAGTCTGCATACTGGTCTTCGCGCTCGTCCTGGTCGGTGCCGAGCGAGCGCGTGCGGCACGCACCCTTACGATCCTTCACACCAGCGAGCATCATGGAACGGCGCTCCCTCTGGAACGGCGGGGAGAGAAGCGGGTGGCGGGCATGGCAGGACGCGCGACGCTGATTGCGTCGGTGCGCCGTGAGGCCAAGGCTGTCCTGCTTGTGGACTCGGGCGACATCCTCATCGGATCCGCGCTCTCGTCCTTCTTTCGCGGCGAACCCGATATTCTGGCGATGAACCTTATGGGCTACCAGGCCATGGCGGCCGGCAACCACGATTTTGATTTTGGCCTGGCTCACCTAGGGCGGCTTCAGGAGCTCGCGCAATTTCCGATCCTGTGTTCGAACGTGGTCGGGCGCGAAACGGAGTTGCCCTGCCAAGCCTCGGCTGTCGTTCGCATCGGGGACTTCATAATCGGGCTCATCGGGCTCCTCGGGCATCGCAACTTCCCGGACACCTTCAACCGTGAGGTGGTGAAGGTACTTGAGCTCCGTGATCCGATCGAAACCGCACGCGCGTTGGCCCGATCGCTCAAAGCAACGCAGGGGGTGGATTTGGTCATCGCGCTCACCCATCAGGTCACGGAGGAAGACCTCATGCTGCTCGCCCGGGCGCCCGAGGTGGATGCCATCGTCGGGGGGCATACTCACGGGTTCGATGGCTTGCGGACGGCACGCTTGGCCGAGCCGGTTGCGCGGTTGGCTGATCCCGGTCCGGTGTTCGTGAAAACGCACCGCCAGGGACGCACCTTGGGACAGCTGAACCTCCAGGTCGCCAAGAATACTGGAACCGCCGGTCGGCCCACGGTGGTACATGCGGAGGCTTGGAACCTGCCGGTGACTGAGGAACTCGAGCCGAACCCGGCGGTGAAACGCCTGATCGAGCGCTACAGCCGGAAGTTGGAGCGGGAGACAACGACGGTCATCGGCAGGTCAACGATGACCCTGGACGGCGAGAGCAGCCGGATCAGGTCTCGCGAGACCAGATTAGGCAATCTCCTGGCGGACCTGCTGCGAGCCAAGTTCAACACGGACATCGCCCTCGTTAATAGTGGCATGATTCGAGACAGCATCCCGCCCGGGTCGGTTGATTTCAAACGCGTCTTACGCGTGTTGCCCTTCGATTCTCCAACCGTGACGTTCACGATACCGGGGAAGCAGCTTCTCCTGGCATTGGAAAACAGCGCGAGCCGGTTGCCCCAGACTTCTGGACGGTTTCTCCAGGTCTCAGGCCTCTCCGTCCTCTACGACCTCTCCGCGCCTCCCGGTTCGCGGGTTCGCAAGGTCACGGTCGGCGGGCAGCCGCTAGAAGCGACACATCGGTACTCCGTAGGGACCGATGCGTTCCTGGCGGATGGAGGGGATGGCTATACCATGTTCGCAGCGGCCGAAGACCGTATCAACCGCGAGATTCCCATGCGAGACCTGTTGTTAGAGGGACTGCACACGCGCCCGCTCAAGGCTTGGCTGCAAGGACGGATTCGGTTCGTCGGCGGGGCCGCCCGACACGGCGATCAGTAGCCGAGTCCCGGTCCGACAGCCGTTTTTTGAATTGTAGCCCTGGCGGCTCGGTGCTGCCTCTACCAGTCACCCCGCTAGCGATGCCCGACGTGAGCGATCCCCGTGTCATGTTCTTTGCGTCCTGTCCGCGCGGGCTGGAACCCTTGCTGTGCGATGAGCTGAAGCAATTGGGCGCTCACGCGGTCACTACCACCGCAGGCGGGGCAGAATTCAGCGGCCCGTTCGAATTGTGCTATCGCGTGAACCTGGACAGCCGGATCGCCAGCCGGGTGCTGTGGCGAGTCTTTCACGGTCGGTACAAGACCGAGCATGATATTTATCGAGCCGCCTTCCGCCTGCCTTGGGCCGACTGGTTTTCGGCCCGTCGCACGATCAAGGTGAAGGTCAGCGCGCAACGCTGCCCGCTCCCAAGCCTGGATTTCATCACGCTGAAGATCAAGGACGCGGTCTGCGACGCCTTCCGAGCTTCAACTGGCGCCCGTCCCGACGTGGATACCCATAGGCCGGACATCCGCATTGACGCCTATCTGGCCCGATACGATATGGCGCTATACGTGGATACGTCGGGGGATGCATTGTTCAAACGGGGGTTCCGCAAAGCCGGCACTGAGGCCCCGCTGCGTGAGAACCTGGCGGCCGGCATCCTTCGGTTGTGCGGATGGACCGGGAAGGAGCCGCTCCTCGACCCGATGTGTGGAGGCGGCACATTGTTGATCGAGGCGGCGCAGATGGCGCAGCGCATGGCTCCGGGGTTGGGCCGCCGGTTTGCCTTCGAAAGGCTGCACCGCTTTGACCCGCACGCCTGGGACGCGCTCTGCAAAACGCGCCGTGCGCAGGCACAGCCGCACGCGCCACTCGAGATCTATGGCAGCGACCTTCGCCAGTCGGCGCTGCGGGCCGCGCGGACGAATCTGGAAGCTGCCGGTCTGGCTGGGCTGGTGAAGTTGCAACGGATCAACGTGCTTGATCTGGAGGCACCAGCGGAACATGGAATCATTGTGACGAATCCACCCTACGGGGTCCGGACCGGCGAGCAAGCGAAGCTGGCTGAGTTCTATCCACGCCTGGGCGATCGTTTGAAGCAACGCTTCGCTGGATGGCGCGTGTACCTCTTTTCCGCCGACCAGCGGTTGCCTAAGCTGATCCGCTTAGCCCCCTCGCGTCGGACGCCGCTCTTTAACGGCGCTTTGGAGTGCCGACTGTTTGAATTTAAAATGGTTGAAGGCCTGATGAGAAAAGCCCGAGGCGCCACAAGCCATCCTCGCGTCTAGCAGGCAACTGAGGGCTCTCCCGTCAGGAGGCCTGGATAGGCGAGCCGATTCAGCCTGCCTGACATGAACCTCAAGAGGGGTTCCGCCACTGGCGGCCGTCGCGCTGGAGCAACTCATCGGCCTCCTGTGGCCCCCATGTCCCGGCCGCGTATTTGGGCACACTACCGGACGGGAGCGCCTTCCACACATCCAAAATCGGGTCCATCACTTTCCAGCTCAGTTCCACGCTGTCGGCCCGCCGGAACAGCGTTGCGTCTCCGGCCAGACAGTCGTGCAGGAGCGTCTCGTACCCTGTGCTGGTCGTGTGGCCGAAGTACTTGGTGTACTGGAAGTCCATGTCCACCGTCCCGACGCGCACGGTCGGGCCAGGAATCTTCGCATCGAAGCGCAAGGAGATGCCTTCGTCCGGTTGGATGCGGATGACCAGTAGATTGGGCTCCAACTGGTCCACAGGTGTCTTGCGAAACAGCAAGAACGGAGGGCGTTTGAACTGGACCGCGATTTCCGTGGCCCGTTTCGGCAGGCGCTTGCCGGTGCGCAGGTAGAACGGCACCTCTGCCCAGCGCCAGCTCTCGATGAACAGCTTCAGCGCTACGAAGGTTGCCGTCTTCGACTCCGGCGACACGTTCGGCTCCGAGCGGTAGGCCGGTACCCGCTGGCCCGCGATGGTGCCCTCTGCGTACTGCCCGGCGACGGTGGAACGCAGGACCTCGATCTGGTTCAGGGGTTGAATGGCTCGTAGCACTTTAGCCTTTTCATCACGGACCGCGTTCGCGTCGAAGGAAGACGGCGGCTCCATTGCGACAAACGACACCAGTTGGAGCATGTGGTTTGGCACCATGTCCCGCAGCGCCCCCGCTTCCTCGTAGTAGCTGCCGCGATGCTCGACCCCGATGCTCTCGGCTGCAGTGATCTGCACGTGATCGATGTAGCGGCGATCCCACACCGGCTCAAAGATGCCATTCGCAAACCGGAAGACCAGGATGTTCTGGACGGTCTCTTTGCCGAGGTAGTGATCGATCCGGTAAATCTGGCTTTCATCCAACACCTGCCTGAGTTCGTGATTGAGCGCCCTGGCGGAAGCCAGGTCGTGACCGAACGGCTTCTCAATGACGACGCGGCGCCAGGAGCTGCCGGTCTGGAGCGTGAGGCCTTTCACGCCGAGTTGCCGAACGATCTCGCTGAAGAAACTCGGTGCGGTGGCCAGATAGAACAGGTAATTGCTGCAGGTCCCTCGGGACTTGTCCACCTGCGCGAGCAGGTCCTGGAGTTGTTGGTAGGCATGCGAGTCCCGAAAATCACCCGAGATGTAATACAGACGCTGGGCGAGCCAGTCCCACAGAGCGGGATCAACCGGGCCTGTTGCGTACTCGTGGATCTCGCGGCCTAGCTTGTCACGAAAGTCCGCGGACGACATTGGCGTGCGGGCAAGCCCGACGACCGCAAACTCTTGCGGGAGAAGCTGGCTGGAGGCCAGGTTGTACAGCGATGGAATGAGCTTCCGCTTGGTCAGGTCACCGTCCGCGCCGAACACCACCAGCACGCTCGGCGGCCTCTGCTGCTCCATTGGTTGACTCATTCAGCCCCGGCCGTGTTCAATAAAGACATGCGCTCTGACAAGTGCAGGACCCGGGTCATCATAATGAGTGGGGATGGGAGCCTGTCAAGTGCCGTGGGCGCCGCGAAAAACTAATCACATTTGACGCTCCTGCGAACGTGTGACAGCATACTCGATGAGGAAACTTAGGCAGCACCTATGATAAGGGATCATGCGTGAGCTTTCGCCGGGCTCCGTCATCGGTCGGTGGAGAGAAAGTGTGCGGGCGTCGTCCGGTCATGAGCCGTCCAGTACGGAGAGGCGCTTGTGAATAATCCGACGCCGGGCCAGGATGCGCCCAAGGGTTCGATCGGGCCGGGGGGAGAGTTCGTCCAGGGGCCACCTTCTCATCAGGAGGGAGCCCCACGGCACCGAGCCGAGCAAGACCGTACGCGGACGCTGAAGTTTTTTGGTTCCGGACGGACTCTGTTCGGGATGTGGATTGTCAATGTCCTCCTGACTCTCGTCACTCTGGGTGTCTATTATTTCTGGGCCAAGGTCAAAGTTCGGAGTTATCTGCTCAGCCAGACCGAGTTCGAGGGCGATCGGTTTGCCTATCACGGCACCGGCAACGAATTGCTGGTAGGCGGCCTCAGGGCGGTGATCCTGTTCGGGGTGCCTTTTTTGATTCTCAGCTATGGTCCTGGGCTGGTTGGAGCAGGCGGGGTGACCCTGGGGGTGTCGTCGCTTCTCGCTTCGTTCATCATCCTGGCGGTTCCTGCCTTCGCGACGGTGTGGGCACTGCGGTATCGGCTGAGTCGTACCTCCTGGCGTGGCATCCGATTTTCGTTCCGGGGACGTGTGCGTGACTATGTCACACTCTTTGTCAAAGGCATTCTCCTTACGACGATCACGATCGGATTGTATTATCCCTTTTACGCAGCTCAGAAACGTGCCTTCATGGTGTCCCACTCCTACTTTGGCAACGAGAGGTTCGAGTTTGATGGGTGCGGCAATGAGCTTTTCAAGGTGTATTTCCAGGCGTTTCTATTTATCGCTTCGGTCGCCCTGTTTGTGGTGTTCGTGTCTCTCCTGACCCCGTTTCTGACCCCCTTTGCCATGCTCCTCTTGCCCTTCGTGCCGATCCTCGCATGGCTGTTCACGCTCGCCGAGCAGCGGCGGTTTTTCTGGGATCATACCTGCTTTCGTCGATGCCGCTTTCAATCCACGGTGACGGTGAACAACCTGCTGCTGTTGAAGCTCGGGAATTACGCGTTGCTGCTCTTCTCTCTAGGACTCGCGTGGCCATGGGTTCGCATTCGGACAATGGACTATGATTTGAAACACCTCAGGCTCAACGGCCTCCTGGACCTTGCCGCCATTCAGCAGGAGGCATCAGACGCCTCTGCGGCAGGCGATGAAGTGGCGGGATTTGTGGATGTTGGATTCGATTGGGGCTGACGAGTACTGCTTCCTGCCTCGGGGCCTTCAATTCCACGAGGGAGCCGGGAGGACCCACGCATGACTACGCCAACGATGAGGAGGACAGACTGGTCAGGCACCTATTTCGGGGGGCACGCGCCGCAACCGCAGCGCGCCTCCATCCATCTGATGCCCACCGGCCTTCAGATCAGGACCGATGACGGAAAGAACTTGTGGTGGCCTTACGAGGACATTCGTCAGACTCAGGGGTTCTATACCGGCCAGCAGGTCCGACTGGAAAGGGGCGAGCAGTTACCGGAGGCCCTCGTCGTGTCCGACACGGCGTTCCTGGCCGCCGTGCACCGTGTTGCGCCAGAGCGTGCCAAGCATTTCCATGATCCTGCCCGCCGAGACATTCGCCGGGCACTCACCGTGCTTGCCGCGCTTGCAGTGATCGCGATCAGCGCGGCGCTATACATGTGGGCCATACCAGCCTTGGCGACGGTGGTCGTGTCCCACGTCCCTGTTACCTGGGAAGAGCGGCTCGGAGAGGGAATCATCCAGAAACTCGCCCCCCCCTCTAAGCAGTGTACGGAGCCGAAGCGATTGCAGGCCATCAACCAAATTGTCACCGCCTTGGCAGCGACGCTGCCGGACCATGGCTACACCTTTCAGGTCCTGGTGGTAAGCAACCCCACCGTGAATGCGCTTGCAGCGCCCGGTGGGTATATCGTCCTGTTCAAAGGCTTGCTGGACCGGAGCGATTCCGCGGAGGAGCTGGCCGGCGTGCTGGCGCACGAAATGCAGCACGTCATCCAGCGTCACGGGACTCGCGCGCTCCTCCAGCGCGCTTCGATCGGGATCCTGCTGGCAGCCATGACGGGTGATGTGAGCAGTGCTGCGACCTTCGGCGTTGGGGTTGCGAGTACACTGGGGACGCTTTCGTACAGCCGTCGGGCCGAAGAGGAGGCCGATACTGAGGCGATGCGGATGCTCCTTGCCAGCCGGGTGGATCCGAGCGGGATGATCCTATTTTTCGAGAAACTTCAGAGGAAGCACGGAAACTCCCCTGAGGCCTTCAAGTATTTGTCCTCACACCCTGCAGCGGAAGATCGGATTACGAATCTCCAGGCGCTGTCCCGAACCTCACATGATGAGCCCCGCAAACTTCTCCCGGACTTCGAATGGCGCGACATGGATGAGATCTGCCTCGTCCGGCCGGGCTCATGAGCACGAACGATTTGGGCGGGCATGAAGGCATGAACGTGCTGCCCCGCTCGGGATGCCAGGTTTGACCATAGAGGAAACGGGTGGGTTTTCTTCGTGCGTGAAGAGCGACTCGGCGGACTGTTGGTTCGCATGACCGGGGGCACGGACGGCAGCGGAGGGGGTGACGGCCCCGTCGTCATTCTGCTGCACGGGTTCGGCGCGCCGGGCGATGATCTTGTTCCGCTCTGGCAGGTGATCGGCGCGCCACCAGGGACGCGGTTCATATTCCCTGCAGGGCCGCTTTCGTTTCAGATGGGACTCGGCGAGTCGCGCGCATGGTGGATGATTGATATGGAGCGACTCAATCGGGATATCGCTACCGGACGATTGCGTGACCTGTCTCGTGACATTCCACCCGGACTTGAGGAGGCCAGAGACCGCATCGTCGCTTTCTTGGATGACCTGGAATGTCGGTTCGGCGTCGGTCCCCGTAACATTGTTCTGGGCGGCTTCTCACAGGGAGCCATGCTTGCCTGCGATGTCACGCTTCGGACGGACCGGCCATTTTTAGGGCTCATCCTCTTGTCCGGGACGTTGCTCGCAAAGGAAGAGTGGGTTCCGCTGATGCCGAAACGACGGGGGCTCCGGGTTCTCCAAAGCCATGGCAGCGAGGATCCGCTGTTACCCATCTCGCTCGCTGAACAACTGCGCGACTGCCTGTTGGAAGCGGGACTAACGGTGGAATGGGTGAGGTTTAAGGGCGCGCACGAAATTCCCAGCGTCGTGACCCAACGGCTCGGCAGATTTTTGGGCCAGGTGATAGTACGCTTACAGAACAGTCATGGCGTTTGATCCACCTTGATTCCCTGACAGAGCAGGGATTCCGTGGGATAGCTCGCGGGCTCTACGCTTGGTCACAAATCAGGGAACAGCCACGGGGCTTCGGCCTTACGCCTTCCTTCATACGCGGTGATGGCGGCTTCGTGCTGCAGGGTGAGGCCGATGGGGTCGAGCCCCTTGTAGAGGCAGTCCTTGCGGAAGGGATCAATGTCAAAATGGTAGCGGGTGCCATCAGGAGTGGTGACCGTCTGCGCAGCCAGGTCCACGGCGAGCCGGTACCCTTCCTGGGACGTGACCGCCTCAAAGAGCGCTTGGACTTCCTCGGGCTGCAGGAGCGCCGGCAGGATTCCGTTCTGGAAACAGTTGTTGTAAAAAATATCCGCGAAGCTGGATGCGATCAGGCAGCGAAACCCCTGGTCGAGCAACGCCCAGGGGGCGTGCTCCCGCGACGAGCCGCAGCCGAAGTTGTCGCGAGTGAGCAGGATGGTCGCTTCCTTGTAGCGAGGCTGATTTAAAAAGAACTCCGGATCCGGCGTGCCATCCTTCTTGGAGCGCCAATCGTAAAACAGTCCTTCTTTAAGCCCGGTCCGGTGGATTGTCTTCAGATACTGCTTCGGGATGATCTGGTCGGTATCCACGTTGACCCGATCCAGCGGGGCGACGAGGCCAGTCAGTGTGGTGAAGGGCTGCATCAGTATTCCTGATTATTGTTCCATCGGGTCATTTTCTCATTGAGAGATTGCTTCCATCAAACCATCAGCAATTCTTCAATCAACAAATCATCAATGACTCAATCGCACAATTCTTCTATGCCCAGTGCCGAATATCAACAAAATGTCCTTCCACGGCTGCGGCGACGGCCATGGGGGGAGAGACCAGATGCGTGCGGCCACCTTTCCCCTGCCGCCCTTCAAAGTTGCGGTTGCTGGTGGAGGCGCATCGCTCTCCGGGCTGCAGGATATCGGGGTTCATAGCGAGGCACATGCTGCAGCCCGGCTCACGCCATTCGAACCCGGCCTCCTTGAAAATCTGATCCAGTCCCTCTGCCTCCGCTTGCTGTTTGACCAGCCCTGAGCCGGGAACGACCAGCGCGTGGACGCCAGCAGCCACTTTCTTGCCCCTTGCATACTGGGCCGCCAGGCGCAGGTCCTCGATGCGGGAATTGGTGCAGGAGCCGATAAACACCTTGTCAATCTTGAGGTCGGCGATGGGAGTGCCGGGTGTCAGCGCCATATATTCCAGCGCGTGCTCGGCTGCGCGACGGGATTTGTCGTCGGGCATCTCCCGCGGCTCAGGGACTTTGCCGTCCACGCCGGTCACCATGCCCGGACTGGTTCCCCAAGTGACTTGCGGAGCGATCTGTTCCGCGCGCAGCTCGACAGTCTGATCGAAGGTTGAGCCAGGATCGGTGCTCATTTCTCGCCAGGCCTTCACGGCTCGGTCAAGTTTCTCACCTTCAGGAGCGAAGGGCCTGCCCTCGACGTAACTGAACGTGGTCTCATCCGGGGCAATCATGCCTGCGCGCGCCCCCGCTTCAATAGACATGTTGCAGAGCGTCATGCGTCCTTCCATGGTGAGTGCGCGGATGGCGGAGCCCGCATACTCGATCACGTGCCCCGTGCCTCCGGCCGTGCCGATTTTGCCGATGATCGTGAGAATGATGTCTTTCGCCCAACACGAGTTCGGGAGCTCGCCGTCCACCCGGATCACCATGGTCCTGGGTCTTTTCTGGACCAAGCACTGGGTCGCCAAAACGTGTTCGACTTCGCTCGTGCCGATGCCGAAGGCTAACGCGCCGAAGGCGCCGTGGGTTGACGTGTGGGAATCCCCGCAGACAATGGTCATGCCGGGGAGCGTGAACCCCTGTTCCGGCCCGATCACGTGCACGATCCCCTGGCGGACGTCGTTCATGCCAAACAGGGTGATCCCGAAGGCTCCGCAGTTCTCTTCCAGGGTTGTGATCTGCTTTGCGCTCACCGCATCCGCGATACCCAACCGCCGGTCAGTGGTGGGCACATTATGGTCCGGCACAGCCAGTGTGGCGCCGGGCCTGCGGACTCGCCGCCCGGCCAATTTCAGCGCCTCGAATGCCTGTGGGGATGTGACCTCGTGCACAAGATGCCGGTCAATGTAGAGAAGAGTCGTGCCATCCGGCTCGGTCCGCACAACATGCGCGTCCCAAATTTTGTCAAATATCGTCTTTGCAGACATGCTGCAACCCCTTCGATGCCTGCCCGGTGCCGGCACACGCCTTGGACAAACGTTGGCAACGGATACATTATACTCGCTCTTCGAGGGGATTCGCACCTTCCCCACTGATGGCGGTCGCTACGGAACGCCTGGGTCACCGGCTCGGTCACGGCATGGCGCTGACCCGCCGGCTGGACGGCCTGCTTTCTGCTTTTGTCGGTATGCGGGCTGACCGGTCGCTGACGAGGGGTCAGATTCTTGGCGTGCCCCTGGGGACGTCGGTCGGTCTGGCTGCGTCGTCACAGGGAACTTCCCCGGGCTCACGCCGCCATCTACTTCGCGCGCGGCCTGTCTCGTCAGACAGAGGAGGGTCTCACCGACCCTTCCCTTGCGGTGCGCGACCCTGTGATTTCGGCTGGACTCTCTGCAGTGCGGGAGAGAGCAGGATGCCAAGCGATAACCCTGCTCACACGCGTGACTGGCTCAGGTGAGTACTTCCTGAGCCCCTCGTCCAGGCGTCAAGACAAGCTCGGGCCCAGGATTTTCACCCACTCATTCGCCGCCCTTTGCCTGATCTGCTATAATTTTTATAGATGCACCCGTTGCGAGCCCCCGTTGTTCACTGGTAACACTATTGCTCCTGCCCGAAGCGCCAGCGCGCTTGCAGGGTCATGCACCAGTAACTCTGAAAGAAGCGCGTAAGATGTCCAGCATGTCCTTACCGAATGTGACCCCACGCGTGTTCTGCACGATCTCGGGGCTCGTGGTCGTCGGGCTACTCCTTTCAGCATGTGCCGGCTTCTCCCTGCAGAAGAAGACAGAGGGCATGGTCCCTGCTGCAGAGCTGGAAGCGGAGCGCCAGCAACGGCAGGCACTCCAAGTCAAACAGCAGCAATTGCTGGAGGAGCTCAGAAACCAAACTGCTGCCAAGGGCGAACTGGAAGAGCAGTTTGCCGCGGAGGGCCTGAAACGCCAGGCGTTGAAGCAGCGGCAGGAGCAGTTTGAGCAGGATCTGAAGCAGCAATCCGCCGTGAGGCGAGCACTGGACGACGGTGTCGCGAACCTGCACCTGCTGCTGCTAGAGAAGAAAGCCCACATCGCCAGGCTCACTGAGCAGCTCGAAAAGGTTATCCTAGAGGTCGTCCGGGCGAAGGCAAAACTCCGCAGCCTGGAAAGCAAGGCCGAGGCAGCCTCCGACCTTGCGGAGGCCGAAATCGCCGTCAAAGCCCTGAAGGCGAAAGGAAAAAGATGGGAAAGCGATCCAAGCTTTATCAAGGCTGAGCAACTGACCAAGCTCAGCGCGCGCGAATTTAAGAAAGGGAACTACGGCGGGGCCCTGTACCTCACCAGCCAGGCCAAAAGCCTGATTAAGGGTGCCCGGGAACGATCAATGAACCAAGAGATGACCTCGAGGGTCGCAGGAGAAGTGCCCTTCGTCCTGCCGTTGCCGCTCCAGCTCTTGAGTAAAAGCAATGTCAGGGAAGGCCCCGGCCTCCATTTCAAGGTCCTCTATTCTTTGGCAAAAGGCACTGCCCTCATCGGGCATGCCTATAAGGGGCAATGGGTGCGCGTGAAAAGTGAGGACGGGCGCGGCGGGTGGGTCTTCTATAAATTGGTGGGTGCGGATTAGGAGCGGCGGTGACGTTCGGCCGGGGCGGATCGCCTGCCTCCGGCCGTCTGCTCGTTGGGTGTGACGCCAGAGAGGACGACCCGGTTGCGCCCGCGCTCCTTTCCCTGATACAGGGCCGCATCGGCGCTTGCGATCAGGGCTGCCGGTGTCGCGCCGTTCTCGGGAAACGCGGCAACCCCGATGCTGACCGTCACCGGATCTTTTCTGTTTTTGTCGCCGGTTGTCGCCGAAGCTACCTTTGTACGGATGCGCTCCGCGACTTCCATGGCTCCATCCGCCCCGTGTTCCGGAAGCATGATCAGAAATTCCTCGCCGCCATAGCGCGCGGCGAAATCCATGCTTCGAATCGATTCCCTGAAAACCGACCCAACCTTCATGAGCAGCTCATCTCCCGCCAAGTGGCCATAGGTGTCGTTGTACTTTTTAAAGTAGTCAATATCAATCATCAGCACCGAGAAGTGGTGTTCCAGCCGCTGGGCGCGTGCCACCTCATTGGTGAGTGTATCCATCATATATCTGCGGTTATAGAGCCCGGTTAGGCCATCGGTGATCGAGAGTTCCTGTAGCTCCCTGTTTGTCATCATGAGGGTATTGTTGATGGCAGCCAACTCCTCCTGGCCTTGGCGTAACTTCCCTACCATGTAATTAAAAACTTGGGTCAAATACCCGACCTCGCCACCGCTGACGACCGGAACCTCCACACTCAGATTGCCGTTAGCCACCTGGTCCGCCCCCTTGGTCAACCGGTCCAGGGGACGGACGATCGTGACTCCGAGGAGATAAGCGCTCAGGCCGATTACGAGCAGCACCCCCAGGGTGATCAGTAGAGTCAGGTTTCGAATCCTGGTGGTCTCTGCGTAGGCTTCGGTCTTGCCAATCTCGGCGAGGACTCCCCATTCCCACTGCGAGGAAAGCGCGATGCTCCCCAACACTCCCTCCTCCTGCAGGCTCGAGTACTCTAGAGGCAACGTTCTTTGTTCAAACATGGCTTGGGTCACTGGATCGGGCAGCCTGCTGTCCATCAGTGCGGCCGACGACTCTTTCGAACTGGTGATGAGCCTTCCTTCTGAGTCGATCAAATACATCTGCCCCGTTTCCCCAGGGGCCAAGCGCTTCATGACCGTTTCGATGGTATGAAAGTTCAGCTTGGCGGCCAGCACGCCTAGTAACCGGCCGTCTGCGGCTTTGATAGGGACTGCGATCTTGATGGCTGGTTTGTTGGGGAGGTCGTCCCAATACGCGTTGCCTATGATTGCGTCGCCGGCGCGCGCCTGCTTCAGCCAATTTGGAGGGAGGTTAACGGGACCTGCCTTGGCGGCACTGGTTGTGACCACTCGGCCTTTGGGGTTTATGACCATCAGTTCTTCGTAGTCGGTAAACTTCTCGCGGACCGACTTGAGGTATGCCTTGAGGCGTTGGAGCGCTTTCCCTCTTGGGCGCCCGCGGGCGCTCTTCTCCACATTTTCCGAGACTTCATAAGAGCTGGAGAAGACGCGCAGCTCGTACAAGCGTTGCTTGATCCAGAGGTCAAGCTCGCGGGCAGTGTGCGAGGTCGCATTTTGAAGCCCCTCGGTGACTTTTTCTGTCATAACCCGGGTGTTTTGGACGTACGAAAGCCATCCCATCGTGAGGGATGGGATCAGGGTAGCCAGCAGGGCGAACACCAGGATCTTCCTCTTGATTTCGTCCAGCCGGAAGAAGTGGAAAAGCCGTGCAATCGCCTGTTCCCAGGACAGCAATGGATCACCCCTTTAAGTGTGCTCTGGCTACTAGTATAGCAAAAATCAATATGGATACCTTAAAGAACGAATAACCAGCTTCGGGGGTTGCTCGCTGTTTCTAGCCTAAAGTTTCGCCAGCATCGAGCCCTCAGCGCACGCGCTCGTCGCAATCCGATCCGATCAAATGCTGGCCAAGCTGTCCCTCTGGAACGGTCGCGTAGAGGAGGCCTGCGCTCAAGACAAGGTGAGCAAGGGGAATAATGCCTGCTGGAGGAAGACTGTGGAGCAGGCCAAGGAATTCAACCGTTCACGCATCCGTTCACACTCCGTTGGCAGTCTGGCGCATGGAGGTTGCACGCCGTGGCCGTCCATGCCAAGATAATGCTATGTCGGGTCTACGAAAGCTGGAGGACTTGTCATTCGACAACACGTATGTGCGCCTGCCGGAAGCGTTCTATGCTCGTGTCTCACCCACACCGCTTTCCAACCCCTGTCTCGTGACTTTCAATCCTGACGCAGCTGCTCTCATAGATCTGCATCCGGATGAGGCCAAGCGTCCGGAATTTGTGGGCTGCTTCGGGGGGAGTCTGGCACTCCCGGGAAGCGAGCCCGTGGCGATGCTCTACTCCGGCCATCAGTTCGGGCATTATGTCTCAAAGCTGGGCGATGGGCGCGCCATTCTTCTGGGGGAGATTCGTAACCACGCTGGCGAGAAGTGGGACCTGCACCTCAAGGGGGCGGGCCTGACACCGTTCTCGCGCGACGACGACGGACGGGCGGTCCTCCGGTCCTCCATCCGTGAGTATCTCTGCAGCGAGGCCATGCACGGGCTCGGAATTCCCACCACGCGGGCGCTTTGTATCGTGGGCAGCGATGAACCGGTTTACAGGGAGAAAGTCGAGACCGGCGCCATGCTCGTCCGCTTGGCGCCGACCCATGTGCGGTTTGGGTCATTTGAGGTGTTTTACTATCGCCGGCAGCATGATTACATCAAGCTGTTAGCAGATTACGTGATCGCCCAGCACTTCCCGACGCTTGCTATCGCCAAAGAGAAATACGCACGCCTCCTGGATGAAATCGCGGCCCGCACAGCCCGCCTCATCGCAAAATGGCAGGCCGTCGGCTTTGCCCACGGCGTCATGAACAGCGACAACATGTCCATTCTGGGACTTACACTTGACTACGGTCCGTTCGGATTTCTTGACGAGTATCACTCCACATTCGTTTGCAATCATTCCGACACGCATGGCCGGTATGCCTTCCACCATCAACCGGACATCGGCTACTTCAACATGCGATGCCTCGCGCAGGGCCTGTCGCCCCTCCTGTCACAGGAGGAGACCAAAAGCGCCCTAGCAACATACGAGGCCGTCTTCACCGAGCATTATGCGGAGCTGATGCGGGCGAAGTTAGGTTTGAGGGAATCCAGGCCTGATGACGCGACCCTGCTAACCGGATTACTGGAACTCATGCAGGACAATCGCATGGACTATACGATCTTCTTTCGTAGCCTGAGCCGGTTCCGCCAGAAACCTGGTGAGCGCAACGAGGGTCTCCGTGACTCTTTCCAGGATCGGGACGGCTTCGACATCTGGGCCGCTCGCTATCGCGAGCGACTGCGGGCTGAAGGGAGTCGCGATGAAGAGCGGGCTGCTTGCATGAACCGGGTGAACCCGGAATACGTGCTGCGCAACTATTTGGCCCAAATTGCGATCCAGCGCGCCACCGAACAGAAAGACTTTTCAGAGATCGAGCGGCTCCGGAAACTGCTGCGCGACCCGTTTTCAGAGCAGCCGGAGCATGAGCAATACTCCGCATCTCCGCCGGATTGGGGAAAGCAGATCGTGGTCGGTTGCTCATCTTAACCCGCGCAAGGTTTCCGTGTGACACACGATCTCATCATCATCGGCGGCGGGTCGGCGGGGTATGCCGCTGCACGTACCGCGGCCGATGCCGGCGCAGATGTGGCCATCGTCGACCATGGTCCGTTGGGCGGACTGTGTATCCTACGCGGGTGCATGCCGTCCAAGACCAT
The DNA here is from genome assembly GCA_022545705.1 of Nitrospirota bacterium. Classification (GTDB taxonomy): domain Bacteria; phylum Nitrospirota; class Nitrospiria; order Nitrospirales; family Nitrospiraceae; genus JACZQN01. Next base: position 25,592 of record JACZQN010000003.1, on the reverse strand, counting down.
CCTCCGTTCGTCCGACGTGATGAGCCTGATGCACCAGGCGAAGGAATTTGGACTCGCCCCGGTGCCTGTGAAGGCCGACCTCGCTGCCATCATCGACCGCAAAGACCGGCTGGTGCGCGAGTTTGCTGAAGACCGGATCAACGCGCTCCACAATCCTCGATTCACTCTGTACCAAGAGCGAGCGTCGTTTCGCTCGCCTCGCGAGGTCCAAGTCGGGGGCCAGATCCTCGCGGCCAAGGCGTTTATTATCGCGGCTGGCTCGGTGCCCTCCCGCATTCCGATCCCGGGTCTCGAGGAGGTCGGTTATCTGACCAGCGATGAGATCCTCGACCTCCGGAAACGACCGGCATCCTTGCTCGTGCTTGGCGGCGGGCCGGTAGCCGTGGAACTGGGGCAGTTCTTCGCCCGGATTGGAACCAGAGTCACCCTCATCCAGCGCAGCCGTCATATCTTGTCCCACCTGGATGAGGACTTGGCGCGCCCGGTGGAGGCTCAGTTTCAGGAAGAGGGCATGACGCTCTACACCGCTACCAACCTGCATCGCCTCGCGCAGGATGGCTCGCTCAAAACCGCCCATTTTTCGCACGAGGGACGGGTGAAGACCGAATCGGCTGAACTGATTCTGCAGGCGCTGGGCCGGCGCCCGAACATCGAGCGCCTCAACCTGGAGGCGGCCCAGGTCAAGACCGAGCAGGCGCGGGTCGTGATCAATGATGAGATGCGGACATCCCAACCCCACATCTTCGCGGTCGGCGATGTCAACAGCTTGCTAGAGATCGTTCATATTGCGATTCAGCAGGGGGAGGTCGCGGGCTATAACGCCGTCCATCCCGACAAGCCCGCTCGTCGCATGGACCACCGGCTGAAGGCTGAGGTGATCTTCTCAGACCCGCAAGTGGCCACGGTGGGGCCTGGCGAGAAGGAATGTCGTGCCCAACAGATCCCGTACCTGGTCGCTTCCTATCCTTTTAGCGACCATGGGAAAGCGCTGACGTTGGGAAAGACACGCGGCCATGTGAAGCTGCTCTGTCGCCCCGGCACCGGGGAGTTGATCGGCGCGCACATCGTCGGCCCCGAAGCGGGCGAGCTCATTCACGAGATGATCGTAGTCATGTACTACCACGGCACAGTCCGTGACCTGCTGCGGATACCGCATTACCACCCCACCTTGTCGGAAATCGTGACATACCCGGCTGAAGCGCTGGCCGTGCAGCTCGCCTGAGCGGAGCCGAGAGAGAAGACCGTATTCCCGCCTCGTCAGGCTGGAGAAAGAGCGTGTCGCGAGCCAAAGGGTGCTGGATTTAGACTAAAAATTCAGCCCAGAGGAACGTGTGATCGGACGGGTTCGCCGCCTTTCTCGGCGCGAGATCCACATCGGCTCTCCGGCACTGCACGGCGAGCGGTGCAGTCGCCAGGATCTGGTCGATGCGCCAGCCCTTGTTCGCCTTCACGGAGCTGGGCTGCCGATAATCCCAGAAGGTGTATTGTTGGCGATTCGGATGGAGCTTGCGGAAGACGTCTGTAAAGCCCCACGAGATCGTCTCCTTGTATGCGCGGCGGACCGCTTCGTGGAAACAGACGTGGGTGAGGTGCTTTTCTGGGGCATGGACATCCAGCGGCTCCGGCGCCACGTTCAAGTCCCCGCACCAGATCGCCGGCTTGGTTGGGGACAAGTGCCGCGCGAAGTAGGCACGTAAGCGGCGGAACCATTCCAACTTATAGGTGTACTTCGGCGAATCAATCTTGAACCCTTGGGGAACGTAAGTGTTGATGATGGGCACCCCGCGAATCGTTGTACAGATCAGTCGTTCCTCGTCCGGTGCTGCCCCGTCGTCGAGGCCATAGTCAACCGACTCGGGCACGGTGCGGCTCAGGACTGCGACGCCGTTGTACGCTTTCATGCCACGGAACGCCACCTGGTAGCCCACGGCGGTTAACTCGAGGAGCGGAAAGTCCGTGTCCTGGACCTTGGTTTCCTGGAGGCATAGGACATCGGGCCCCTGGCGATCGAGCCAGCGTAAGACCGTGGGCAGACGTTTGCGAATGGAATTCACGTTAAACGTCGCAACCTTGAGGGGACGCCGTCTCATCGCTGTCCTCACCAGTCAGCGCCAAGGCGATCCACCACCACGCGATGGACGATGGTATTGGGGCCGACCGTTGCGAGATAGACCGCCGTTTCCGCAACATCGAATGGGCTAATCTTCTGACTGCGTTCGATGTCCTCGGGCGAGGCGTCCACCAACTCGTCAGCCACCGCGCCCGGGCAGATCGCGCAGGCCTTGATCTTGTGCGGCCGCCCTTCATCCGCCAATGCCTTTGTCAGAGCCATGATGCCATGCTTGGACGCGCTGTAGGTGCCGGTTCCAGCCCAGGCCTCCACGCCGGCGACGCTGGACATATTAATGATCGTACCGCCGCCGTTGTTCAGCATCTGGCGGAACCCAGCACGGCAACAGAAAAAGGTCCCGCGCAGATTGGTGTTGATAACCCGATCGAACGTCGAGGTACTGGTGTCTGCGAGATGTCCCCCACCGCCGATCCCGGCATTGTTGACCAGGATGTCCAGCCGTCCACATTGGCGTGCCGTTTCCACAATCAGTCGGTCCACCTGCGCCTCTTCGCTCACATCGGTTTGTATCACGATCGCCTCGCCGCCGCGTTCTCGGATCTGCGCGGCAACTTGCTTGCACAGGGGGAGCCGCCGGGCCGCAATCACGACGCGCGCTCCTTCCTCTGCGAACCGCAGCGCGATCGCCTTCCCAATTCCGCTGCTGCTCCCCGTGACGATGGCAATCTTGCCAGTCAGGCGTTTCATGTTTTCCACATCCTCAGGAAAGATGCAAAGTTCTGGGTGAACAAGACACGAACCCCGGCGCAGAAGGGCAAGCCGGGATTATAGCAGAGAGCCGGATGGAATGAGGGTGGTGAGCGGCAGCTTTACACAACGGGGGCGGGCACGTATCATCGCCGCGCATTCATCTGATTCTCGCCTCTGCTTCATCAAAGTACGGGTCAAGCCCAGTTGAGGGAGTACCATGACGGGGAAATCTGGTTCACGCTGGGAACCCTCTGCCGAGCTCGCTCAGCACTGGCCGCTCGATCCTCAGGTGGTCTTCCTGAACCACGGCTCGTACGGGGCCTGTCCCGGCCCGGTGCTCGAAGCCCAACAGCGTCTTCGCGAACGGCTTGAGCAGAACCCAGTGCGGTTCTTGAATCGAGAGCTCGAACCGTTATTGGACGAGGCGAGACAGGAGTTGGCTGAATTTGTCGGGGCGGACCCCGTGAACCTGACCTTCGTCCCGAACACGACGACCGGGGTCAATGCAGTCCTGCGCTCGCTCCGGTTCAAGCCAGGGGACGAGCTCCTCACCACGTCCCATGCCTACAATGCCTGTACGAATGCCCTGGAATTTGTCGCCGTTGGATCACAAGCGAGGGTCGTCCAGGCTCCGGTCCCGTTCCCGATCGAGTCGCCGGCACAGGTGCTTGAAGTGATCTTGGATGCGGTCACCTCTCGCACACGCTTCGCAGTCCTGGATCATGTGACCAGTCAGACCGGGCTGGTCTTCCCCATCGAGCGGCTTGTGCGCGAGCTGCATGCGCGAGGGATCGAGACACTGGTGGATGGGGCGCACGCGCCCGGGATGCTTCCGCTCAATGTTGAGGCGATTGGCGCGGCCTATTATGTCGGTAACTGCCATAAGTGGCTCTGCGCGCCAAAAGGAGCAGCGTTTCTGCATGTCCGCTCTGAGCGGCAGTCGGAGATCCGTCCGCTGGCCATTAGCCACGGAGCCAATTCTACCCGGACTGACCGCTCACGCTTTCACCTCGAGTTTGGCTGGACAGGCACGCATGATCCCACGGCCTACCTGGCTGTGCCGGTCGCAATTCGGTTCCTGGGCTCGCTCCTTCCCGGCGGGTGGCCAGCCGTCATGACTCGCAACCGGGCTCTGGTGCTTGAGGCCCGGCAGGTTCTCTGCCGCACCCTTCACGTTGCACTCCCTTGCCCGGACGAGATGGTTGGGACCCTGGTGGCGCTCCCGCTCCCTTCCACGCCCGAAGATTCCCCTGACCCGGCCTGTACCCGAGATCCTTTACAGGAGACACTTTACAGCAAGTTCAAGATCGAGACCTCGATCACGGTCTGGCCTGCATCTCGGCAGCGCCTGCTCCGGATCTCAGCCCACCTCTATAACACCTCAGCCCAGTATGCTCGCCTGGCTCACGCCCTCTCCCAACTGCTGGGCAGTTGAGCGCGCTCGGCGCCCGCCTTTGCCTTGGGCAGATCCATAAGTGCGCGGCGAGCCGTCACTGAGGGGACCTACTCCTCGACCATGACGCTCTTCGCGAACGCCACATGGCCGGTAATGTTTTTGGCAGCGTCCTTGGGGGACGGGTAGTACCACGCCGCATCGCTGTTCACCTGTCCGTTGGCCTCGATGTGGTAGTAGCTGGCCTCGCCTTTCCAGGGGCAGGTGGTATGCGTGGTGCTCTCCTTGAAGTATTGGCGTGTGATGGCTTGTGGCGGGAAGTAGCAATTACCTTCCACCTTTTCGCAATGCTCGCTCTCGGCCAATACGATTCCGTTCCAGGTTGCTTTCGGCATGACAGGCTCCTTTCCTTGTGATACGAGAGTCCACACACGCGGAGGGAAATTATAGCTGGAAGCACAGTTGTTGTGTAGGAGGCTTCCCATGAAAGGCGGGGAAGCATCGGTCGCCGGGCACAGTGAGTGGTCCAAACAGCATCCGTCCGCCCTCATAGCAGAGCAAGCCTCTCTAACTGTATACTCCCATCATAGGTAGCACGGTGATCGCTGTCGCGATAGTGTGGTGAGGTGTGTCTTCCAACGGCAAGCTGTCTTGTGCATGGCCAAGAAGAAGCCACGCATGGATCGGTGTGGGGCTGAGCGCACTGCTGTGCTGGGCCTTAGGCTGTTCACAAGGGACCACATGGGATGAGGCCATGGCTGCCGGTCAACAGGCGTACCGGCAGGGGCGCTTTGGCGACGCGGAGCGGATTTTCTCGGCGGCGGTCCAGAAAGCCGAACGGTTCGGACGCGAGGACACGAGGCTCGCCCTATCGCTCTCGCAATTGGGGCAGACGTACTGGGCCAGAGGCAGATTCGTGGAGGCCGAGCCCTTGTACGTGCGCGCCTTGCAGATTTATCAGCGTACCTACGGCGAAGAACACCTTGACGTAGCCGCCGCGCTCAATAATCTTGGTGTGCTCCACCGGATGCATGGCCAGTACGCCCAGGCCGAGCCGCTGCTTCGGCGAGCGCTGGCCACGAAGGAAAAACTGCTTGGCCCAGATCACCCGGATATGGTGCTTAGCCTGAGGAATCTCGGAAAACTGTATGGTGCACAGGGGCATTATGACCAGGCTGAACCCCTATATAGACGGGCGTTAGCGATCCGTGAACAAGCTCTGGGAGCGGAACACCAGGAGGTGGCGAAGAGTCTGGAAGAGTTGGCCGAGGTGCTTCGTCAGGCAGGACGTGCTCAGGAAGCCGAAGCTCTGCAGGCTCGTGCCGCGGTCATTCGCGGTCAGCGATCTCCGCAGTCTACTCGCGCAAGGGGCTGACTATTGGGGAAGCCAGGGGAAGGGCACGAGTACTCGCAGCACTGGCGGTTAGTCATGACTTGCCGAGCGGCACGTGATTCCGTAACGGGGCGCGGAAATGTGCTCGCTTCGACAACTGGGGCAGCGACTCGGCCGAGTCAGGCGGGATCGCTCGCGGAAGACGAAGCCACAGTGCTGACATTCAGCGGGTTCCAAGATGAAACGTCTCGTCCGGTCACGACTGACGGATCGGACAATATGGCGCACATGGTCTTCGACCAGTCGTTCCGAGATGCCGACGACCTCCGCAAGCTGCCGAGGAGTGCGGAGCGACTCCGTGATGAGTTGCACAATGCGCTGCCTGATGGTTAGGTCTGGGGTTGACACAGTTGGCGTCAGCGACCGAAGTGTGAAGACAAAGGAATCCACTCATGATCTGCGAACGCTGTGGGGTAATCGCCAAGACCTTTATGACCGAGCAACATGGCGAACTCTGCGAGGCCTGTCAGCTCAACCTCTCGTGTAGCGCCGAGTCGGTTGGCTTCGAGGGAAGAGCCTCCACCACGAAGCCAACCTCACGGGGTTCCTGGTTCAACCTCCTAGCCGCCGCATGCGGTCTGGTTTCCTCAGGGATGTACCCGCGTCGTGGGGACCTACGGCTTGATGAGGAACCGTCCGTAGAGCAGGCCGGCCAGCCCGCCGCCCAAGAGTGGTCCGATCCAATACACGATGTGATTGTCCCAGTAGCCGGCGGCAAGTCCAGGCCCAAAGGTCCGCGCGGGGTTCATGGAGGCGCCGGTCAATGGCCCGCCCATCAGAATATCGCAGAGGACCGTGAACCCGATGGCGAATCCCCCAACCGCCTTCCAGGTGCCTCGACCATCGATCGCGGTTCCATACACCACCATCACAAGGAAAAAGGTCAGCACCAACTCAACGAGGATGCCAACCCCGATCGTCACGCCGTCCCCGAGCCCCGGCGTGCCCAGGTTCACCGGCCTCCACACGTCCTCCGTGAACACAAGCCGCAGCAGGATTCCGGCCACCACGCCCCCAGCGAGTTGAGACACGACATACGCACCCGCCATGCCGGCGGAGATCTTGTTTCCCACTAATACTCCGAACGTCACTGCCGGATTGAAATGACCTCCTGAGATGTGCCCCATCGCGGATATCATCACAGCCAGCACACATCCGTGCGCGAGCGCGATACCAATGAGACCCGCATTGGTGACTCTCCCCTCCATGAGTTGTGCGATGCAGATGGCTCCGGCCCCGATGAAACAGAGGGCAAAGGTGCCGATAGCTTCCGCCACGCATGGCTTCAAGGCCTTCTCCATCACCTACCTCCTGTACGATAAGTTCACTGCTGGGTTTCCTCTCCTTCCGTGACCGACCTGGATGATGATTCTGCACTACGGAAGCTTTGGCAGCTTCATTGTGGTCAAGTCGCCGGTCAGACTTTTCATGAGTTCGATCAGGTCTTTCTTCTCCTGGCCGGTCAGATTCAGGGGGGTCATGAACACATCCTTGCCTGACACCGCCTCGCCCCCCTTGTTGTAGAACTCCAGCACGTCTCCCAACGTGGCGAGACCTCCCGTGTGCATATAGGGAGCGGTCAACGCGACACTCCGAAGCGAGGGAGTCTTAAAGGCTCCCCGATCCGACTTTCGCTTGGTGACCGCGTACCGGCCGACATCCTGCTTGAGTGGACCGACCTGGAGAACGCCGATATTGTGGAATTTGTTGTCGGTGAAATTGGGTCCGTTGTGGCAGAGTATGCAGCGTGCCTTTCCGCGAAACAGCTCAAGTCCGCGCCGTGCGCTCGCCGAGAGCGCACCCTTGTCGCCGGCTATGAATCGATCGAAGGGGGAATTGGTCGAGATCAACGTGCGCTCAAACGCGGCGATGGCCTTCGCGATGCCGTCAGGCGAGGCGCCTGTCCCGAACACGGCCTGAAAGCGCTCACGATAACCCTTGACCTGGCTGAGTTTCTTGACGACTCCATCGAGGGTTTCGGCCATCTCGATAGGATTTTGGATCGGCCCCAGCGCCTGCTCCTCCAACGATCCCGCGCGGCCATCCCAGAACTGCACGTGGTTATACGCGGCATTCAGGGCTGTAGGGGCGTTGCGCCCGCCCTTCTTCCCGCCCACGCCGAGGGAAAACTGGCGGGGGTCTGCAAAGCCGGCCTCCGGCACGTGACAGCTGGCGCAACTAACGCTGTTATCCTTCGAGAGACGAGGGTCGAAAAAGAGCAGCTTCCCCAGTTCCACTTTGGTGTCATATTGCAGGTTGTGGGCGGGGATCGGGACGTTTGGCAATTGACCGAGCTCAAGGTTCGGTTCCTCGCTCAGGATCCTCTGAGGACTCGCGAACAACAAGATTCCGACGGCAACGATGAGCATGACTCCCTGACGCAGAGACACCTGCGAGTTCATACGCTCCACTCCTTTCTTTTCCGCTTGGCGGCCGGGTTGCGCCGGCGGCAGCGGGTACAGTATCCATAAAATTCCACCTGATGCCCGGTCACCTCGAACCCGGTCCGCCGCACGCTCGAAACCGTCAGACGATCCAGGGATGCGTCTGTAAGATCCTGGATCATTCGGCACCCGAGGCAGATCAGATGGTGATGCGGATTTATATTGCCATCAAACTGGGAGCGATCGTGCCAGTAGTTCACCTCATGGGTGAGGCCGGCATTTCGGAGAACTCCCAGGGTGTGGTAGACCGTGTTCAGCGAGAGCATCGGATACACACGCTTGACCTGCGTGTAAAGATGGTCTGCGGTGGGATGGACCGGACTTTCGATCAGCGTTTGGTAGATGGCCGTGCGCTGGGGCGTGACCTTTAATCCTCGCTCGCGAAATGTCCGGCCAATCTCTTCAGGAGATAACCTCGCTGTTCGGGTCTTCAGAGTGCTTACTTTCCTGATAGCTTTCATCATGAGACTCGTGCCGACCTCCGTGGATAAGGTCGAGGCATCACGCTACACGGTGCTCCGGGCTGGAGTCAAGAGGAATGATTCTCAGATAGGAAGGACTATCCAGCTCGATCAGGCCATGGAGGCCATGCACTGTCCGGGTGTCTGGCAGGGCATCAGTGACGGGTGAGGCAGATGGGGAACAGAATGGCCCTCCAGGCGTCAACCAGCCTTTACGGCGGGAGTACGGGATACACACCGATGGAACTGCTGACAGTTGGCGACGAGATCCGGCCCGTACTGGCGCAAGGCCCCGCCAATGAGCAAGATGACGTCCGGGCCATAAAACTCGATCAGCTCCGGCAGCCGCTCGAACGTGAGCCCTCCGCCGGGAGTCGGGAAGGTTCGTCGGTACGCTCCGAATTCATCATTGGCCCCCTCCGCAATACTTCGACAGTCATCCCGGCTGAAGTAAAAACGGCTGCCATAGGTTGGAAAGATGCAGGCGTCAGCACCGGCCAGGCGCGGAAGCTGGCCGAACAGCGTGTAGTGCGACAGCCCGCTATGAGGATCAGTGGCAAAACTGCCCAGCAGCGCCGGGTGCATGATGACCGGAAGCACTAGGCGCTCGTCCTCGGCAAGCTGGCGCATGGTGTCCCAGCCGGTCAGTCCAGGACTGATTAACAGGCCGCCAGCTCCCGCCTGTTTGGCGAAGAGCGCCCGCTGGATGGATACCCCGGCAGGGCCGGTTACATTCGGCGCGTACAGACAATGGCGTCCGGTCTCGCGATTGGCCCGTGCCACGGCTTCGGCACAGCGCGTCACTCGCTCCTCAAACAGGCAAAATGGCTGATCAGCCAGGCCATGGTCATCCTTGATAATGTCAATGCCACCCAGAGCGAACTGGTAAGCCAGGTCAGCCAATTCCTTCGCCGACAGGCCCATCGGTTTGACTGCGGTGCACAGGAGCGGACGGTCGGGCACGGCCAATCGGGTGCGAATCCCCTTTCGTCCGAAGCGCGGTCCCTTGAGCCAAGAGAAGCCGCTCGCAGGAACATCCACCCGCGCCACTCGAATGCCTGGTTGCAGGCTGATGTTCCCGAAGATGACGTTCAGCAGTTGCGTGAACTCGGTCCCCGCTGTCTCGGCGGCGAAGCTGATCGTGGCTTCGAAGGCGCCGGACGCCACGCGGTGAAACGCTTCAAGGCGGCCTACGATCTGCTCGCGAATCGGCCCGAGTGGAATCACCTCGTCCGGCACTTCGACCGTCTGTTCACGACAGATGCTGGCGGCCGTGGCCTGCGCGGCGGTCTCTGTGCCGGTCAGATGGTACCGGACTGAAAATCGCTGCCCGGAAAGATCCTTCGGCCCAGAAGGAGTCATTTAGAGGGCCTCCACATTCGATCTGGGGTGAACCGTATCGAGCCGAATCGAGGCCAGATCTGCCTCGGTCAGGTTGAACGAAGCACCGAGCAGCTGCTCAACCGCACCCACAAGCGAGAGCGCGTCGAGCCCATACTGCTTCATGAGGTACGGTCTGCTGCCGCCGTGCGCGAAGGTATCCTTGAGTCCGAGGCGCACCAATTTCTGCTGGAGCCCCGCTTCTGCCATCGCTTCGGCTGTCGCGGTCCCCAATCCGCCAAGGATGCTGTGATTTTCAAGGGTGATGACGCCGTAGCGCGCCGACGCGGCCGTTTCCACAATGGTCGTGTCGGTAAAGGGTTTTAGCGTGGAAACGTGCAGGTGTGTGATTGACACCCCGCGACCGCGGAGTGAGGCCGTCGCTCGCAGGGCCTCTTCGGTGCAGATCCCGGAAGACAGGATGGTCACGTCCGTGCCCCGAGTCAGCACCCGGGCTTCGCCCAACCGGAGGGGCTCATCAGGGCTGAACAGTCTCGGCACCTCACCTCGTAGCATGCGCACGTATACCGGTCCATGAACGCCCTGTGCTAGGTCGAGGACGGATTCGACCTCCGTCGCATCCCCGCACTCGAGGATCGTCATGTTTGGCAGCGCGCGCAGCACCGCGATGTCCTCGATGGCCTGGTGAGTGACGCCGCCGGGCGAAATCAGGCCGGGGAGAAAGCCCAGCAAACGGACCGGCAGGTTGGGATACGCGACGGACATGGCCAGTTGATCGTATGGCCGACGATAGAGGAACACTGCAAAGGTGTGCACGAATGGGAAGAACCCTTCGCGGGCCAGACCAGCGGCAAAGCCCATCATGTTCTGCTCCGCCATGCCCATCGAGAAAAATCGGTCCGGAAACGCCTTCTGGAAATCGTCTGCCTCGCACGACCCTGTCAGGTCGGCCGACAGCACGATGACCTCCGGTTTGTCCTGCGCCCAGCGGACAAGGTTTCTCGCGTGCGGGCGGGAGATGACCTCGATCATCGAACCTCCTGTTGCAACCGCGCGAAAGCCTCTTGATACGCCTTCCGTTCTTCGTCGTTCTTCAACCGCAGGTAGTGGAGTTTCGGCGCACGGCTCCGGAGCAACTCGATACCCCGGCAGGGATCGGTGCGCCCCAGTACAACGAGCGGTTGCCCTTGCCCGCGCGGATGTGTCGCTGCGGCCGCGGCCAGTGAATCAGGATTGTGGCCGTCAACCTCCACCACCCGAGCCCCGAAGGCTTCCAGTCGCTCCCGGATCGGTTCGACCCCCATCACGGTCTCCGTCCGGCCGTCGCACTGCTGCCCGTTGGCATCGACGTACACCCCGAGATTGTCCAGCTTATAAAAAATCAGCGCGGCAAACGCCTCCCAAGTTTGGCCTTCTTGCAACTCGCCATCGGACATGAACACCCAGACGCGGCCGGTTTCGCCGCGCAGTCTACGTGCCAGGGCGACCCCTCCGGCCTGACTCAGCGCCTGCGAAAGTGAGCCGGTGGTGGTTTCCATCCCCGGCGAATGCTCAGCCCCGATCATTTCGACCGTACTGCCGTCCTGGTTGAATTGGTCTAGGGCCTCAGGCGCCAGCCGGCCGACCTCGATGAGTGTGGCATAGAGGGGAAGGGCATAATGGGCAGGCGAGAACAAGAAGCGATCCAGGTCGGGTGCTCTGGGACCGTTATAGAGCGCGCCTGTGAAACACTGAGGAGTGTGTGGACCCGGTGATCCCGGAAACGGAAGAGGCACAGGCGGCGCCTGACTTGGGCCCAGCTTCATGACGCCGGTGTACAATGTAGCGAGGATCTCGGCTGACGAGCAGGCCTGGCTCAAGTAACCCCCGTTGTTCTTGAGCGTATGACCCAGCACCCGCAGGCGAACCCCTCGCGCAACCCGCCTGGCCTCGTCTTGCCAGCGGTCAGACAACGTCGGTTTGTGCGGTGTGTTTAGAGCCATACGGAACCCGCGTGTGCGTTTTTGGTCCAGGTCCGACCCAGCGCACTTCGGCTGCTACGCGGCATAGTATAGTATGAAACGTTCGGAATCGCTTGCGCCGCCAGGCGGCTCTCGTGCAGAATTTGCCCTTGGGTGCCCATGAGGATCGAGCCCATTACATCCCGACATGTGCTCAACCCCACTGGGGGTTTTCTTGGGGACGGGTTCACCCATACGATTAACCTCTATCGGGGATGCGCCCTTGGCAATTCGCTCTGCGGGTTGTATTGCTATGCGCAATGGAATCCGCATCATACTCGCGGCCGCGCGTGGGGCAGCTTTTTGGATGTCAAAACAGGTTTCCTCGAGAGCTATCGCGCCCAGTACGATCGGCTCAAGCACCCACTCCGCGGAGCGCCCAAACCCCTCAGGATCTTCATGTCGAGCGTGACCGAGCCCTACCCGCCGCAGGAACGAACGGCTCGGCGGACCCGCAGTCTCCTGGAAGAAATGTTGAGCCGGCCGCCGGACCTCTTGGTGATTCAGTCGCACACTCCGCTGGTCGTGGATGACCTGCCGCTTCTCACCAAGTTGCACCGGCGCTGCCGCGTACAGATCAACATCACGGTCGAAACCGACAAGCCGACGCTCCCCCAGGGTTTTCCCTCCCAGGCCTACTCGCCCGCGGTGCGTATCGAGGCGCTTCGAACGTTAAAAGCTGCAGGCCTGCCCACCGTGGCGACGGTCAGTCCCCTGTTACCGTTGGATGATCCACGGAAATTCGCCCGGGATCTCGAGGCCGTGTGCGATCGCGTGATCCTCGATCATTATCTGCTTGGTGATGGCAGCCCCCATGGCCAACGCACGAAGCAAACAGACCTCCCGCGTTTATTGGAACGCGCTGGATACGCTGAATGGAGTGGTCTGCAAATCTTTGAGGAGGTCGTGACTATCTTTCAGGAGATCTTCGGAGCAGAAGATCGTGTCGGGGTGAGTCGAGGTGGGTTTAACGATATCCACGTACCAGAGGCTAGGAAGGCGGCCGCGTCTGATCCCGAGCCAGCGCCCGAGCAATCGCTTCCTTGGCGCCGCCAATGACGGGCTCACCGTGGTTCGAGCACAGGATCTCAAAGCGCAGGTCCAGCAGCCGGCGGACACTTTCACGGGTGCGTGCCGGCTCGTCCTGATAGACATCGGGGACGAAGGACAGACCTGTGCCTTCCGCATTCGTCAGAAGATCCGCGCAGAACACCACGCCGCTCTCCCGCGCAAGGTGGAAGGCGTAATGCGCCTCAGTCGGACCGGGTGCATGCACGGCGAGCAAGCCGCACGGCAACCGATCGCCCGCCTGGTACCAGCGGTCAGGTGGCTCCTCGAAATCCACTCCTCCCCGGGGTGCGTACACGGGCACCTTCAGCTCGGCGCGATAGCGCCAGGCGGAGCGCTCATGGCATGAAGCTGTGAGACAAATGGCCTCGACTGTTCCCCGCTGGGTGAGTTCCCGATCCTCAATCGGGAGCGGGTCCAGAAGGATCACGCGGCCGTTCTCCACCACGATATAAGAATCACTTTCAAAGTCGATTCGGTCATCATGCATCGTGAATCGAAAGATCCCCGGGCAAACCTCTCCCGCAAACGCTGCGAGTCCACTCGGTTCGGGCATCCCACCTCCGATTCGACAGCAGGGGACCGAGCGCGCATTATAGCAAAGGGGCAATTGGCAACGCTGCAAAAGGAAGGGGGCAATATGGCGGAAGCGCTGAGATTCTCGACCAGGAGTCGAAAAGAAGTCGTGGATGTGACCGCACGCGTCAATACGGTGATCAAGCAGGCAAGGGTACAGGAAGGCCTGTGCTCGCTGTTCCTCACCCACACTACTGCAGCCTTAACTACCGGAGAAGTCGGAGAAGGAACGGAGGATGATCTCCTCGAGGTAGTAGAAAAGGTGATTCCGCGGATCAACTTTCAGCACGCCCATAATCCCTCCCACGCGTGGTCGCACATGGCCTCATCGATCCTGGGGCCTTCGCTAAGCATTCCTATCTCGAACGGAGCACTTGTGTTGGGTACCTGGCAATCTGTACTCCTTGTCGAGCTTGATGGGCCACGACAGCGGGAAGTCCGTGTGACCTTGATTTCTTCCGGGTAAGACCCGGCTCACGGCCGAACGTCAGGGGAGAAGCCGTCGCTTCGGCTGTTAGCCTCCTTTCGGCGAGACAAGGACCGGCTGCAACCCCGGCCACGCCACGCCCTGGTGCCGGTTTATCACTGAGTCCACAATGGCCCCGCAGTTCACGCACCGCCACACGTCGGCGTCCTCAAAAAAGTCGGAGCACCGTTCCTGCACCATCATCCCGTGGCATCTTCGACAGTCCATGGCTCCCACCTCCATCTTGGGTTTGGCCCAGCACCTGTCTGTGCCTACGAGACTCAAATAGCAGCGCAAGATAAGAGGACCATTAAGACAAGATTAGAAGTGTCTAATGGGCGTTCGTTGTAGTGGCGGGAACAGGGAGAATCTTCGGGCGTAGGCCTGGAAACTGTCTCTTGGATCAGCCCCCAAGGAAAGCGTGGCGGGAATTCATCCCTGAAGGAGAGGAAGTTGAAACAGCCTCCAGGCTACCTCTCGCATGAACAGACCGGCGTGATCATTTGGTTACGAAGATTTGAGCCCATAGCGCTTCATTTTCTTGATCAGTCCTTGACGACTCAACCCCAGCGCTTTCGCAGTCTGCAGTTGATTGTGCTGACACCGCCGCAAGGCGTCCCCGATCATCCGCTTCTCCAACTCGTCAACGGCCTCTTTCAGCGAGCGCCCGGACCTGATCGGGGAAGATGTCCCATCGCCGCCCTCGCTGCGAACGGACTCCGCCAGGTCCTCTTCGCTGATCGTCGACCTGCGTGTTAAAACCACAAGTCGCTTCATTTCGTTCTCCAGCTCTCGGGTGTTCCCCGGCCACGAGTAGCGCGCGAGGCTTCGCACGACAGCTGCTGACGGCTTGATTGGCTCCTTGCCCATCTCCCTGCAATATTTCTCCAGGAAGTAGTTCGCCAACAAGGGGATGTCTTCACGGATGTCCCGCAGCGGAGGCATCGGGATTGTGAGCACCTTGAGGCGGTAGTACAGATCTGGCCGAAAGGCGCCTTTCTTGAGAGCGGTTTCGAGATCCGCGTTCGTGGCCGCGATAATCCGGACGTCTACCGGGACGGGCGTCCGCCCACCAACCCGCTCCAGCACACGTTCCTGCAACACGCGGAGAAGCTTGACTTGTGCTGCCGGGCTCAGCTCGCCAATCTCATCTAGGAACAGGGTGCCGCCATGAGCCTGCTCGAATCTTCCGATGCGAGCATCGACGCCTGTGGCCACGCCTTTCTCGATCCCGAACAGTTCGCTTTCGACCATAGTCTCGGGCAGCGCAGCGCAGTTGATCGCGACGAACGATCGTCTGGCGCGCGGGCTGGTGTAATGGATGGCTTTTGCCACCATCTCCTTGCCGGTTCCGCTCTCTCCGGTAATGAGCACGTCCACGGAGCTGTCGCGGATTTGGTCGATCAAGCGCACGATCACCTGGATTTTCTCGCTGGTTCCGATGATGTTTTGTGTAGACACCCGTCCTTCGACTTCCTTCCACAAGTGGGTGTTCTCCGCCTCCAGGAGGTCTTTTTGTTGCCTCAACTCTTGCACCATTTTCGCGGTTTCGAGAGCGGTGGCCGCCTGGGCGGCCAGCGCCTGCGCGACCTGTTCATCCTTCGGTGTAAAGGCGCCTCGCGTCTTGTTGAGTGCTTGTAAGGTTCCAATGATCTCCCCGGTCGCCGTGCGAAGGGGCACTGCCAACACGCTTCGCGTGCGATACTTGGTCCTCGCGTCGACTAAAGAATAAAAGCGCTGATCCTCATGAGCATCAGGCAGGTTGATCAGCTGTCCGGTCATCGCACAGGCGCCGGCAATTCCCAGGCGAGCATCAAAGCGGATCAATTCGCCGTCAAGAGTCACCTGAGACCATAGCTCGCATTTTTCCCTGTCCAGGAGGAAGATGGTCGCGCGATCTGCCTGCATGAGCCGTGCCGCCTCTCTCGCGATCAAACCCAGAAGCGCAGGGAGATTCCGTTCGGCATTCATTTTTTGGCACAGGCTCAAGACCTCAGCTAGTTGCTCATCCTGTCCGTCGATTATTTTTGAGGAAAGGGACGTATCTGATGTCATCGCTTACCTCCTTGATCCCGCGACTTAGAAAAACCCTGAAGCCATAGCCAAGAGCGAGGTGATCTGAAAATCCATTGTAAACGGCCATATCACGGGCCGCCTGGCACTGTCAACATCGTAGACAACGCGGTCACGGCCTGGACCATGCGGATGCGTCATGAACTGTGGGCTTGTTGAGCTTGTTGTGTCCATGGCGGTGTTCATGGCGTAGACAAGGTTCCCCAGGAAGTGCCCTAGGATGATATGGGTGCTCCAGATTCATCAAGCGATGTGGTTTTATAAATCTCTTATAGATCAAGCAGATATCATACTTTCTGAGGGGAAAGGCCTCCGACTAGGAAGTGGTATAGCCGTGGCTCGAGGACGAGGAGCAGGAGGCCATGAAGCAGGGAGGCAGCAACGAGACGGCTGGCAAGCACAATGAAATCGACAGACCAGAACGCCAAGGCTCCCAATCCAGTGGGGCACGAAACAGTGGTGAACCAGAAGGGTTTTCGAGCTTCTCAAAACTCAGTGAGGGACTAACCTGTTATGGGTAATCATCGTCACCATGTTCAGCCTGGTTGGGATGTTACTCTTGGTGGCGACCGTCCGGGTGGACGAGCCGAGAGGATCAGTTACAGAGCTCACCTGGCTGGATCGGGCGGCGGCCATGCCCGATCGCCCGAAGAAGGCTCCCTAGCGTCCGCACGTGAGGTACCCAGCCCCCGAGGCGAGGGCGCGCCCAAGAGAAGGTGCACCCTCCCTTTCATCTTGCGCGCTTGATTCCCTCTTTTTACTCATCATCAGCGCCACATGGCTTACGCCCAGGACCACAAATCCGCTCTATGCGTCACATCGCATCACATAGTTGGAACGGCACTGGGGACACCAGGGCTTGCAGAGCCATGTCCGCTTCGTTGCTCAACGCCACATACGTGGCGAATCCAATCAGGGCTCTCAATGGCAATCCCCGTATCCGGGCTCCTGTTTCCCGATGCAGGCCCAACCTTATTTTCGGATCGGGGCTAGCAGCTACGGTCATGGGCGATAACATCTCTGGACCCCCAAAAGCATTCAGGCCGGATGTCTGGAGGCCTGAGAAGGACTCAGCAGCGAATGGGGACCAGTTAACATTTTCCTGACGTGCGTGACCCTGTGAACGACCTTGATAGACCTGCTACGGCGTTGACACTCCCCTGAAACCTGCATGGCCCTTGCGTATCAATGATTCCGGGCTTGCCTCAGCTGTCTACGGCGTAGACAGGTGAGAGGAAAACTTATGAATCCCTCCCTCCTTGGTCGATGGCTTTCACAGAGACAAAAACTGAAAGAACTACCTTATCAATCAACACGATGAAACAGTCTGGCGCAGGGAGGAGGTTCAAAGCCTTCAAGGTGGCATAACGGTTGCTTTAGAGTGGAAGCAGAGGGAGCACGGCGGAATGAACTCTTTGGACTGTTCCCTGAAAACTGGGTTCCTCGACGGTGAATGAGCGGAAGAATACGAGGTGTCACATGACTACGATGTGCTGGGAGCAAGCTGATCTGGCGGTCGCGAGGACACACCGCCCTTCGCCTGGGGTGAGACAAGACACGAATCCCGTGCCTCCGTCTCTAGCAAGTATTCTGATCGTTGATGACGATCTGGAGGTCTGTGGCGGGTTGCATAAAATCCTCGCTCATGCGGGGTACCGAGTGCAGGCCGTCGCTTTTGGCGCAGAGGCCATTCACCAGGTCCGGCAGGAACAATATGAAGCCGTTCTCCTGGACATGAAGCTACCGGATATGGACGGGCAGTCCGTTTTGAGGGCGATGATGGAGTTGGACCCGAAGCTCCCGATTATCGTTCTGACAGGGTACGCGACGGTTGAGAACACGGTTGGCTCGCTCGTGAAGGGAGCTTTCGCCTACCTGACCAAACCCTACAACCCTGATGAGGTTATGGCCATCCTGAAGCGAGCGGTCGCAGTCAAATGTCTTGCGGTCAAGGCCGAACATGTCGAGCATGCCTTAAGTGAAAGTGAAGACCGTTTCCGTGCCCTCGTGGAGTCAGCGTATGGCGCGATTATTATCGCGGACGAGGATCAGGTCGTGGTGTCCGCCAATGCGTTGGCGCGCCAGTATTTCGGAGAGGAGTGCACAACGATGCTAGGGTGCACTCTGGGCGAGATACTGCCTGCGGAGGTGGCGAGTCGGAGCCGGTTACTCCTTGGTCCCAAGTCCCGTGCCGCTGAAGTCGGTGGCTTGCAACAGGAACGTGAGTTCGAGGTGAACAAGCGCCTGTACCGGTATCGGCTTTTCCCCGTGGCCTTCCACGGAAGCACAAGCCGACAGATCGGGCTTGTGATCTGGGACATCACCGAAGAAAAACGGCTGCAGGACCAGCTTATGCAAGCCGAGAAGCTGGCGAGTCTGGGGACTCTCGTCTCCGGCATGGCCCATGAGATCAACAATCCAGTGCAAGCGATCTACGGGATGGCCGAGCTGATCTTGGAAGAGAATACTTCCGAGAACGTCAAGGAATACGCGCGAGACATCTACGGCTATTCCCAACATATCGCCACTGTGGTGCGTGAGTTCTCCGGGTACGCCCGCTCGGCCTCTCAGGATCAAGACGTCGAGGTTGATGTCAACCAGCGATTGACCGACGCCGTCAAGATGGCGCGGCGAGGTCCATACTTCAGGGAAGTAGAAGTCGTGACGCATTTTGGACAGGTGCCAGCCGTTCTGGCCCGTCGCTCGGAAATCGATCAACTGTTCATCAACCTGATCGTCAATGCCGCGCAGGCGATGAATGGGAAAGGACGCCTGACGCTCGCCACACGCCTCCATGGCCAGGCCATTGGCGTCTCCATCTCTGATACAGGTTGCGGGATCCCCAAGGCGCTGCTGAACCGGATCTTCGACCCGTTCTTCACGACGAAAGAACCGGGAAAGGGAACGGGCCTGGGACTGAGCATTGCCCATAAGATTGTGACCAAGTACGGAGGAAAGATTAGCGTTGAGAGTGAGGAACAGAAGGGAACCACATTCATGATCGAATTTCCGGTAAGCAATGGGCTGGGCGATACTGGAGGTGCCCCATGTTTGGCATGCATACCCACCGCTCAGTGAACACTAGGCAGGGGCGAGTGCTGCTGGTGGACGATGAAGAGGCGATCAGGAAGCCGATCGTCCTGTTCCTCAGGAATGCCGGGTACGACGTGGTCGAGGCCGAAAGCAGTACCCGTCAGTGCCGGTCGTGGTGTTGACCGGCAACCCTGACGTGGAGCTCGCTGTGTCCCTTCGCCGCCTAGCCAGCGGTGCTTCCCCTCGTCGGCGAACGCCCCCCATACACCCTACCCAGACAAGTGCTTCTTCTGGTACCTTTGGCCTTCCAGGGCGCTCCACGCGAGGAGCCCTCTGATCCCCACAGCTCCTCTCGGTCCTGAGGCGGGCGTCCCGCCTCGAAGAAAGGATGCGCTCTCTATGGAATATCGCGAGCTGGGTGAAACCGGGCTGATGGCCTCCGTGATCGGGTTGGGCACGTGGGTGATGGGAGGCTGGATGTGGGGTGGTGCGGAAGACCGTGAGTCTCTGGGAACCCTGAGGCGAGCAATCGATATGGGGATCAACCTTATCGATACCGCCCCGATATACGGTCACGGTCGGTCCGAGGAGTTGGTGGGGAAAGCCGTGGCCGAGAGTGGTCGCCGCGAGAGCGTCATGCTGGCGACCAAGGTCGGCCTCGAATGGAATATGGAGAAGACCAGCGTGTGGCGGAACTCCAGCCAGCCCCGCATCACGCGCGAGCTTGACGACAGCCTCCGCCGGCTGCGCACCGACTGGATCGACATCTACCAAGTCCATTGGCCTGACACCACGGTGACGTTTGAAGAGACCATGGACGCGCTCCTGGATCTTCAACGACTGGGCAAGATCCGGTTCATCGGGCTCAGCAATTTCACGGTCGATCAAATCGGGCGGTGCCGCGCCGTCGGCCCCCTCCATGTACTCCAGCCACCCTATAATCTCTTCGAGCGGGATATTGAAAATCGCGAGCTTGCCTACTGTCGGGACCACCGGTTCGGGACGCTGATCTATGGGCCCCTCTGCCGAGGGTTGCTGTCAGGAAAGTACCGGGGAGATGAGACCTTTACGTCGGGAGACGTCCGGCAGCTTGATCCCAAGTTTCAAGGCGACCGGTTTGGGACTTACGTGAGGTGCGTTGAGCGCTTGAAAGAGTTGGCTGTTCGGCACGGCAAGACGGTCAGTCAGTTGGCGATTCGCTGGTGCCTCGAGCAGCCAGGAGTTTCGGTTGCACTCTGCGGAGCGCGGCGCCCGGATCAGCTTGACGAAAACGCAGGGGCGGCGGGGTGGTCACTTTCGGCCGACGATCTGGAGGAAATAGACAGGATCGTCGCCGAGACGATCGCGGAACCAATCGGTCCTCAGTTCATGGCCCCTCCGTGAAGAATTGATACAGTGGTCGATTGAACCATTTATTCAGTGACGCAATGAAGCTGGTGATACCGTTAGCATGACGCAATTCTTCATGGGCAGGCTGAACGAGAACAGCACATGGCCCATGGGCTCACTATTTTTGATTGGTTCATGGTCGATTGCGAAGCTGAAAGGCGAAAGCCTAACAGGAATTCTAAAATCTCCAATCGTCACTCAACCAATTCTTACGTGGACCGGTCGCCGCAGTAGATATTCATGAATAATTCACGCTAGAATCCGCCGCGATGTCCGATCCTGCCAGCCCGGCGGGGGCCTCGGCCCGCGCTCAGGGGGTCAACCACGGGGTTGCGAAAGCCGCCGGGCTGATCGGCGCCGCCACCTTCTCCAGCCGGATCCTGGGTCTCATCCGCGACATCGTGCTTGCCCGTCTGTTCGGCGCCACGCCGGCCGCTGACGCCTTTTTCGTCGCCTACCGTATCCCGAACCTTCTTCGAGAACTGTTCGCTGAGGGTTCGATGTCGTCGGCCTTCATCCCCGTCTTCACCGAGTACCATACCCTCCGCACCAAGCAGGACGCCTGGGAACTGGCTAGCGCCATGTTCACCACGGTGCTGACGCTGATCACGTTGATCACGCTCGTCGGGATTCTGGCTGCGCCGGGGATTGTCTGGCTCCTCGCGCCTGGCTTCCATGACGACCCATCGAAAATATCAGTGACCACGTTGTTGACGCGCATCATGTTCCCCTACCTCCTGTTCATCAGTCTGGCGGCCCTGGCCATGGGTATCCTGAACTCGCTTCGCGCTTTCGCTGCACCCGCCCTGTCGCCGGTGTTATTCAACCTCTTCGTGATCGGCTGCGCGCTGTTTCTCTCGCCGCTGTTGGCCGAGCCGATCATGGGCGTGGCAATCGGCGTGGTCGCCGGCGGTGCCGCGCAGTTTGCCATGCAGTTGCCGGGACTCAGGCTCAGAGGGATGCTGTTTAGGTGGCGCTTCGAACCGAGGCATGCCGGCGTGCGTCGGATCGGCACGTTGATCGTTCCGTCGCTGCTGGGCCTGTCGGTCACCCAGCTCAATATCACGGTCAGCACGATCCTGGCCTCGTACTTCGAAGGCGGTCCCACCTACCTGTTCTACGGGATGCGGCTCGTGCAGTTTCCGTTAGGCATCTTTGGCGTGGCGCTTGCCACCGCGATTTTGCCGACATTGTCGGCGCAAGCCGCGAAAGGCGAGATGGAAGAACTGCGCTCAACCTTGGGGTTCGGGCTCAGGATGATTCTGTTCATCATTCTTCCGGCCATGCTGGGCTTGATTCTGCTGCGGGAGCCGATTGTGCACCTCTTCTTCGAGCACGGCACATTTACCGCTGCGGACACGGCTGCGACAGCGAGCGCCTTGCTCTGTTATGCGATCGGGCTCTGGGCCTTTGCGGGAGTGCGGATTATCGTGGCTGCATTTTACTCGCTGCAAGACACCAAGACGCCAGCGATCGCAGCGGGAGCTGCGGTAGCGGCGAACCTGATGCTCGCGATCTTCTTGATGGCCCCGCTTCAGCATGCAGGCCTTGCCCTCGCCACAGCTCTTGCAGCGATGCTGAACGTTGGGATTCTCGTGGCGGTGCTGAACCGTCGGCTTGGTGGTGTAGACTGGGTCTCTGTTAGGAGGTCGTCGCTTCGCGTCCTCGCCGCTAGTGTGCCGGTCATCCTGTCCTGCCTCTGGATCAGCGGGCTCGAAGTGTGGATGCGTCCGGAAGAGTGGATTGCGAAGGCGGTCATGTTGGTGGTCGGCATCGGCCTGAGCATCACAGGCTACGTGGGCGTGCACGCGCTGCTACGCTCGGAGGAGCTCGATGTGCTCTGGGGACTCGTCAGGGGCTTCGTTGGGCGAAGCTCGCGGGACGCTCTAGGGAATCACCGATGACGCCCCAGTCATTAGTGTACGAAACCGCGTGGGGCTGGATGGGAATCGCTGCCGCTGCAGGCGGGGTCTGTAAGATTGTGCTGCCACGCGCGTCGCGGCATGCGGTAGAAAAGGAGTTGCCCGGTCATGACAGCAGGCTCAACAACGAGCCTGTGGCTCGAGGCAAGTGGCGTGGGGCAAGGGGGAGAAAGCACGGAGGGTCTGTATCAAAGAGGACCCTGCAGCAAGCGCAGCAGCAGCTCGCAGCGTATCTGATAGGGCGTCGGCGTGAGCTGGACTTCGCGGTGGACCTGTCCGAGGGAACCGCATTCCAGCGGCGGGTGTGGCGCGTGATCCGCCGGATCCCTTACGGCCGAGTTCGTTCCTATAAATGGGTCGCGAGCCGCGTTGGTGGCGCACACTACGCGCGGGCGGTCGGCCACGCGCTAGGTGCCAATCCTGTGCCGATCATCGTCCCTTGCCATCGGGTCGTCGCCCATGATGCTTCCTTGGGGGGCTTTACCGGGGGCGTGCAGATCAAGCGCCGCCTCTTGGAATTAGAAGGCACACTGCGGCAGCTGGGGAAGACACGGCGTCATTCGCCATTGGTCTATCGTTTTTCTTCACGGTTGACGAGCCGCCTTCGCAGCGGCCTCGGCGGCCCGTCGAAGTCGCCGAAGGCGGGTGACGATTGACGCACCTTTCTCCTTCGCGCTTGACCAATGACATTTGACCAGAAAGCATCATGAAAGCCGTCATTCAGCGCGTCACGCGCGCCTCAGTGGAGGTGGACGGTCAGCCGATCGGGACCATTGGAGCAGGCATGCTGGTCCTGCTAGGCGTCGCCAGGGAGGATAGCGAATCAGACGTCCGCTATATGAT
The DNA here is from genome assembly GCA_022545705.1 of Nitrospirota bacterium. Lineage (GTDB taxonomy): Bacteria > Nitrospirota > Nitrospiria > Nitrospirales > Nitrospiraceae > JACZQN01. The sequence goes on along the minus strand of JACZQN010000003.1, from coordinate 2,369 downwards.
CGAGAAAATTTCGGCCCTGCGGATCTTCAGCGATCAGGCGGGGAAGATGAACCTGTCCGTCACCGAAATCGGCGGCGCACTCTTGGTCGTTTCCCAATTCACGCTCCTTGGTGACACGGGCAAGGGACGCCGGCCGGGCTTCGATAAGGCGGCGCCGCCAGATCAGGCTCAGGCTCTGTATGCCCGAGTGATAGACGGGCTCAAAGGGCATGGCCTGCGCACCGAAACGGGCGTCTTCGGGGCCCACATGAACGTCTCGCTTGAAAACGACGGGCCGGTGACGTTGATCCTGGATAGCCGGGCCAGTGTGTGACCTGCTCAAAACCGTTCAAGTCTCTCTTGCGTGAACCGATACAAAGGGGAGACTCTCGGAGGGGCCCAGAACGCGCTAAAAGTGCGACGCCCTTGCCAGAAGGCCGGAAGGGTGGCATACTTTTGACATAGCAGGAGGTTGTCGTGGCAAGCCAGATACCGGAACACCACCCCCTGCGCCGCCTCTTCGGCGCTTTAACAGAGAAGAGCTTCGCTGAAACGCTGGGCTGGCCGGATCTTAAAGTCACCGAATACGTGTCCAACCTCCTGGTCGAATTCACGCACACCGATCAGCTTTACCGCATTCGTAACCAGCAGGGGAAACGGGTCGGTACCGTGGTTGATCTCTTGTTTGAATCCGAAGTGTTGTTGGAGGCACAGTCAATGGAGCGCGAACGCGAGGTCCACCGACACATCGGCGATTTTACCCTTTTCATGACCGGGCTCTTTCCTGAGTATCTGAAGCGGCTCAAAACAGCCAGCCTCATCTATCACAAGGACTTTCTCGTGGATTACGTCAAGACGGGCAAACGCTCGTACGGAATCGTGGCGAGCTTCAGCGATGGCGACGCCGCAGCGCGCACGCCCGTGTTCAGGAAGCTCTCCGAGAACTTCGAACTCTGCGTGACGGGGCTCGGGTTCGTCCGCTCTGACCTGGACCGGATGCAGGACCCTACCTACCGAAAAGCGAAAGACATACTCCTGAATTAACGCCTCTCCGGTGAAGCATCGGCGACTCCTCATCCTAGCCCACGGCGGTGCAGGGACCCGTACGATAACGGCGGCCCAGCGTAGCTGCCTGGGCGATGCCCTGGCGGCCGGCTATGAGAGGCTGCGTCGGGGAGCCTCTTCCGTCGATGCGGTGGAGGAAGCCATCCGAATTCTGGAATCGTCCGGGCTCTTCAACGCCGGGGTCGGTTCACGTCTCCAGCTGGACGGCGCTCGTCGAATGGATGCTTCCATCATGATGGGCAATCAGCTGCGCGCCGGCGCGGTGGCTGCGATCGAACAGGTTCGTCATCCGATCAGCGCGGCCAGGCTTGTGATGGAGCAGACGGGACATGTGCTGTTGGTGGGAGATCCGGCTACGCAGGTTGCGCGATACTTCAAACTGGAGCGGCAACCACCGCCCACCTACACGCAGCGGACCGCGTCCCGAGCTGCAATTCGGGGCCGGAGGTCCACGCAGAAGATGCTGAGTCTTTATGAGAACATGCGGCGGGAACCCCTGCGTGTCGAGCCACGTGAAACGGTCGGTGCGGTGGCCCTGGACGGTGACGGAAGCGTGACGGCGGGAGCCTCGACCGGCGGCATTCCCCTGATGTTGCCGGGGCGAGTCGGCGACACCCCGCTCATCGGGTGCGGCGTGTACGCTGACAACGAGGCAGGGGCGGTGTGTATGACAGGCGTGGGCGAGGGAATTATACGCATCGCGGTGGCAAAGGAGATTGTGGGCAGGCTGGCGACTGGGACCAGTCCGGCGGCCGCCGCGCAATGGGTGCTGCGCAAGCTGGCGAGGCGGATACGAGGAGCGGCAGGCGCGCTCGTGTTGACACCGGATAGCCGTTTTGCGATCCGGCACACAACGCCGCACATGTGTGGGGGCTATTGGAACGGGTGCGGAAAGCCCGTGGTGGCGGACAGATTCAAGTAAGAATTTATTGGTAGACGATTGTAGATTGTAGAATTAAACTTGAGATTACGTCTCCCAATCACTCAATCTGCAATGAACAAATCGTAAGTGGGAGCTCCATGGCTCGTATCCTGTTCCACCTCGCATTTCCATCGTATGACTTGGAAGCGACCAAGAAATTTTACGTCGATGGGTTAGGTTGCTCCTTGGGACGCGAGTCTTCCTCGGCGGTGACCTTGGGGTTGGCGGGCCATCAGCTTGTGGCTCACCTCACGGATCAAGCGCTCCCGCCGCAGAAAGGGATTTATCCCCATCATTTCGGGTTGGTGTTGACCTCGGAGGAAGACTGGCAGGCGCTCGCCGATCGGGCGAGGGAGAAGGGGTTACGCTTCTATCAGCAGCCCCGCCGCCGCTTCCCCGGCAC
>JACZQN010000023.1 GCA_022545705.1 Nitrospirota bacterium | reverse complement strand
GCCTCCTGACGTTGGCTTTGGACGCCGGCGCCGAAGACATGAAGGTGGACGAGAAAACGTTTGAAGTGATCACCGCACCCCCCGACTTCGAGACAGTCAAGAAGGCGCTCACTGATGGCAACATTGAACCGTCCTTAGCCGAAGTGACGTTCGTCCCGCAAAACTATATCAAGTTGGAGGAGAAAGCGGCGGAGCAGATGCTCAAGCTGATGGAAGTCCTGGACGATCACGACGACGTTCAAAAGGTTCACGCCAACTTCGACATCCCTGACAAAATCATGGAAAAGGTCGCGGCGACCGGTTGAGACCGCCCGCACCCCACAACACCCTGACGCTGATCAACCCTCTCAAGCTTGCATGATCGCCGCGCTAACCGGCCGGCTGGCTTCCAAGAACCCCTCCCGGATTACGCTCGATGTGCACGGCGTCGGGTATGATGTCTTCATCCCCCTGAGTACCTTTTACTCACTTCCTGATGTCAACGAGCTCACCTCGCTCAATATTTATACATACCTCCGTGAAGACGCCATTCACCTGTTCGGATTCCTCACCGCAGCGGAGCGAAGCGGATTTGCTCTGCTGACCGGCATTTCCGGTATCGGCCCGAAGCTGGCCCTCAGCGTGCTGTCGACCCTCAGCGTGGCGGATTTGGCTTCGGCCGTTCACGCCGGAGATGTTGAAAAACTGGCCAGCGTTCCAGGTATCGGCCGAAAATCGGCTGCCCGGATCGCGCTCGAACTCAAGGACAAGCTCGATCGTGTGGAGGTGGCTCCCACCCACGGGGTCGATGCGTCACCAAGCTTGCCCGACCGACTCCAGGCCGATGCCGTCTCTGCCCTGGTGAACCTTGGCTATCGCGCCGCGGAGGTGAAAGAGGCCCTGAAGCGCGTGGCGCGCCTAGAGGCACAGCCGATTCCGCTCAAGGACCTGATCCGGGAAGCCCTCAAGGACCTGGCCGGGAGGTAACCCATGCAACCGGCTCTGGCCAACCCTTCTCGCGCTCAGCCTCCACAAGACACGGTCGGCACATCATGTGCTGATTCATCTCACATCATGACGCAGGATCCCTGCCGGGAGCCCGGATGCCAGACCGAGTTGTAACGAACGAGATTTCTGACGAGGAACGGGGTCTGGAGACGACGCTGCGGCCCAAGACGCTCGACGAGTACGTCGGTCAGGAGCGCATGAAGGAATCCCTTCGCATCTGCATCGAAGCGGCCAGGCGTCGCGGCGAGGCGCTCGATCACGCCATCTTCTACGGTCCACCAGGCCTCGGCAAGACCACCATCGCGCACATCATCGCACGCGAGCTGGGGGCGGCCATTCGATCCACTTCCGGGCTGGTGTTAGCCCATGCCGGGGATTTGGCCGCCATTTTGACGAACCTCCAAGAACGCGATGTGCTGTTCATCGATGAGATTCATCGCCTCCCGGCTTCAGTCGAGGAGGCACTCTACCCCGCCATGGAGGACTTCCAGCTCGACTTGGTGATCGGCCAGGGACCTTCCACGCGCATAATCAAACTTGATCTGCCCCGTTTCACCCTGATCGGGGCTACCACACGCGCCGGTTCGTTGACTTCCCCGCTCCGCGAGCGGTTCGGGTTGGTCAATCGGTTGGATTTTTACACTTCTGCCGAGCTAGAAACCATCGTGACACGCTCGGCAGGTCTGCTGGGGATTCCTATCGAACCGGCAGGGGCCACGGAGATCGCGACGCGCGCGCGCGGCACTCCACGCATCGCCAACCGTTTGATCAAGCGCGTGCGCGATTTCGCCCAGATCAAGGCTGCGGGGGATATCTCCCATCAGGTGGCCCGGGATGCTCTCACATGGCTGGGAGTGGACTCGGCCGGATTTGACGACATGGACCGTAAGATCCTCCTGACGATCATCGAAAAGTTTGCCGGCGGCCCGGTCGGCGTCGAGTCACTGGCCGCCGCCGTGAATGAGGAGAGAGCTACCATAGAAGATGTGTACGAACCGTTCCTGATCCAGTCCGGCTATCTGGAACGGACGGCCCGGGGCCGCCAGGCGACTCGGCTCTCACTTGAACACTTTGGAAAAACAAGAGGTTTACTACCCTAAAGCTACCTGGACCCACGAAGGCCACCCCAAGACGAGGTTACCCACGCGCTTCTCGCAGGCTCGCGCGCAGCGAGGCCCTCCCTAGAGGGCAAATCCTGTTGATAAACCTTACAAATCTTGTGTAGACTCCAGTATCATTCGCCGTTCGTTCGCCTAACCCATTTCCTAACCATGCAGGCTGAGAACTCCAACAAGTTAGAGCAGTACCGGAAGGAAATTGATCAGATTGACGATGAGATCCTGCGCCTTCTGAACGAACGTTCCAGAAGCGTCATTGAAATCGGGAAGTTAAAGCGGCAGTCCGACACCGAGGCGAATTTGCATACCCCGGCCCGGGAAGCTGAAATCATCGACCGGCTGTCGCGCCGGAATGCTGGGCCATTTCCCAACGAGGCCATTCGGCCTGTGTATCGTGAGATCATGTCAGCCTCGCTCTCGCTCGAGGGTCCTCAAAAGGTGGCCTACCTTGGTCCTCGCGCCACATTTACCCACCTCGCCTGTACGCAAAAATTTGGGGCGTCCGCCCAGTATATCCCCATGAACAGCATCAAAGACGTGTTCAACGAAGTGGAGCGAGGGCTGGCCAATTTTGGGGTTGTCCCGGTCGAAAACTCCACCGAGGGAGTCGTGAATCACACGTTGGATATGTTCATGGACTCCAATTTGTTGATCTACGGCGAGGTGCTCCAGGAAGTCTCCCATCATTTGCTCTCCAAGGCCAGCCGTGTGGAAGACGTAAAGAGAATTTATTCGCATCCGCACGCTATCGCTCAGTGCCGGAACTGGCTGGAGACCAATCTGCCCCATGTACCGGTGTTGGAAGTTCCCAGTACGGCACGAGCCGCAGAGCTATGCGTCGATGAACCTTCGGCGGCGGCCATTGCTTCAGAACTCGCCCGCCAGCTTTACGGACTGAAGGTCCTCAAGTCACGGATTGAGGACAACCTCAACAATTTCACTCGCTTTCTGGTCCTCTCGCAAAAGGCACCCGAGCGGACCGGCAAGGACAAGACGTCCGTGATGCTCTCTGTAAAAGACCGAGTCGGGGCGCTGTACGACCTGCTCCGCCCATTTGCTTCCCTTGGACTCAGCATGACCAAAATTGAATCCCGTCCCTCCCGGCGTAAGGCGTGGGAATACATCTTTTTCATCGACATAGAAGGTCACCTGGAAGAAGACCGGGTCAAGAAGGCGCTGGAGGAGGTCAAGGGGCGCTGCCTCTTTTTGAAAATATTAGGCTCCTACCCATCGCATAGCTAGTCCCATGCCGCTCAAGGTACACGAAACGATCGCCTCGTTGGTCCCATACGTGCCGGGGAAGCCCCTTGAGGAGCTCCAACGGGAGCTTGGCTTGTCCCGGGTCATCAAGCTCGCCTCCAACGAGAATCCCCGCGGGCCCTCACCCAAGGCCTTGGCAGCCATCTCGGATGCGACCGGGTCCTTGAACCGATATCCGGATGGCAGCGGGTACAGGTTGCGCGAGGCGCTCGCCGAACGCTGGAAGGTGTCCCGCGACCAGGTCATCCTCGGAAACGGCTCCGATGAGATCATCGGCCTCTTAGCTCAAGCCTTCCTCTCTCCCGGCGACGAGGCCGTGATGGCCGATCAGACCTTCGTGATCTACAAATTACAGGCCATGGCCGCGCACGGACGGCCGATCGAGGTCCCACTACGGGAATGGCGCCATGACCTCCAGGCCATGGCCAAGGCCGTCACCCCGCGCACGCGGCTGCTGTTTGTGTGCAACCCGAACAATCCGACCGGCACGATGGTAAGCGCGGCCGAGGTGGAGGCTCTGATGGCGCGGGTTCCTGAGCATGTGATCGTCATCTTTGATGAAGCCTACTACGAATATGTACGTGACCACGGCTTCCCGGATGCACTCCAGTACGTGAGGCAGACCCGCAATGTCGTCGTGCTCCGCACGTTCTCGAAGATCTACGGCCTGGCAGGGCTCCGGATCGGGTATGGCCTGACCAGTCCAGAGATCACCAACTACTTAAACCGTCTCCGTCCGCCTTTCAACGCGAACAGCCTGGCTCAACGTGCCGCCCTTGCGGCGCTGGAAGACGAAACTCACGTGGCGAAGAGTCGAGCCATGAACGAGACCGAGATGGCGAAGGTCAGCGCGGGGCTCACTGCCTTAGGACTCCACCCGGTGCCCAGCCAGGCCAACTTTCTCTACTTTGACGCCGGCAAGGACGGTGGCGAGGTGTTTGAGGCCCTTCTCCGTGAAGGCGTCATTGTCCGTCACATTCAGGGCCGAACGGTGCGGGTCACCATCGGCCTGCCCGAGGAAAACCAACAGTTTCTCCACGCACTTCAGCAGGTCTTGGGTCGGTCATTGAGCAACAAGAGGGAATCATGATTATTGTTTTAAAGCCGGATGCGACGGAAAGCCAGGTCGATCATATCCTGGATCGGCTCCTCGAACTGGGATTGAAATCCCATATTTCGAAGGGGCAGGAACGGACGATCATCGGCGTCATCGGCGATGATCGCATACTCCAGAACCAACCGCTGACCGCATTCCCGGGCGTCGAGAGCGTCACGCCGATCCTCGCGCCTTGGAAACTCGTGAGCCGCGAGTTCAAGAAAGACAGCACGGTGATCGATATCAACGGAGTCAAGGTCGGCGGGCAGCAATTGACGATTATGGCCGGTCCCTGTGCGGTCGAGAAGCTCGATCTCACGGTGGGAATCGCTCACGACGTGAAGGCGGCAGGGGCAAGCATCCTCAGGGGCGGCGCCTACAAGCCGCGCACCTCTCCCTATTCCTTCCAAGGTGTCGGCCGCGAGGGACTGGACTACTTGGTAGAGGCCAAGAAGCAGACAGGACTCCCGGTCGTCAGCGAGATCCTCGATACGCGTGATATTGAATTGTTCCTGGAGAAGGCGGACATCATCCAGATCGGTGCGCGCAACATGCAGAACTTCGAACTGCTCAAGGAAGTCGGCGCGTATGACAAGCCGGTGCTGCTCAAGCGCGGGCTGTCGGCCACGTTGAAGGAGTTCCTTTTGTCCGCCGAGTACATCATGTCCAGAGGCAACCGCAATGTGATGCTGTGCGAGCGCGGCATCAGAACCTTCGAAACCCAGTACCGGAACACCCTGGATTTATCCGCCGTTCCGTCCCTCAAGGAGTTGTCCCACCTCCCGGTTATCGTGGACCCGAGCCATGCGACCGGCAAATGGAATTTGGTGGCCCCAATGTCCAGGGCAGCCATCGCGTGCGGCGCCGACGGCCTGCTGATCGAAGTTCACTCCAACCCTGAATGCGCCCTCTGCGACGGCGAAGAATCCATCAAGCCGGCGAAGTTCAAAGAACTGATGCACGAGATAAAAAAGATCGGGGAGGCGGTCGGACGGACGATATAGCACGGACGGGGTCTCACTTCTCCCGCCTCCCCCTCCTCGCTCTACAGCCTATCCGCGAAGTCCATGGCCGTTCACTTCAGGCAGGTCGCCATCGTCGGTGTCGGGCTGATCGGCGGCTCGCTGGGCTTGGTGCTCAGGCGAGAGCATCTGGCTGACTCGGTGGTCGGCATCGGCCGTCGCATCGAAAACCTCCAGGCCGCGGTCAAGCTCGGAGCGATCGATCGGTACGTGTCCGATCCTCATGAGGGGATTCGGGATGCCGACCTGGTCGTGCTGGCAACGCCGGTCGAGAGCTACGAACGGCACCTGAAGCATTGGGGGACCTCTGTCAAGTCTGGCGCCATCGTCACCGATGTCGGGAGTGTGAAAGGAACCTTGGTCGAAGAAGTTGAACGCCTGTTGCCGGAGGGCGCACGGTTCGTCGGCGCGCATCCTATTGCTGGAAAGGAGAAGTCTGGTGTTTCAGCCGGTTCAGCAGACCTCTTCCGTGGAGCACGGTGCATCCTGACCCCAACTCAGCGGACGGACTCTGAGGCGCTCCAGATGATCCGCGAGCTATGGGAAGCCGCCGGATCGATCGTCATCAGTCTGGATCCGTTCCTGCACGACCGGGTCCTCGGGGCGGTCAGCCACCTACCTCATGTCCTTGCCTTCTCCCTCATCAACGCGCTGGCCGAGATCAGGGAACGCACGATCTCGGAGCTGGATCTGCTGGGCTATTCGGGAGGCGGACTGCGGGACACGACACGCATCGCAGCAAGTTCGCCTGAAATGTGGCGAGACATCTTCATCCGGAACCGAGACAACCTTCTCGTGATGGTCGAGGTCTATGAACGGCAGCTCCAGCAGCTCAAACAGCTGATCCGGGCTGGGGACGGACCAGGTATTGAAAAGGAATTAGAACGGGCCAGGCAAGTCAGGGAGCAGCTCAACCGATAGCCGACCCTCTCCACTCAACTCGTTTATGGCCTCGCTCACAATCAAGCCAGGAGGACCGTTGCAAGGCACGGTCTCGGTCCCCGGCGACAAGTCCATCACGCATCGGGCTATCATACTCAGCGCGCTGGCGGAGGGTGAAAGTTCGATCTCTGGTTACTGCAAGGGAGAGGACTGCCTCAACACCATGCGGACTTTCCAGGCCATGGGGGTCCAGATCAACGAGCAGCCAGATCAGCTGCGCGTCTTGGGAAAAGGGCTGTGGGGTCTCACGGAGCCCGACCAGCCACTCGACTGCGGGAACTCCGGGACCGGCATCCGGTTGCTCGCCGGTCTCTTGGCGGGCCAGGACTTTTTCACCGTGCTCACAGGGGATGCTTCCGTTCGTCGCCGACCCATGGGGCGCGTCGTCAAGCCCTTGCGTGAGATGGGGGCAACCATCGCTGGCCGCAAGGGTGGTGAACTCGCCCCGCTAGCCATTACAGGCAGCCGCTTGCGGGGCATCGCCTATACCGCGCCGGTGGCCAGTGCGCAGGTCAAATCAGCATTACTGCTCGCTGGCTTGTATGCCGATGGCGCGACCAGCGTGACGGAGCCGAGGCGGTCCCGAGATCACACGGAGCGCCTGCTCCGTTACTTCGGCATCCCGCTGCAGCAAGAGGGGTGTTCGGTGACCTTACCTAGCCGTCAGACAGGCGGATGGCCAGCGAAAGATATCGCCGTGCCAGGTGACCTGTCAGCAGCCGCATTCTTCACAGTGGGCGCGACGCTGGTCCCCGGCTCTGACCTGACGATCGCCAATGTAGGCGTCAATCCGTCACGGACCGGCTTGCTCGAAATCCTGACTGAGATGGGAGCGGACATCCGGCTTGATCACCGAGGTGAGCAGGCCGGAGAGCCAGTGGCGGACATCCGCGTCCGGTCCGCGGGTCTACGCGGAATACGCATCGGCGCAGATCGAATCCCCCAGATGATTGATGAGTTCCCGATCTTGTGCGTGGCGGCCGCGGTGGCGGAGGGTGAGACCTTCATTACGGGGGCAGAAGAACTCCGGGTGAAGGAAAGCGACCGGATCACCGTGATGGCTTCGGAACTACGAAAGATGGGGGCCGTCATCACCGAAACACCGGACGGGCTCCGGATCCAAGGCTTAGGGGGAAAGAGGCAGCATCGGCTTCGGGGAGCCCGGTGCGACAGCTATGGAGACCACCGCGTGGCCATGTCCCTCGCCATGGCCGCCGTTCTGGCTGATGGACCGACCCGGATTGATGATGTCGCCTGTATCGAAACTTCCTTCCCCTGTTTCGAAGACAAGCTATCGAAATTATTGACAAAGTCTTGACGAGGGCTATAATACAACCCCGGCGGTCCGACAACGCCGAGCAGCCCCCGCGCAAGGGGCGCTTGATCATCACGATTGACGGCCCTGCTGGAGCAGGGAAAAGCACGGTAGCCAGACTTCTCGCGTCGAGCCTCGGGTACCTGTACCTCGACACCGGTGCCTTATATCGAGCGGTCGCCTGGAAAATCCAGGCATCAGGCGTGGACCCGGCTGACGAGAAGGGAATCGCCGCGACGTTACGGTGCACCCGCGTGAGAACCGAGCAGCATGCCGACCGGATGCATGTGTATGTCGATGCTCAGGACCTCACTGACGAGATCCGGAGGCCGGAAATCAGTAGGATTGCCTCCATGGTCTCAGCGCTCCCTTCGGTGCGAGATTGGCTGTTGCCGGTGCAGCGTCAGGCCGGGTCGGGTGGAGGCGTGGTGGCAGAGGGACGGGACGTGGGCACGCGGGTCTTCCCGTCGGCTGACGTGAAGTTTTTTCTTGAGGCAGACATGGAGGTCCGGGCGGCACGCCGACATCGCGAACTGACAGCTGCTGGCTACGCGGTGCCGGTGGATCAGACCTTGCAGGATTTGCGCGATCGGGACACGCAAGACCGCACCCGTGAGGTGGCGCCACTGCTACCAGCTCCGGACGCGGAGAGGATCGACACATCCGCGCTGACTGTTGCGCAGGTCATAGACCGCATGATGGCTGTGATTTCGTCGAGGCTGTGAGCGGTCTGGTTTATGGTCTCTTCTGGGTGCTGTTCAACGCGACGGGGCGACTGTTCTTCCGGTACCGGGTCATTGGGCGCGAACACATTCCCCGGACGGGGGGAGTCCTGGTAGCGGCGAACCATGCGAGCTACCTGGACATTCCGTTCCTGGCCTGCGGGATACCCAGGCGGGTCGCGTTTCTGGGCCGGCACGATCTCTTTCCCGTACCGGGGTTGAAATGGGTCCTCCGGCGGATCGCCTGGATCCCGATCAGGCTTGACCGTCTTGATCGCAAGGGATTCGAAGCAGCGATCGGCCTGATCGAAGAGGGAAACGTGGTCGCGATCTATCCGGAAGGCGGACGAACATGGGATGGCGCGCTCCGACCTGGCAAACTCGGCATTGGGTTCCTTGTGGCCTCAACGGGATGCCCTGTCGTTCCGGCCTACCTTGTCGGAACACGCGAGGTTCTGCCCATCGGGTCGAAATGGATCCGATTGCATCCGGTGAGGGCCATCTTTGGAGAACCCATCGACTTTACGGCTGCTTCACACCGGTACACAGGGAAGGATTTGTATCGCCACGTGAGCCGGACCGTGATGAGCAAGATCGCTGAACTGGGGCGTGTTCCGCCGCCGGACGACTCATCCACACAAGACCCGGCTGCCCGGCCTCTCAACGCTGAGTGAGGCCACGGCATCGTTCACCATCAGCACCCGACCGTGGTCGGAGGTTCGGAGAATTGGGATCAGACGTATGAATATTGGGTCGAATCAGACGGATGAACAATTGGACCGGGGGGCTTTAGCTGCCCTCTACGAAGAAACCTTCCGTAATATCGACGAAGGAACAATCATCGAGGGTCGGGTCGTCGCCCTCAGCAAGGATCGGGTCGTCGTGGATATCGGGTATAAGTCCGAAGGCATCATTCTCGCCGACCAGTTCTCCAATGAAGAGCTGCAGGCCCTGAAGCTCGGGGACAAGCTTAAGGTCTACATTGAGGAACGGGAAGATGCCGAAGGGAATCTGATCCTGTCGAAGGAAAAAGCCGACAAGATGAAAGTGTGGGAGGAACTGGAGAAGGCCTTCAAAGAGGAGAAGACCGTCGAGGGCCGGATCCTCTCACGGATCAAAGGCGGGATGATGGTAGATATCGGCGTAAAGGCGTTTCTCCCGGGCTCCCAGATCGACCTCCATCCGGTGCGCGACCTCGACGGGCTGGTAGGCAAGTCGTTCCCGCTGAAGGTTATCAAAATTAACCAACGCCGCGGCAACGTCGTCGTCTCTCGCCGGGTGTTGTTGGAAGAGTCGCGAGATAAGAAGCGCCAGACCACTCTTTCCACACTGAAGGACGGCCAACTGATCCAGGGCACCGTGAAGAATATCACCGACTACGGCGCCTTCATCGACCTGGGGGGAATCGATGGGTTGCTCCATATCACGGATATGTCCTGGGGTCGGGTGAACCACCCATCCGAGCTGTTCATGGTTGGGGACAAAGTGGAAGTCATGGTTCTGAAATACGATCGCGACTCCGGGCGAATTTCGCTGGGCCTCAAGCAAAAGGGCTCAGACCCCTGGACACACGTGGCGACAAAATACCCCGTCAGCTCCCGCATACGCGGGCGAGTCGTCAGCCTGACCGACTATGGCGCCTTTGTCGAGCTGGAGCCTGGTGTCGAGGGGCTCGTGCATGTGTCCGAGATGTCTTGGTCCCATGACGTTCGGTACCCATCCCGCATGGTCTCCGTTGGCGATCAAGTGGAGGCTGCCGTGTTGAATGTGGATCCCGCTAGCCGGAAAATCTCCTTAGGGATGAAACAGGTCGCCCCCAACCCCTGGGACACGGTGGCGGAAAAACACCAGGTCGGGTCTCGTATCGAAGGCAGGGTGAAGAGCCTCACAGACTTTGGCGCCTTTATCGGCCTGGATGAAGGGATCGATGGCCTCATTCATATCTCTGATATGTCGTGGACGAAACACATCAAGCATCCTGCAGAGCTGTTCAAAAAGGGCCAAAAGGTTGAGGCGGTCGTGCTCCGGATTGACAAGGAAAAGGAACGCCTGTCCCTGGGCTACAAACAGTTGACGCGCGATCCCTGGGAAGAAGAGATCCCCAACCGCTATAAACCCGGTACCGAGGTGACCGGCAAAGCCATCAAGATCACGGATTTCGGCGTGTTCGTCGAATTGGAAGGCGGTGTCGAAGGACTCATCCACATCAGTGAGGCCGGGCTTGGACCGCAGGCACGTCTGGAGGAGAAGTTCAAAGTCCAGGCAGAGATCACTGCAAAAATTCTTAAAGTGGACCGAGGGGAGCGTAAGATCGCCCTCAGCCTTCGTGAACAGCAGCTCGACAGCGAGCGGAAACAGATCGATGAGTACCAGGCGGCCCAGGGTGAGGTGGACCAGAGCCTGGGTCGTTCGGCCAAGAAGACGGAGAAAAGCCCAGGCTCCAACTCGGAAGAGACGTGACGAGTTTACCGGAAGATCGAGGATCTATGACCGGAGAGGCGGCCTCCCAATCCCCCCGACGGCGGAAGCCGTTACGGGTGATTCTGTGGATTGTGTTCGGAGGAGTGCTTGTGATTCTGGTCAACGTGCTGTGGCCAGACCTCGACCTGTCAGACGAGGACCGGATCGCCCTGATCCGCATCGAGGGGGTCATTCTGGACTCGAAAGAAACGGTAGCCGAGCTGAAGAAATTTGGAGAGAGCTCAACGGTCAAAGCGATCGTGCTGCGTATCGACAGTCCCGGCGGTGGCGTCGTGCCATCCCAAGAGATCCACGACGCGGTCAAGCGGGTGCGCAACAAAAACAACAAGACCGTTGTGGCCTCCATGGGGACAGTGGCCGCCTCGGGAGGCTATTACATTGCGTCAGCGACCGATCGAATTATGGCCAACCCCGGTACGCTGACCGGGAGCATCGGCGTCATCATGGAACTGGCGAACTTCCAAGGCCTGTTCAAGAAACTCGGCGTCGAGAACGTCGTGATCAAGAGTGGTCGGTACAAGGACATTGGCTCGCCATTCCGGAAGATGACGCCCGAAGACCGCCGGATCCTGCAGGCGGTCATGGACGACGTGCATCGCCAATTCATTGAAGCGGTGGCCGAAGGGCGCTCGCTCGACATCGCCGAGGTGCGCTCCCTGGCCGATGGACGCATCTTCACCGGGAGACAGGCCAAGGACCTGATGCTCGTGGATGAACTGGGAAACTTGGATGACGCGATCAGGCTCGCAGCCGACATGGTCGGCATCGAGGGAGAGCCCAAGGTCGTGGAGCCGGGTAAGCCGTTTTCGCTTCGGCGGCTGATCGGAGGCCACCTGTTCGGATCCATGCCAAGGCTTGGTGCCCAGCCCAGCGTCAGGCTCAAGTACCTCATGGCGTTTTGAACACCGCTGCATGGGACGGCCCATAGCAGACGATGCACGCATGAGTTCGGTCTTGTCGCGCCACAGGGTGTAACCAGCTCGGTTAGGAGGGCGAGAATGACGAAGGCACAGATCATCGAACGAGTCGCGCAGGAAGTCCCAACCCTAACGAAGCGGCAGGCTGAAATCGTGGTCAACACGATGTTCAATAGCGTCCGCGACTCCCTCCACAAAGGAGACAAGACCGAGATTCGGGGGTTTGGAAGTTTCCGCCTGAGGGCACGGCGTATGAAGGAGGGGCGCAACCCCAAAACCGGGGCCACAGTGTCCGTCCCGGCCAAGAAGGTTCCATTCTTCAAGGCTGGTAAGGAATTGAAGGATCTGCTCAATAAATAAGCCTGCCTGTGTTGTGAGGCCCACCGTGGGAACCGGTGATCCACAAGACCAAACGGCGGTGTCCGACGTCACCTGGACAGAGGGAGCGCTCCAACGCATGGAGCGGGCGCCGCTGTTCCTCCGCGGAATGGTGAAGCGGCTTGCGGAGAAGAAGGCGCGTGAACTCGGCTATCACGAAATCACTGCTGAACTGCTGGATCAATTCAAGACCCAGATGATGGGCAGAATGGGGGGCCAAGCAGGGCTCACTACGGCGGCGGATCAGATCGAAAAGGGCCAGGTGCCCTGGACCGCGGCAGCACAAGAACGGCTTGCGACCGTACCGGAGTTCATGCGGCACATGATTAAGCGCATCGCGGAGGAAGTCGCGCTCGAGCGAGGGCATCTTGAGGTGAACGTCGAGCTATTCGAAAAGGTGGAGACCATGGGCGACGCCCAGGAACTCGCCGGACCTCCCATGGAGTGGACAGCAGGAGCGCAAGCCCGCCTGCGGGAAAAACTCACACAAGCGCCCGACATCGCCAAAGACTTCGTCTTTGACATGCTGAAACGGGATACCGAAGACCTAGCCCGAGAACGAGCGGTCACTCGGATTGATGAGCAATCGCTGACCCAGCTTTGGGAAGCGCCCAAGGAACGTATTGCCTGGACCGATGAGGCGTGGAAGCGCCTTCAAACGTCGCCGGATTTTGTTCGAAGCGGGATTCGGAAAGCAGCCGAGCGGCGGGCGCGAAAAATGGGACTCAAGGAAATCGATTCAGAGCATTTGACGAAGTTTCGCAACGAAGCCATGATGAAGGCCGTCAAACGCATCCGGAGCTTCGGATACCAAGAACTCACGTTTGACGCGTTCGATGACGCCCTGGAAAAGGTCAAGCGGCTTCAGGGCAACGAACAAGCCGAAAAGCGCCTCGCGGAGATCCGTGAGTACATGAAGAAGAAACCGGAAGTGGGGGTGCTCGGCGACGAACTCATGGATCGATTTCGGAAATACTTGAAAGGCGAGGGAACGCTGTAGCGCAAACCGGATCACGCCCTCCCCGACCACTCACTTTCCTTCGTTTTGCAACCTGTTCCTCTGTGATTGTCCGATCGGTCCCGAGATCCTGTCCTCATCCCGGTGCACGGGCTTCCCATCTGCGCCCACGAGCGGAGCGAACTCAAAAGCCAGGCGCTGCCGAACACAGACTCCCCAGGCCCGGGCCATGGCCGGAAGGGCAGGCAGGGCAGAAAATGGATGGAGTACGTGGTCTACTGCGAGGCAGGCTGTTTCGGCCAGAACTTGTGCCGGACCTGGGGAAGCTGGACGCTTTCCAAATTCGGGATATCGTAGAGACATTGGTCGATGGTGGCTACTTCCTCCTCACTGAACTCCAAGACCACCGTCTTCTTCCAGAACTGATCCAGTGTAAAGTAGTCACCACTCTGGGGTCGCTCTGCCAGAAGCTCTTGCATCTTCTTGAATCCTTCGGTATCCGTGCCCGGAATACGCCCGTGGTTCTTGTCAATGCACCACTTCATGATTTCTGCGACCCCGTACAACGTCAATTCAAACTTGACCTTTTCCGCCATTGAGTCCTCCTCACTACCGCCGTATTGTATCCCAGCCTGAGACATACTTCCAGAGGAAAGGTGGCGGTCCACACCGGGCCGATGCCCTCTCCCACAGCGCCACCAGGGGGTATGATAGTTGCTAAATATTCATGGCGCTCTGTATACTCGCTTCATCTTCGTCAAAGAGTGAATGCTCCATCCATGATCAAGGTCATCGGGACGATGTTCAGGGCGCTGGCCGTGGTCATCGGATTCCTGAGCGTCGCCGGCTGCTCCCCTCGAGAACCCGACGTCCCGCCGGACCTGTTCTATCTGTTCGCAACCTATACCGTCGGCAAGAACCCGACTTCGGTCCAGACGGCTGATTTCAATCAGGACGGCTTCACCGATCTGATCACGACCAATATCAGCGATGATTCCCTCTCGCTCCTGTTCGGAAACGGAGACGGAACATTCCGAGACCACGTCCGACTCAGTGTCAGCAAGCAGCCTCGATCCCTGGCTCTCAATGACTACAACGGCGACGGGCTCACGGACCTCGCCGTGGCCTGTTCGGGAAGCGACCAGATCGCGCTCTTCTTCGGCAATGCCAACGGTTCATTCGGTAGGGGACAGAAGTATAACGTGTATCGGTCTCCGATCTCGGTGACCAGCGGCGATCTCAACGGAGACCACAAGCCGGACCTGGTCGCTGCGCTCCGCAATGATAAGATAGCCGTTTTCCTCGGGAACGGCGATGGTTCATTCACGCGGGGCCCCCAGTACGAATATGGGGACACTCCCACCTCAGTTGCCCTCGCCGACTTGAACCGAGATGGCCACCTCGACCTGGCCGTTTCGAATGGGGGCCCGATGAGCAGCGCAGTCTCCATTTGGATCGGGAACGGCGATGGTTCGTTTCGAGAGCCTACGGACTACCGAACTGGCAAACGCCCGCTTGCGGTCACGTTCGCCGACTTCAACAATGACGGGATTTTCGACCTGTTGGTGATCAATGGCCAAAAGGATTCCTTCACCACATTCTTGGGAAATGGCGACGGCACATTTCAGGCAGGAACCGATTCCGGAGCCGACGCTGGTCCGGTCCATGGTCTCGCTGGAGATTTCAATGGGGACCGGCTCGCCGATGTCGCAATTGTCAATATCCAGTCGCACAACCTCTCCATCGTATACGGGCGAGGAGACGGAACGTTCGCCTACCCTCCCAAAAACTACCGGGTGAAACGCGGACCGTTCTACATCGCCCCGCTCCACCTTCGGACGGGTGCGACTGAAGAGCCAGGACTGGTCACCGCCAATAATGCGGCCAGCAGCATCTCCGTGTTCCTCCACCGCGGGCTGAAGTCTCGCACCTGACTTTCATCTCAATCCTGATCCCGATAGGATCCCCCGCGTTCGCTTCAGAGCAGCCGTGTTGCCCTCGCCGAGTTTGCCGACCGTCGTGTGATGACGCAGCGATTCAAGAGCGCAGCATTTCTTGACAGCCATGGGGGGGTACGTTAGAGTGATTGCAAGCCACGAGAAGGTGTTTCCGACGGTGGTTGATGTTTGGTTGGCCGAGGACAGAGCGAGTTGAGGACATTCACCTGGTGGTTTGGCATGGGATGCCTGACGACCTTATCCGTGCTCATGGTTCAGGGTGGCGCCCAGGAGCTGCTCTACGACAGGCACGCCACCGACAGCGTGAGCGCGTTCTTGACCTTCGCCATGACCATCTCGGGCGGAGGCATGTTGGCAGGCTGCTTGGCTCTGATTTTGAACCGTCTCCGTTGAGACTGCGCTCTTCGCTTGACAGGGCCAGGAACCACAGGGTAGAAAGGTCTCGTGTCTTTCGAGAAGCCTGTCGTATCAAACGAATGATCGAGAGAGGGTGAAGACAGCGTCACAACGGATTAGCGATGGGCCGTTGTCTCAGGTGCAAAGGGTTCATGATGGTGGAGCGGCACTACACCCTTGTCAATCGCAGGCTCTACGCCCGGTGCCTCAACTGCGGATTCTGGCTCGATCTAGCGGATCTCCTGAGGTTCTTCCATAAGGTCCTCGATAGCGGGGTACGCGGAGCCAAAGTCCGCGCTTCGCTCAATCTGTAACGCCCGCCTTCAGAGTTCCCAGCAGAGCAGGGTTCTTCACGGCAACTTGGAGCGGCCAAGCTCGTCGCAACCCTCACAGCTTCTCGCCTGTCTTAACCCACATGATTCATGAACGCTTCTGCTGTTCACCCGTTGCATCTCACAGAGCAACGGGTGGAACGCGACGAACCGTCAGTAATAATGTGGGTGAAGATCAGGTTCCCCTCGAGCCCTCGTGTCTGCGGCGCGGAGGTCCCTCTGTTGTCGAGCCAGATCCACGTACCGGAGCCGTCCTTCGATCGTGGCCGGGGATCGGAAATCAGCTTGAGTTGGGACTCAGGAGGGGGACTACCTGGAGGAAGAAATTCCGGGAAAGGCCCTCCTCCTCCACTCGTCGGAAAGAGGCCCCAGCCAGATCCCGATGCAGAGCCCACACGCCGAAGGCCGCGAGCCTACCGTTCGCACCGGTCGGCCATCTTCAATCCAGGGGAAAGGTGAATTCGACGTTAATGTCCTTGCCGAGGTAATTGACGAGGAATCCCTTCTTCTCGTAGTTCAGCACCGCGCCCATCACATTTTCGTCGCCAAAATCTTCCTTGCCCAACAGGGATCGAATCTCGCCCGGGCTCTCACTGTTCAGCACATTACGAAAAATGCCCCTCGCCTTGTACGCGAATCGGTTGTTAATGAAGATCAGATCAACTTGGCCGTCGATCAACCGAACTCCCGCCATGGGGCCAGTCGGTCTGCGTTGATCCAACAGGAGGATGAACGTCCCTTCCTGTTCCGCCTTCACGCCCGGGATTTTCTCGTTCACCAGACTGTCATAGGCCTTGCTTTCCGGATCACCCAGCTTCACCCCGTATAAAGACACATTGGTGCTCTTAAGGTTTTCGCTATCCTTCACATTGTTTTTGCTGAGCTCATACGGCTCGGCTCCGGCGATATCCCACACCCCGATCATCAGCACGAGCCCCAACGAGGCAAGCAACAGCGAACAGCGTTTCCCTTCCATCGGTCCCTCCTCCTTGATCAGCCGTGCAGGATGGTGCATGAATCGCGGCATTTTATCCGAGGATATATGAACATGCAAGGCGCCAAGGAACGCTCCGCCCCTCCCTGAACCAATGTGCAATGGAGCATCACTCTCCAGGAATCTCCGTAGGTGCACACTCGTAAGACCGCCCGAGCGAGGCTCCTCCCCTGCTCCTCACAATCTACTCAGTTCCCTGCGAACACGGTCCGGGGTGACCACGCAGGAGGTCAACCCGTGGCTTGCGGCACCTCCTGCCCGCCGTCTCCTCTCGGCCAACGCCACCCGATATCATGCTCTCGGATCGTCGAGCTTGACCTCCACGGCCAATTCGCGCGTTGAGGCAGGCTGCCGACGCGGCGGAGACGTGAGAGTCTCTCACGCTGTCGTGCAAGGCTATCTTCGCCGCTGTGCCTCGAGCAGCATCCCACCGAGTCGGTGCAACCGCTCAAAATATTCGCTGGCTTCATCTTCCAATCCAACCAAGTGCCCACCAAGATCCACCAGACAGCTTCCAAGAATGTCGACGCGCTGAGGATCAAGCCCGCTTTCGGACTCCAAGAAGTAGGTGACGCACCCACTAATGACGGTATCCAACGTCATCAACTCACCTTCGTTTGGATCCGAAAATTTCGGCCAGCTCGCTTCTCGGTGTATCTGCCAGAGCGACGGCAGCTCATCCATACAATCCCCTTATTCGGCAGAGAGAGACCGTCCGTGAGCATGCGCCGGGCTGGAGCCATTGCAACACTGATCAGCCGACGTCAGACTCAAAGGCCTCTTCGGACCGCATCAATGCCCAGCAGAGTGGCCAGCGCCATCATCACCACGCCGCCAAGCCGATGGGTCCAAATCGGGTACCGCTCATGCCATGACAGGAGTCGGTCGCGAAGCGACGCAGAGAGTCCGAGCCACGCCATGCCTTTGACAATCATCAGCGCACCAATGGCGACCCACAGCCAATACCCCGGATCTGTGAGACCGCCCAGCAGGAGAAGGAGCCCGCACAGAACCATCGCCTGCGCCAATAGGAACCGCGAGAGAGGTTCCTTCATCGTTCGTCTGATCCACGCCCCCCACTCCGAGGGAACGATCAGCATCGCCAACCCCAATAACATCAGGATTAGACTGTTCAGCCCGAAGATTAAACCGGTGACCATCCTTCAGTGGTTCCCCAACCAGCCGAGAGCCTTTAAGAGCAGGAGCGCAAGCGCGCAGAGGCCCAATCCCCAAAAGCGGTAGTCCAGATCTTCACGCCGCAAACACCATTCGAGCAACACGTGTCGCCACCGCTCAGGTCCCAAAACAAGGAATAGGCCTTTGATGACCATCGCCGAACCGGCGACCAGCCAGAGAGGCTGATACCGAAAACCTTCAGTCTCAATGAGCAGGATCGCGCCGAGGCCCACGGCAAGGAGTTCCCACCTCACCATCGAAGGGGCAACAGCCAGGACCTCGCGCACACGCGTGATCACTTGACGGGGTACCACAAGGAGGGCCAGCCCATCAGCCATCCAGACACCAGCGATTGCCGCCAGCACGTAGTTCATCACCGCTCCCTTACCCGGCTCATGTTCCGCTCAACCGGGCCGGTAACAGGACACTTTGCGAATGACCTCTTATGGGTACAACCCCCGCGCCAGGTGAGCCTGGGCAACTTTATCAATGCCGCTCATGAGCGCAGCCATCCGCATCGAGGCCCCGCGGTTTCTTGAGAACTCCAATGTTCGATGAAAGGCCGCCGTGATGATTTCATGCAGCCGGTCCTGGATGTCCTTGGCCTTCCAGAAGAACCGTTGGGTGTCTTGGACCCACTCGAAATAGGACACGATGACGCCTCCGGAGTTGGCGAGAATGTCTGGAATAATGAAGACCCCCTTCTCGGTCAAGATCTCATCCGCCTCAAGGGTCGTCGGCCCGTTCGCGCCCTCGGCGAGAATCTTGCACTGAACCTTGTCGGCATTTTCTTCCGTGATTTGTTCAGAGAGCGCCGAAGGAACTAGCACCGTGCAGTCCAGGGCTAGCAATTCCTCATTTGTGATCAGCTCTCCCATCTTGGTATCACGGAGCAGCAAGTGCCCGTCGGTGCGGTAGCATTTCAGCAATTCGGGGATGTCCAGACCTCTAGGATCGTAGAGAGCGCCCGCATGGTCGCTCACCGCGATGATCCGAGCCCCGGCTTCTCGCATGATCGTTGCCGTATGTGACCCGACATTGCCAAACCCCTGCACCGCCACCGTCGCTTTTTCAATCTCTACGCCAAGGTGCCGCATGGCTTCCAGGGTCACGTAG
Source organism: Nitrospirota bacterium (assembly GCA_022545705.1). Lineage (GTDB taxonomy): Bacteria > Nitrospirota > Nitrospiria > Nitrospirales > Nitrospiraceae > JACZQN01. The sequence goes on along the minus strand of JACZQN010000023.1, from coordinate 6,251 downwards.
ACCACTCCGCGGCCTGTTGCCTCCTCGCGCCCAAGCGTGCCACCAATCGAGAGCGGTTTGCCCGTGACGACCCCCGGTACCGCAAAGCCCACCTGCTGGCTATAGGTATCCATTATCCAGGCCATGACTTGGGCATTAGTACCCACATCGGGGGCCGGCACGTCCTTGTCGGGGCCAATGAGCGGAAAAATCTCGGCCGCATAGCGGCGGGTGAGCCGCTGCAACTCGCTCCGGGACAGTCGCTCGGGGGCAACCCGGACCCCGCCCTTTGCCCCACCGTAGGGCAGCCCGACCAGCGCGCATTTCCAGGTCATCCACATGGCCAGCGCCGCCACTTCACCCAGATTCACCCCCGGGTGATACCGAATTCCCCCTTTGGAAGGACCTCTCGAGGAATCATGCTGCACGCGGTAGCCGGTAAACACTTCTACGGTCCCATCATCCATCCGCACAGGAACACTCACAATGAGGGACCGCTCCGGTAGCTTGAGCCGGTGTCGCAGGTTCGGATCGAGGTTCATCATCTCGGCGGCACGATCAAACTGGGCAACAGCGAGTCGGAAGGTATGGGTGTCCATTTCATGGACGGAGTCCCAAGCGGTACTGCTCATGAGCTCCTCCGCATCACGATGGAGCAACCGCCACCCTGGACCACTGGCTCAGCCGCCTCGGCATCCACGGCAGGGGCGGTGATGCTGTTGATCCACGTGAGCCCAAACACCTCCCCAAAGACCCCCATAAGCCGATCCCGGACTACGGTGTGGTCAACGGGTTTGGCCAGCCGAGCAGCCATCGAAGTCACGCGACAGCCGGGGATCCCGCAAGGAAGAATAAGGGTGAACGGCGTCAAGTCCACCGACACATTCAGCGCGAACCCGTGCATCGTTGTCCCCTCGATGATGCGGACACCCATCGCCGCGATTTTCTCTACCGGGTCGCTGCCCACCCACACGCCGGGTAACTTCTCGATCCGCCGACCTGCGATGCCCCAGTCTGCCAGAGTCCGGATCACCACGTCCTCGAGCAGACGCATATACGCTTTGGGCCCGGCACAGAACTGGTTCAGACGGAGAATCGGATAGCCGACAATCTGACCGGGGCCATGATAAGTCACAGATCCACCCCGCTCGACCCGATAGACCGGATAGCCGAGGCCTCGAAGCGCACGCTCGTCGCCCCCCCAGTGATTCTCCTTGGCGCTCCGTCCGATCGTGAAGACAGGTCCGTGCTCGAGGAGAATAAGCGTATCGGGGCGACGATTGGCGATCCGTTCCTGAACCAGCTGGCGTTGGAGCTCCCACGCCGCCTGGTAGTCAAGGCGGTCGTAAGACAGGAGGGCACCGGCCCGCGTGGTGCCAGGGTTCGCGGCTTGCCCGCTCCCAAGGTCATCGTCGAACATACAGCAGCTCTCCCAGTCACCCCGTCTCAGTAGGCACCCAAGGCTGTGATTATGGAGAACCGCGCGAAGACGGCACACGCGGGAGCAACACGGAGAATCGAGCGTTATTCCGGAAAAGGGTGAGTTGGGCCGGGTCCTGGTCCCCGGGGTGGAGAAACTCGTGCCAAAAATCGCCCATATTGTATACCTGCCTGTTGTCGACTGCGGTGATGACATCTCCGTTCTGAATTCCCAACCGGCTGACCAGCTTGGCGGGATCTACTTGGACAGCGAGCACGCCACGGTCCACGTCGAGGTTGAAGCTGGCTACGATGCTAGGGGTCACTGTCACCGGGATAAACCCGAGATTCGGTCTCATGACTTCCCCGCGCACCACCATCGATTGAATAGACGGATAGGCCGCGTCGATGGAGATCGCGTAGCTGATGGCCTGCGCCGAAGGGGCAACGGCCGTATTCACGCCGACGACGTGGCCCGCTTGATCCACCAGGGGTCCTCCGCTATTTCCAGGGTTAATGGCGGCATCAGTTTGAATGAGATCGTAGAGCGTCTCCCCGTTGGGGGCTAAGATCGAACGGTCCAGCGCACTGACCACTCCGACCGTGACCGTAGAGCCACCCTTCAGGGCGAGAGGGTTGCCGATCGCCACGACAGTATCGCCGATCTGCAGAGACGCGGACCGGCCTAGGTGGGCAGCGACGAGGTCTTTCACTTGAATTTTGATCACGGCCAGATCTAACAAGAAATCTCGCCCCACCACACGACCGGGCACCAGCCTGCCGTCGGCAAGACCGACGACTAAACTCTTGGTGCGCTCGACCAAGTGATTGTTCGTGAGAACGTACCCCGCCTCGTCAATGACAAAGCCGGATCCTGAGCCACTCGGCGACGGCATCCGGAAGGAATTCGGAGGCGCGCCGCGCGACATGATCGTGACCACTGAGGGTCGCACGGCTTTCACCACCCCAGGGACAGATAACTTCCCCTTGTCAGAGGCCGGGCCACCGGAGCTGGTGTCGCGATGGGCAAGGGCCTGCGGTAAGGCCAGCCCCAAGACCATGAGGAGTAAGACAGCCCGGGGAATGCCCCATGAAAGCGTGGCGAGACTTGTCCAGCGCGGCGCCGGTGTGATCATGGCCTGACCCGGATATGTCACCATTCTATTCTCTCATACTCGAAGCCAGGCTGAAAGCGAGCTGGCCGGTTAAAAAAAAGCGAGGCGCATGGCCTCGCTCAAGAGCGTCCCACGCCGGGTCAGGTAAGCCCGGCGAACAGGTGCTTAATTTGCGGGGCCTTCAATTTTTTGAGCGCCTTCGCCTCAATCTGACGGATCCGTTCACGGGTCACAGAGAGGTTGCGCCCCACTTGCTCCAGGGTCCTCGACTCATCCTGGCCGATCCCGAACCGCAAACGGATGACCGTTTGCTCACGAGGTGTCAACGTCCCGATGACCCGATCCATCTCCCGCATCAAGTCCTGGCGCGCGGTATACGCATCCGGGGGGACTCCTTGGCGGTCGGCAATCAAATCCCCGAGCGCGGTGTCTCGGTCCCCGACTGGATTGTCCAGTGAGACCGGTTCCCGGAACGCTTGGACCGCCTCGCGGATTTTGTCAGGATGCACGCGAAGCGCATCCCCCACTTCCTCAGTCCGCGGGTCCCTCCCAAGCTGCTGAAGCAACCTGCGTGAGGCTTTCAGGATTCGCGTCGAGGCTTCGGTCATGTGAACGGGGACTCTGATGGTCCGGGATTGGTCAGCCACCGCCCGTGTAATGCCCTGCCGGATCCACCAGGTGGCGTACGTGCTGAACTTGAACCCTTTCCGGTATTGATACCGTTCCGTCGCCTTCATCAGTCCAATATTGCCTTCCTGAATCAAATCCATGAGCCCCAGCCCTCGACCGGTGTAGTGCTTCGCAATGTCCACCACCAGGCGTAGGTTATACCGAACCATGTCGTCCTTCGTACGCTGGAATTCCACGCGCGCCTCACGGATTTGCCGGCGGCAGCAATCCAATTGCTTGACTCTGCGCGAAGCGACCCTCCCGGGCCCCTTGGCTAAGTGAATGAAGGTCTTTAAGCTGGCATCCGCTTCGCTCACGGCGATGGCGGAAAGGCCACTCAGCCTTCGGATGTCCTTTACCCTCCCCACAGCCTCTTGCAAGTCGGGCCCCTTGCGCATGCCGGCGGCGATCTTCACCGCGGCCCGGAGCGCATCGCGGATCGCCCTCGAACCGCGATCGATTCGCTTCGCTAACGCAAGTTCCTCAGCCCGATTCAGAAGTGGCCGTTCGCCGAAGGATCGGAAATACATCGATTCCACCGCGACGTGTCCGTCATCCCATTTGGTGGACCTGGTCGCGTCCTTCGGCTGCGGCTCCTTCCAGCGAGACTCCATGGAATCCCGCTCGATATCTTCTAGTAAATCGCTGGCGATACGATCGTCCGCATCAAGATCGAGCCCCGGGGGTAGATCCTGTGCTGGCACGCTGTACAACAGTTCGTCCTGTTTCATGGTCAGGCCTTGCTCGTCCAATGACTGTTTCTAGTTTGGTGTATGAGCACCTTATGCAGCTACCCCTTCTTTCTATCTCACTAGAGCCCCAGGCGCGAGAAAGGATTCATTTCACGACGTCTCGCACAATCCGGGAGCCGGATTTGCTCACAATTCCATTTGGTTCGGAAGGTCCCCGGAGAGGTCCCCCCACCCGCAGGGCCCTAGCTCTTGAGGAGCAGAGCCTTCCAGGCTTGAGGTTTAATAGATAAGGCTCAGGTGCGGAAAATCAAGCAGGGGCCCGATTGGGGAGATCCCACTCAACAGCTTGATATTATTCTACTTTTTCTCAAGGCTTTTTAAGAGCGGAGTGATAATGTCGATGGGGATCGGGAAGATGGTCGTGGAACTTCTATCACCGGCGACCTCAACGAGAGTCTGAAGATACCGTAATTGCAAAGAAATCGGGTTTTGGCTCATCACGTTTGCGGCTTCGTACAGCCGTTGGGCAGCCTGGAATTCCCCTTCAGCATGGATCACCTTCGATCGCCGCTCGCGTTCCGCCTCCGCCTGTTTCGCAATCGCTCGCTGCATTTCCTGCGGCAAATCCACGTTCTTCACCTCGACCGCCGAGACCTTGATGCCCCATGGCTCGGTCTGCGTGTCAATGATCCGCTGCAACTCCGAATTGATCTCATCCCGCTTCGAGAGGAGATCATCCAGGTTGCTCTGCCCGAGCACGCTGCGGAGCGTGGTCTGAGACATCATGGAAGTGGCGTATATATAATCCTCGACTTCGATAATCGCCTTTTGCTGGTCGACGACTCGGAAGTACACGACCGCATTCACCTTGACCGAGACGTTGTCTTTCGTGATGACATCCTGCGGCGGCACATCCAGGGTGATGGTGCGCAGGCTGATGCGGACCATCCGATCGAAAGGGAAGAGGATGAACGACAACCCAGGCCCGATCGGGGTCGGAAGGAGGCGTCCGAGCCGAAAGACCACACCGCGTTCGTATTCCAACAGAATCCTGAGGCTGGTGAGGAGCGACACACCGAGGATGGCCGCCGCGAGCAGCCGCCCAATCGTGTCGCCAACCGCCGGCACCAGTGTCAGGAAGCAGAAGGCGGCAAAGACGCCGCCCACCGAGGTTGGCCAGCTTATGAATTTGGCGGTCACCGATTCTTTCAGTTCCCTGGCATCTTCACCGGGGACCAGGAAATAAACGCCCACCTCAGACGAGGTCCCAGGCACCGGCATACCCTCTCGGTTGACCACGCCAAATAGGACGCGGTTCTCGCCCACTGCCATATCGGTGGTGATGATGATGGCGGAATATTCGGGCCCTCCCCAAAACCGGAAGGACTGTCAAATGAATGTGGTGTGGTTGTTCCGGGAACACAGGCGCAAGTAAGTTCCGGGTAGGCCTGTGTTTCATCTCCTAAGGGATTATCCTCGATGCAGACATCTGCGATACGAGTGCAGACCTGATAGTCGATCTCCTCTCCGTCCTCTCCCCAGACCTCCTCGAGGATGTCGAATCGGCTCACGGCCTCGTCTCGGTGCTCGATGAGGAACTTGACCAGAGCGTACTCGCGTGCGGTGAGCTCGATGGTCTGCCCTCGCCGCGTGGTCTCGAACTTCTTGAAGTCGATCTCGATGTCCCCGAATCGGTACCGCTCGATGCTCTGGGCCGGAGCCTTGCCTCTCCGTAGGATCGCCCGAACACGTGCGATGAGCTCGCGCGGGCTGAACGGCTTGGTCACGTAGTCGTCCGCGCCCAGCTCCAGCCCGGCGACGACGTCCGCTTCCTCGCCCTTGGCCGTGAGCATGAGCACGGGGATCTCCCGCGTTTCCGGCTGCGCTTTCATCAGCCGGCACACCTCCAGGCCGTCGATCCCCGGCAACATCAGGTCGAGCAGCACCAGGTCCGGGGGCGCCTCGCGGATTCGGCGCAGCGCCTCCTCCCCGTGCGGGCCGCATCGACCCGGTAGCCGGCCTTGGTCAGGTTGAAGGCCAGCAGCTCCTGGATGTCCTGCTCGTCCTCGACGACGAGCACCCGCGGATCGGTCATCGGATCGCTTGATATTGAATGGGGTGGGCCGCGGCGCCGGCGCGGGCGTCCCTTCCGGTGCGGGAGCCTCTGGGGACGGTCAAACCGCTTGACCCGCCCCCGCGCCCCGGTTATCTGTGCGGTCGGCGGCCGCAACTCGGTCTGTGCGGCCCACGGCCGCAACTGGCTCTGTGCGGCCCACGGCCGCAATATAGGGCCCCGGCTCCGCGGACGCTCCCGGCTGTGCCAATTGCCTGGGTGGCGACCGGCGCGGCGGCGGGACCCACCGAATAGGCAGCCATG
>JACZQN010000097.1 GCA_022545705.1 Nitrospirota bacterium | reverse complement strand
GACACTGGTGCGTCGGCAGACTTGATCTCATCCAAGCTAAAAAATCGCCGCGCGGCTTCCACGAACATGGCCCCATCTCCAGAATTCGCCTCTGCCTTGAGCGTCACGAGCGAACCATGGAGCAGCTTGTTCACAATGCCCGAGGCGAGCCCCTCAATGACCCCCCGCTCCTGGGGAGTCAGTGTTGTCAGCCGACTCATCGCCTTTTCGATCTCGACTCGCTTGATGTCTTCCGCTCGCTTGCGCAAGGAGACGATCGTCGGCGTCACTTGGAGGGATCTCATCCACTGGAGGATCGTACCCACCTCCTCCTCGACCAGCCGCTCGGCCTTGGCCGCTTCGCGACGCCGTCCTCCACGATTCTCCTCCACACGCGCTTCCAGGTCGTCAATATCGAACAGGAACGCGTTGTCGATGTCCTTGATGGCTGGGTCAATATTCCGCGGGACCGCAATGTCGATGAGAAAGATCGGTCGGTTCATGCGACGGCGGACTGCCTGCTGGACATCTTCAGTCCGGATGAGGTAGTGCGATGCCCCCGTTGAGCACAACACGATATCCGCGCGCGCCATCTCCCCTCGAAATTCATCGAACGGAATCTGCACGCCGTTGAACCGCTGAACGAGGACCGACGCGCTGTGTGCATCGCGAGTCGTGATCATCACCCGATGCACACCCTGGTTGACCAGGTGCTGAGCCGCCAGCTTCGCCATCTCCCCCGCCCCGACCAGCAACACGGACTTCTGACTCAAGTCGGAAAAGATCTTCTTCGCCAGCTCGACCGCGGCGTAGCTCACCGACACCGCCGACTCTGCAATCTTGGTTTCTGTCCGAATCCGTTTCGCCACCGAGATCGCCTTTGTGACCACCTTGTTCAGGATGACCCCGCTGGCCTTGGCGCGTAGCGCAACCTCGTATGCATCTTTCAATTGTCCGAGGATCTGAGGCTCGCCCACGATCATGGAATCCAGGCTCGCGGCGACTCTGAACAAGTGCGCGATCGCGCGATCACCCGTGTACCGGTAAAGGTGTGGGTTGAGTTGCTCGGACGAAATGGACAAGTTCGTGTCCGCCAAGAATTCTTGCACACTGCCGTAGCCAGCCTCCACCTGGTCGGCAACGACATACACCTCCACCCGGTTGCAGGTGGACAGCAACAAAGCTTCTTGGATCCCAGGATAGGCGCGGAGTCGAGCCAGGGCTTCATCCAATCGGCTCTCTGGCACGGCAAGTTTCTCGCGTACCTCCACGGGAGCCGTCTTGTGGCTCAACCCCACGACGAGAATGTGGATCGCCTCAGACACCCGGACCCCCTACACGACCGGACTGTCGCCTTTCATGACGACCCCGATCAACGTCAAGACGACGCCCGCGAACCCGACAATCGTCAGAAACGCCGCTCGCTTGGCCCGCCACCCCACCGTGATTCGCCCCATCAACACCACAAAATAGAACACCCACGTCACGAGCGCCCACGTCTGTTCGGGATTCCAATTCAGGTAGGACCCCCGCGCGAACTCAGCGGAGATCGCTCCGGTGATAATGCCCAGCGTGAGCAGGGGGAATCCCAATACGATCGACCGTTGATTCAGGTGATCGAGGAAGTCCAATGGGGGCAGTTTGGCGTACAACAGATTGAACCGCTTGGATTTCAGAAGCCCATCTTGGATCAAGTACATGACGCCAGCGGCAAACGCGACGGCGAACCCGACGGTGCCCAGCATACTCAGCGTCACGTGAACCCAGACGGTGTTCAGCACGGGGGCCAATGTGGGGACTTTCGTCGGCAACGCTGCAGCCGAAAGGAGCGACAGGAGGGCGATCGGGAGGATGAATGAGCCTAGTACATGGATGCGATGGCGAAGCTCCACGACCAGGAAGACCAGCACCAGCGCCCAGGAAAAGAACGACATCGCGTCATGAAAGTTCGTGAGCGGGACATGCCCCGCCTCGATCATCCGGGCGAGTAAGGCACCCGTATGCGAGAGAAATCCGATCCCGGTGACGACGAGAGCCACCTTGGACAGGGTTTCCGAACGCCGCAAGAGATAGGTCAGGGAGCAGGTGGTCCCTACAAGATACAGGAGCAAAGTTGCCACAAAAAACATGGCCGACATCTCGCCTATCCTCGCAACTTTTCAGTAGAAAACATCACTCTGCGGTGCGCGGATTATAGCGTCGGGAAAGTTGGGGAGTCAAGGAACGCGGGGCATGGTCATCGGATGAGCGCCGGGGCTGACGACAGGTACTGACCCGGTCAGCTCCCGTCGATAAAGTCGCGAAGGGCCTGCACGGTACTGGGGAAGGCCAACTCCTTCCACGGAATGGCCGCGTGTTGGAAGGCTTGTACCTCTAACGTCTCATCTCCGGCTGACGGTTGCCCGTCAACCACTTCCCCAACGTACACGATGATAATAACCGGATGATCAGGATACGAATAGATGTTGAGCAGCCGGCTGATCCGTACGACGAGGTGACACTCTTCGCGCGTTTCGCGAATCGCCGCCTCCTCGACCCGTTCGCCTCGATCAACGAATCCGCCTGGGAACACCCACTTCCCATAGGCCGGCTCGATACCCCGTCTGAGCAGCACGATGCCGCTGTTCACCGCCACGATGGTCCCCACGGCCACTTTCGGGTCCAGAAAGAAGACGAACCCGCAGGCACGACACACCAGGCGCTCCGGTTCAGAGGCCTTGATGAGACGACGACCCAGCTCACCTCCGCACTTGGGGCAAAATGAATAGTCCCCTCGAATCCACTCCTCGTGCGCTTCGATGAGAGGGTTGACTTCCATATCCCCGTGTGGCATGAACCGCCCCCTGACGCGTCCGGTACCGGCGAATCTTAGCACAGTGCCCTCCCGACTCAAAATCGCCGGAGTGAAGCTCCCCGCGCTCCCGCGCGGGGCATTCTGGCGAAGGAGAGCAAAGCGGAACGGGACATAGGCAGCGACTCGCCCAATGGCTGGGACGCTCTACATTGTCAGCACCCCGATCGGAAACCCGGAAGACGTGACGCTCCGAGCGCTGCGGATTCTCAGGGAAGTGGCAGTCGTCGCTGCCGAAGATCCGCAATCAACGAAGCCGCTCTTGACACGCTACGCGATCGAGACCCCCGTGACCAGTTACCATCGCCTCATCCAACACGAGAAAGCCCCCGTGTTGATCGCACGTCTCATGGAAGGGGAAAGCGTCGCGTTGGTGTCGGATGCCGGGACCCCGGTCATTGCCGATCCGGGACAGTATTTGATTGCACAGGCGCTCGCGCACGGCATCCGGGTCGTGCCGGTCCCAGGTGCGTCGGCACTGCTCGCCGCGCTCTCGGCGTCGGGACTGCCCGGCGAGAGCTTCCTGTTTCTGGGGTCTCTCCCGGAGCCACCACGAGCGAGGAGGAAGGCCTTGCAAGGCGTGGAGTCCGAGCCGCGGACACTGATCCTCTTCGAATCATCGGATCGAATTGCTGTGACGCTCGCCGCGATACGCGCAACACTCGGCAATCGCCGGATCATCTTGGCGCGGGACCTCACCAAACCAACTGAAGAGTTTGTCCGCGGCACTGTCAAGGAGGTGCTCAAGACCCTCGGTTCACTTCCAAGTCGCGGGGAAGTGACCGTGATCGTTGAGGGATGCCGGCAACGCCGTAGAGTCAGAAAGCAGGGCAGGCAGAAAATCAGGAATCCGCGCGTTTCCGAATGATGACACGGTAGGAGTGGGCCACAGGCTCCTGACTGAGGACTGTGTGACCGTCGTCGCTTACGCTCCGGGGAACATTGCGGATAGGTTCCCCCTCATCAAGAAGCACGGCCAACACCTGACCAGGCTCCATGGTTTCTAATTTCAATTTCGTCTTGACGAAGTTGTAAGGACAGATCACCCCCCGAAGGTCCAATTCAGCATCCACCTTCGTGCTCCCTCCCTGGTGTCCGGCATCAGCGGCCATCTCGACGATTGTCCCTCCGCGACCCGGACCTATCGTACCAGGGCCATGGGTCTGGAGCAAGCGCCGCAAGAACGCCGAAGACTGCGAGCGGGCACACAAAAAAGCCGAGGGCCCACCGCGGGCGCCCTCGGCTTTTGCATGACTCGGCCAGACGGCGACAAGACGCCGACCGGGTCTTATTTCTTCGTCAGAGTCGGGTTGTCGGGATCACCATACTCGGTCGCATGCGTATTGTTGTCGCCCCAGCCCGGCTGCGGCGCGCACTGCCAGCAGGGTGCAGTCCCTGTGATGGCGCCGACGGTGCTCGTAATGCCCGTGCTGATGTCGCCAGGGAGAAGGGCTCCCACGATTCCACCATGAGAGGAAAAGTTCTGAGTCACGATTCCCCGCTCCGTGGCCGGATTCACATGCTGCCCAAAGCCACCCATACCGACCATGGTGTTGTCTGTCCGGATCACAGTTACCTCAATGACGAACTTCTTCCCCGTGCCAAAGGGATGGGCGGCCGTAATCTCTTCCCTGGCCTGGATGGTGACGTCATCGCCGACGTTGAGCGCCCTGATCGCTGTCCTATTGGATGCGTCGCTCATGTACAGCGTCTGAATGGTATTTGCACCGTGACCCGCTCGGCCTCCTTGCACATCACCAGCAGCGCCGCCGACTCCACCGGACTCGAGCATGAGCCTATCCTGAGCAAGATCAATGGCAAAAATACGACCAATGATGGTCTCAGGTTGATCGAGCCGCTCCAGCAGGGCACTCTTGTCCCAGATCTGCGAACGACTCCCAGTGCCCGCCGACTCCCCCACACCTGTCCCGAACCCTGAGTGCTGCGGCAGGCGCTCTTGGGCGATGGCCAGATTCACGCCGCCCGCAAGCAAGATCACTGCTCCCAACGCAATTACCTTACGCATGAGCTTCCTCCTTGTGAGAGAGAACAATAATATGATGATGGACGACTAAGACCAATCCCGATGACAATTCCCGATGACAATTTCACGAGTAGGCGGAACTATAGGCCAAGCGCCCAGGCATGTCAAGCGGCATTCCCTACGAGCATTTGCACCAGCGTTGTCGTTCCCTCCATGTTCTCATGGAGAACACTTCGCTCTATATTTCAAGATGTTACGAATCTTCATAGGACCGTCACATGAGGTTTTCGTGGGGTCAGGGTTCGCCAGGTCTGTCAGTCAGTTGGCTTGCCCGCCTGGTGCCCGGAGGGAGGGTCGAACTCCCACTCTCTTGCGAGAACCAGATTTTGAGTCTGGCGCGTCTGCCAGTTCCGCCATCCGGGCAGGGTCTTGCTCCGCGAAATTTCCCGCCCTTGTAACACGATCCCCTGAGGCCGTCAACCAACGCATCGCCCTCTTTTCTTCACGACCGACCAGGTGCTACAATGGAGTTATCAGTGGAGCACAGATTCTCATACGACCGAGACCAGGAGGGCCGAGAGCATGGCTGAAGTCCAGTGCGTCAAATGCGGAAAGGCCGGGGAACCGATCACTGACCCACTCTTTCTAGGTCGGCTGGAAGGACAGATCAAGGCGAACGTCTGCAAGCCTTGCTGGAGAGAATGGGAAGGCATGAAGGTCATGGTGATCAACGAGTACCAGGTGAACCTGGGGGAAGAAAGCGGACGTGAGCTGGTGAAGAAGCAAATGCTGTCTTTTCTGAAACTCGGAGAAACGGTCGACACGTCCTTAGTGCAAGAACGCTATAAGCCTCCCTCCTAGCCGGTTCGGACCGCCGTCCACTCCGGGCAACCCATTCACTCTGCTGGTCCCGTCTCCATCCAGTATACGCACGAGATGAACACCTCGGCACGTCTGAGCGTACACGCTTCGGGCGCACCAGAGAGTTCGGGTCGACTCGGCGGTGTGGTGGCTCTTGTCACCGGCGCCGGACGGGGCATCGGCCGGGCGACGGCAGAACTGTTTGCGCGCGAGGGGGCCCGCGTCGTCTTTTGTTCGAGAACCCGCAGAGAACTTCGGACGGTCAGCTCTGTAATCGCGCGTCAGGGAGGGACGGCGCTGGCATCCGTCGCGGATATCGCGTCCAGCCGCCAGGCGCGCGCCCTGGTGCGTCAGGCGGTCAGGCGGTTCGGACGCCTGGATGTTCTGATCAACAATGCGGGAATTTTGGGGCCACAGGCGGCGATCGCGACCTACCCGCTCCGCGAATGGGCCCGGGTCCTTCGGATCAACCTCACTGGCACGTTCTACGTCTCGCGTGAAGCCGCCAGGGTCATGATGGGCCAACGGAGTGGCTGCATCATCACGGTCTCGTCCTCGGTCGGTCGAGCGGGGCGCGCGCAATGGGGAGCCTATGCCGTCTCAAAATTCGGTGTGGAAGGGCTCACACAGGTGCTCGCTGATGAGCTTCGCGCGTACGGCGTTCGAGCTGTGTCGTTTAACCCGGGCGGCACACGCACGGCGATGCGGGCGGAGGCGTACCCGAACGAGGATCGCAGCAGATTGCGTGATCCGTCCATCGCAGCGGAAGCCCTGCTGCGGGTGGCGACCTGTTCGACCTTGCAGCATTCCGGGCAGGCCTTTGATCTGAACACCTTGCCGTAGACATCACGTCCCATCTTAGGACATTGGTTTCGTTGACAAATCTCACGGATCAATGATAGATTGAATTTCTAGTCTGAGTTTGGATCACATGCACGCTCGCACGGTACGTTCCTGATGATCACGCAAATGAAAGTCCGGGGCCTGATGTTCGACCCCTATAACAACACCTTCATCGTGCTGCTGCGGGACGAAGAGCAGGCCGAGATGCTCCCGATCTGGGTTGGCAAGCCCGAGGCCAGCGCCATTAGCTTTGCGTTGGAAGGCGTCACAGCGCCGAGGCCGATGACCCACGACCTGATGAAATCGATCCTGGATGCGGTTCATGCAAAAGTCATCAGCGTGGTTATCTCCGACCTGAAGGAAAATACCTATTACGCCAAAGTTCACCTCTCGTACGAGGATTCTGAATACGCCATCGACTCGAGGCCCAGTGACGCGATCGCGTTGGCCTTGCGGACCAGCGCTCCCATCTTCGCAAACGAGGACGTGCTCCGGAAACAGGCCTCCGAAGAACTCGATCAGTGGCTGGAAAATCTGAAGCCTGAAGACTTCGGGAAATACGATGTGTGACATGATCGCCGAGAGGCCCTAGAAGTGTGTGCCTCAACGCGTACCCTTCGTGAGCAGAGACGATGTGCCACGATGGCCCGCCGCTGGGTGACCGACGCCAGGAGCAGCCCATGGCCGGGTTCTGACTTCCCTGCCATTCTCTGAGTCACGGCCAAGCCAGGAGTGCATCGCATACAATGCGCGTCAGCATCAGCATAGGTATGAAGTGAGTCTGTGGACCTCAGAACCATGTCACTCGCGTTCATCCTTAGTCCCTCGACCGGGCTCGGGACCCTGAGCCCGTCGAAGGGTCGAACCGTGCTGAGGGAGCATCCGGCGTTGAATTTACGGATTTAAATACGTCACCGTAATTGCGAATCGAAGCACTAGGGCGATGACTCCATTTTCGACTCAGGCTCTGCTGACTCCGCTGCTGCTCCCTCCTGCTCCGGCTCCTCAGCGGACTGCCGTTGCGCGCGCGCTGCTTCCTCT
>JACZQN010000022.1 GCA_022545705.1 Nitrospirota bacterium | reverse complement strand
CGCCTGCGGACGCCTAACAGTGCGAATCAGCTGCGAGCGGCGTCCATCTAACGCCGCCGCCGCACGTCAGCTGCATCCGATTGTTCGGCGGGCGCCTCATGTTCCGAGGATCTCCCGCAGGGCGCGCCCATTGACACGCTTGAGTTCGGGCAACACCCGCACGAAGACGATGAGCGTCCGCGCGAAATCCGCTTGTACTATGGAGAAGAAGGGTGTTCGACTGAAGCTCTGGACAGTCTGTCTTTTCTTGCGCGTCCCGTGCGCCAGGTCACCGTAAAGGAACAACTGGAACACGTCACGATGGGAAAGCTGACGCCCCTCCTGTATCGAGATGCTGGTGGTGCTGTCAAGGAAGTCATTCAGCTCTTTCCGAAGAGCTAAGAACTCGCCAGCCGTGGCCCTCGCGATTTTAAGTCGGCCATAAAGCTTCGCCATCTTCCGCAGGGAGATCGCCTCGTTGTCCTGAACGAAGAAACGGAGGGTGAGGACGAGAGCGTGAATGGGCTCCCACTCTGGACCGACGTAGATGGATTCCCAGCCTTTCCCTCTTTTCCACTCGACCACCGCCCTGACCTGCTGTGTAGCTGCCTTGGCGGCGAAGCTGAGGCCTTCGACCACGGCGACCTTCTCGTTGAAGAACCTCAGCGTGTCGATCTCGTTCCTCCTTTTCATGCGTCTCCTCTACGCTCCGCTCAACCATTGAGTACGCTGGTCTACATATCCCGATCATACAGATTTCCAACGACCTCGACGATTCTTTCAGCCTTTCGCGCACTTGTCAATGGACTCCAGAGGGCACCATTGCCGACAAACCCTGAGCAGCATAATCCCATTATGGCTACGACGCATTGAGCCCCATGGTCAGCGCATCCGCCGGACTACGACCTCCTCCCCACCCCGGTTTAACACATGGGTGTACATCATCGTCGTCCTGACGTCCCTGTGATCCAGGAGCTCCTGGACCGTCCGGATGTGATAGTCGTCTTCCAGCAGGCGGGTAGCGAAAGAATGCCGCAACGTGTGATAGCTGGCGTGCGTGCCGATCCCCGCCTTGCCGACGGCGTCCTTAACACATCCGTTGGTGAACTGGGAAAGCCGGTTATCCGATTTGAGCCAGCAGGTCCCGGACCATCCTTCCCACATCCGACGCCGTCGCCACGGCGGAGACCACCGCGACCCCATCGGCTCCTGCTTGGATGGTCATGGCGACCGTGTCGAGCGTCACCCCACCAATTGCAAAAATTGGAAGGTGAGTCAGTGGCCTGACTTGGCGTAGCCCCTCAAGCCCAACGACGGCCGTGTGGTCAGGCTTCGTATTCGTGGGGAAAATCGGGCCAAATCCCAGATAGTCCGCCCCCCCCTCCGTCGCCTCTTTGACCTGGGCCGGCTGGTGCGTGGAGATGCCGATGATTTTCCCGGGTCCCAAAAGTCCTCTGGCTTTCGGGAGAGGCAGATCCTCTTGGCCGAGGTGCACGCCGTCGGCCTCAACCGCAAGGGCGAGATCACAGCGATCGTTGATGAGGAAGGTGGCGCCTGCCTCCGCAGCGGCGTCCCGCAGTTTCAGAGCAGCCCTGTACGCTTCGATCGAAGGCGACAGCTTGTCGCGGTACTGAAATAATCGCACCCCGTGAGCTGCCGCCTCTCTCAGCACATCCACGAGGGAGCGGCCACGGGCCGCCTGCGAGTCCAGGATCACATATAGACCGCTCAGGGAAGGGGCTCGGCGTGCAGGGGAGGACACTGCGCTTAGGCGAGATGGTTCGCGGTAAACCGATCTAGGAAACTTGTGGACACTCGACCCTTCTGAAAGTCCGCATCGTTAAAAATTCGCTTGTAGAGCGGGATGGTGGTTTTGATCCCATCAATGACAAACTCGTCCAGCGCACGCCGCATTTTGGCGATCGCTTCGTCGCGAGTCTGCCCGTGGACAATCAGCTTGGCGATCAGGGAATCGTAGTACGGTAAGACAGTCCCTTGGGACTCCATGCCGGAATCGACGCGGATTCCCATTCCCCCAGGTGGATGGAAGCGAGTAACGAGGCCGGGGGAAGGAGTAAATTTGTCCGGACATTCGGCGTTGATTCGGCATTCGATACTATGGCCGATCAGTTTAATATCCTGCTGGCGAAGCCGCAGCGGCATTCCCGCCGCAATGCGAATCTGTTCCTTGATCAGATCGATGCCCGTGATCATTTCCGTCACTGGATGCTCGACCTGAATCCGGGCATTCACCTCCATAAAATAAAAATTGTGATCCTTGTCCAGGAGAAACTCGACAGTCCCTGCATTGCGGTAATGGACCGCTTTAAAGGCCTCGATCGCGACCCGCGCCAGCTCCCGCCGCAACCGCTCATCGACAGCCGGTGAGGGACTCTCTTCGACCAGTTTCTGATATCGCCGTTGAATCGAGCAGTCCCGTTCGCCAAGGGTGATCACTCGGCCTCGGTCGTCGGCCAACGCCTGCACTTCAATATGGCGAGGCTCCAGAAAATAACGTTCCAGGTACACCCCTTCGTGTCCGAAGCTCGATTTGGCCTCGGATTGAGCGGCTTGGAACGCGCGCCCGAGCTCATCTTTCTTATTCACAACACGGATGCCCCGCCCACCACCTCCGGCAGAGGCTTTAATGATCACCGGGAACCCGATCTTGCGGGCCGCCTCGACGGCATCCTTCTCATTCCGAACCTCGCCCGGGCTCCCAGGCAACACGGGGATGCCCCGCCGAAGCATGATTTCGCGCGCTTTCGCTTTATTGCCCACCGTGGCGATGGTTTCAGAGGTAGGACCGATAAACCTGACCCCGATGGATTCGCACACTTCCGCAAAATGCGCGTTTTCCGCGAGGAACCCATACCCGGGGTGAATCGCATCCGCACCAGTAATTTCAGCGGCACTCAAGACATTCGGGACATTGCGGTAGCTGAGCGCATCGTCTGCGGGCCCGATACAGACATGCTCGTCGGCCGCCCGAACATGCAAGGAATGGGCATCCACGTCAGAGTGAATGGCCACCGTTCTGATGCCGAGTTCCTTGCAGGTCCGGATCACCCGTAGTGCAATCTCACCGCGATTCGCGACCAGGATCTTCTTGAACACTGTCGACCCCCCGTGCTGAAGAAGTCAATCAGGATGCTGGAGCGAGATCAATTAAGAATAACGGTTGGCCATACTCGACAGGCTTGGTGCTTTCTGCGAGAACCTTCTCAACCCGTCCATCCACTTCGGACTCGATTTCATTCATTAATTTCATCGCTTCCACGACGCACAGGATTTGTCCCTTTTTGACAATATCCCCCACCTCAACATAGGGATCAGCTTCAGGCGAGTGTGAACGATAAAAGGTGCCCACGATCGGGCTTGTAATCGTCACATACCCATCCTTCTCGCCTGCGGTGGGGACCGACAGGCTTTCAACGTGCGACTCTTGGACCACCGGGAAGGCTGTTGCAGCGGTCACCGCAAAGGTCGGACCCGACGCGGTTTCACGCCGGAGGTGGATGCGCTGGCCGCCGGACTCTATCTGAAGCTCCGTCAGATTGTGAGTTTTTAATACCTCTATTAAATCATTCAGTTCAATTCTCAAGGCATGGATTTTATTTGAGAATGTGCCTTTCGTTGACCGTTCACGAGGGATGGGGCTCAGCGCAACCGGAGCGGGTTTAGGGGCCTTCTCGGGCCGAGCAGCACGAGAGCGGTTCCGAGTGTTCCTCACCGTACTCGCTCCACATATTCGCGGGTTCGAGTGTCAATCTTAATGACTTCGCCGACTTCCAAGTACAGGGGCACCTTCACGACTGCACCGGTTTCCACGACGGCCGGCTTTGTCCCGCCGGAGGCGGTATCACCTCGGACCCCCGGCTCCGTATCTCTGACCTTCAACTCGATGAAGATCGGCAGCTCGACGGCGATGGGTTCCTGTTCATGGAGTAAAATCTTCACCACCATATTTTCCTTTAATAAGTCGGCATTGTCGCCGAGTTGCTTCTTCTCATAAGGAAACTGCTCGAAGTTTTCCGTGTCCATGAAGGTATAGGTATCGCCCGCTGCATACAAGAATTGCATCTCGCGGTCTTCGAGATTCGGTTCCTTAAACCGTTCCCCTGATCGGAATGTTCGGTCAATCACGTTGCCCGTCTTATAGTTCTTGAGCTTCGTTCTCACGAACGCCCCGCCTTTGCCAGGTTTGACGTGCTGGAACTCAACGATGTAGTACGGTGCACCGTCTAATTCCAAGCGGGCGCCGTTCCGGAAGTCTGCGGTGGAAATCATGAATGAATGTCTCTCCCTCGGTGACAGTCCCGGCGAGCAACCATCATGTCGCTGCGCGCGCGGTTTTTAGATGGTCGATTGCGGCCTGAATCCCGAGCAGGTATCCGGTCGGGCCGAAGCCGGAGATCTGTCCCAACGCCACACCGGCGATGTAGGACCGATGCCTGAACGTTTCGCGCTTGTAGATATTCGACAGGTGGACCTCGACGGTCGGAATGGCGACTCCCGCGATGGCATCCCGAAGCGCCACACTGGTGTGCGTATACCCGGCGGGGTTGATCACGATCGCATGAAAATGACCCTTGGCCTGTTGGATCCAGGACACCAGCTCCCCTTCAACGTTGGATTGCCTGATTGCGACGGAGATACCTTCCCGTTTGGCGAACTTGGCGATCGCGGTATTGATCGACCTCAACGACGCATTGCCGTACACCGCCTGCTCGCGGCTGCCCAACACATTCAGGTTAGGTCCGTGGAGAACGAGTATGTGAAACTTCTCGGATTTGCCAACTGCTCTCTCGCGCATGACACGGCGGCCATGGTTTGGACTGCTTGGCGGGTGGCGTATTCTAACAGGCCCAGGGACGACGGTCAAACAATGCGGCTCCGTTGAATTGGAACTGGCACGAGGCGCCTTGGTGTGCTCGAGGTACGCTACTCATGGTTGCGCGGACGGTGCTGGGCGGGAAACACACTGAGCGTTTGGATCGCATCCAAGATGCGATCCGCCAATTCGCGTTTGGGCATCAGCTCCAGCTCGACCACACGCCCGTCACGGTCAACCAGCACGGCTGCGTTGGAATCCGAGCCGAACCCACATTGGTCAGCGGTGACATCGTTCCCGACGACGAGGTCAATTCCCTTCCGTTTGAGTTTCTGCTCGGCATGCCGAAGAGGAGGCTCTGTTTCGGCCGCAAAACCTACGATGACCTGGCTGCTGCGTTGCTTGGCGAGGGTCTCCAAAATGTCGGGTGTCGGTTCCAGTTCGAGGGTCATCCCTGTCCGGGCTTCTTTTTTAATTTTCTGCTGTGATGAGCGTCTAGGGCGAAAGTCCGCCACGGCCGCAGCCATGAGGACGACGGTTGACCAAGCCAATCTCGTGATGAGGGCTTTCCCCATGTCCTCGGCCGTGAGCACCGGGACCACTTCCACTCCATGCGGACGCTCAAGTGCTGTCGGGCCAGTAACCAGTATAACCTCGGCACCCCGTTCACGCGCGGCCTGTGCAATGGCGTACCCCATTTTCCCAGAAGAACGGTTGCCGATAAACCGCACCGGATCAATTGCTTCTTGCGTCGGCCCAGCAGACACGAGCACTCGCTGCCCGACCCAGTCTCGACGCGGGCTCAAGCGTGCTTCGATCGCAGAGAGAATCGCCTCCTGATCGGTTAAACGACCCCGCCCGACTTTGCCCGAGGCGAGGAGCCCTTCCTCAGGCTCTAGGACCGTCACACCCCTCTGGCGTATCACCGCAGTGTGTAACTGCACGGTAGGGTGGTCCCACATGCCGCCGTCCATCGCCGGGGCGATAATCACAGGACACCGTGTGGTCAGCATCATCGTGCTCAGGAGATCATCGGCGAGGCCAAGGGCACATTTAGCCAGGACGTTCGCCGTGGCCGGTGCGATCACGAGGAGATCGGCTCGCTCGGCGAGGGTGAGATGCAGCAATTCCTGGTGCGCTGCGAAGAGATTGCTCGTAACAGGCTGCCGGGAGAGGACTTCGAAGGTCAGCGGGTTCACGAATCGGGTCGCTGCTTCGGTCATGACGACCGAAACAGCAGCCCCTTCGCGTACCAAGACACGCAATAATTCGACGGCCTTGTAGGCGGCTATGCTGCCACTGACACCAAGGATGATCTGTTTCCCAAGAAACTTGAGGTCCGACGAACTGGTCACGATGCGGCGCCCTACTCGTCGCTCTCAGGCTCCTTCGGCACGCTGGGATCATCCACGTAGACGCTCAGCTCTTTTTTGATTTCACGAGCGTCTTCCTGCACGTCCATCATCATCCGTTCCACTTCTCCTTCCTTCCCTCGTTTGGCTTCCTTTGCAGCCAGGCGCGCGTCTTTGCCTATGACAAACTCGACCTGGCCACGCAAGGTCTCATCTAACGCAACGGTCGTCTCCTTTGTGAACCTTGATGGACCTTTCGGCTTTGCCCCTTGGTTCAGTTGCTTCGCACGTTGTGACGCCACGATACACAATCGGTGACGAGAATCAAATTGGTCATAACTGTACTCGGACAACAATGCAAGTGCGTCAATCATGGCCCTCTCCCTGGTTTATCTTAGATCCCAATCGGTCCCCCACTTTGTCTTCCATCTCACGAATAAACTTCTCTTCAAGCCATCCGATGTCCAGGCGCTTGGTCTTGATCCGTTCGGCCAGGATAATCGCCTCCAGTCCTTTCAGAGCCTCCTGGTGATCGTCATTCCGAATGATATAGAAGTAATCACGATAACTCCACACCTCTTCACGTGCCTTCTGGAGACGGCGTTGGATTTCTCCTGGCGAATCTCCTCCACGTTGCTCGAGTCGAGTCCGGATGGACTCAATGGAAGGAGGCATGATGTAGATAAACACCGCGTCCGTAAAGATCTTCTTGATCTGCTTCGCCCCTTGCGTATCGATCTCCAGGAGGACATCAAGGCCCTTCTCGAGCATCTCGGTCAAGGTGCTTCGCAAGGTCCCGTAGAAATGCCCATGCACGTGCGCCCACTCGGCGAATTCATTGCGTCGCACCTTCTCGTGGAAGGCTGCTTCCTCGACAAACACATAGTCACGACCGTTTACTTCCCCAGGACGAGAGGTCCGCGTCGTGTATGAAATTGACTGCTGGAGGCCTGGCACGATCGCGACGACTTCATTGCACAATGTCGTCTTCCCAGCACCGGATGGCCCGGACGTGACAAATAGTAATCCGCTTCGCTCCATTGCTTCCTATGGCTCTTCTACGCTGTCACGCTTTCTTATTCGATATTCTGAACCTGCTCGCGCAGTTTCTCCAGTTCCCCCTTGACACGGACGACATGGGTGGTGATCTCTGCATCATTAGCCTTGGAGCCGATCGTGTTGATCTCGCGGCCCATTTCCTGGAGCAGGAAGTCCAGGGTCTTCCCTACCGCCCCTTTGTCTTTCAGCGCTCGGGTAAATTGGTGAAGGTGAGAGTCAAGTCGGGTCAATTCTTCGGTCAGGTCGGCTCGATCCGCAAACAGAGCGAGCTCTTGGCGGAGTCGTGCCCCATCAGCCTCCCCCAGCCCGATCAACCGCTCCACCCTCCCCTTCATCCGAGCGAAGTGCTCTTGGACCACGAGAGGGGCCCGGGCGCTCACAGCATCGATCTCCCTCCCAATGATCGCCACCCGGTGTCGCAGATCACGCTCCAAGGTACGCCCTTCGCGACACCGCATCGCCTCAAGATCAGAGAGGGCATCAATGACCAAACGCTTGACGGCCCGGCCCATTCTGTGGGCCTCAAAGGGTACCTTCGAGACCGTCACGACCTCACGAAAGCCGGCAAGCAGCGCCAGATCGACAGACCCCCCGAGACGCAACTCGCGCTGAAGCTCGCGCAGAATACGATAGTACTGTTTGGCCATGGTTCGGTCAAGATTTAGAACGGTTTTGCCCTCCTCGCCGCCGCTTGCGGTGACCGTCAGTTCAATACGTCCGCGTGCGCATCGCTGTTGGACCGCGTGCCTGAGATCCTTTTCCGAAGCGGCCAGTCCTTTGGGTAATCGCATGACCACTTCGCAAAATCGGTGATTGACAGAGCGCACCTCAGCCGTGATCGAGCCGCGCTCCCACTTCGTTTCGCGTCTTCCATAGCCGGTCATGCTTCGAATCATCGCGGTCGTTTCCCTTCCCATCGGCATTGAGCATAGATCGGGCAGACATCGCACTTGGGCCTCCGGGCGAGACAGACGTATCGGCCGTGCAACAGCAAGCGTTGGGATCCAGCAGTCCAGGAGCGGCGCGGGATCAGCCGTTGCAAGCTCAGCTCAATTCGATCAGGATCATCGCTTGCCGCCAACCCGAGCCGGTGGGACACTCGTTTGACGTGGGTATCCACGACGATTGCCGGGCGCTCGAACCAGTTCCCCAGGACCACGTTCGCTGTTTTCCGTCCGACTCCAGGAAGGGTCACGAGCTTATCCAATGAGTCCGGGACCTCTCCGTCAAACTTCTCGATGAGGGCCCGTGTACACCCGATGAGGCTCCGGGCTTTACTCCTGAAAAAACCCGTTGATCGAATGAACTCCTCCAGTTCGCGGGGGTTCGCGCTCGCGTAGTCGTGGACCGTCGGGTATCGCCGGAACAGACTCCTCGTCACGAGGTTCACCCGCTGGTCCGTCGATTGGGCCGACAGGATCGTGGCAATCAGGAGTTCGAGTGCCGTCGCATGGGTCAGCTCAACACGCACTGAAGGCATCGCTCGTGCTAGGGACGTGAGGATCTGCGCCACGCGCCGCGCCTGTGCTGGGCGGCGCTGTGAAGAGGGTGGGGCTTGTGTCCGGGAATGACGCATGGGAGTTCCGCCGAAGGCTCACTGCACCTCGACCTGGCCCCTGGTGAGTCGAGCCGGGCTGTCTGCCGGTTTCGGCTGAGAGGGCGGGTGAACACGAGTCACGTCACGGGTCGCTTCGGCCAGGAAGTCGGTCAACGGGATCAGCGTTGCGGGCCGAACCGCAGACACCGCCAGCGCCTGATAGCGCCGACGCAGGACCTCAACTTCTTCCGCAGCCAGCCGGTCGCATTTGTTGAACACCAACACGCGAGGAATCTGATCCAGCTCGAGTTCAGAGAGAGTCGTTTCGACTGCCTTGATCTGCATGTCGAAGGACGTGCAACTCGCATCCACCACGTGCAAGAGCAGGTCTGCGTCATGCAGTTCTTCCAGCGTCGCCATAAACGCGCCCATCAGCTCCTTCGGTAGATCGCGCAGAAAACCAACCGTGTCGGTGATGATGACCTCGCGGTTTCGAGGAAACCTGAGGCGGCGGGTCGAGGTGTCGAGGGTCTCGAACGGCCGGTTGCCGACCGGGACTTGGCTCTCCGTGAGCGCATTCAACAGTGTGGATTTGCCGGCGTTGGTATAGCCCACGATTGACATGGTCGGAAGTTTCTGACGAAAGCGGCGTGCCCGTCGCTGGTCGCGTTGGCGCACAAACGCCGTCAGCTCGCGTTCCAAGTGGGCGATGCGATCACGGATCCTGCGACGATCCGTTTCCAATTTCGTTTCGCCTGGGCCTCGCCCTCCGATACCCCCACCGAGCCGTGACAGGGCGGTGCTACCTCCCGACAGCCGCGGCAACAGATACCGAAGCTGGGCCAGCTCGACTTGGATCTTGCCTTCGCGACTGTGCGCCCGCTGCGCAAAAATATCGAGAATGAGTTGTGTTCGATCAATCACCTTCAGCTCGGTGACTTCGGAAATGGCTCTGACTTGCGCCGGCGTCAGGTCCTGATCGAAGATCAGCAGGCCAGCCCCACGCTGCAACGCTCTGATGACCACTTCCTTGAGTTTCCCGCTCCCCAGGAGGTACTTCGGGTGAATCTCATGGAGACGTTGAGTCAGTGTCTCGAGCACGACCAGACCGGCCGAGCGGACCAATTCGGCAAGCTCCTCGAGGCGCTCTTCCTGGTCATCCCGGGCTTTGGTTGACGCGCTGATCAGGATGGCCGCCTCCCTCCCCTGGTTCACCGCATGACTGGCCGAGGCGCGACCCAACTCGGACTCCAGCGCCTCGATGAACTTGTCGAACTCGAGTTCGAATTTGTGGAACGCACAGGGAGCCCACACGGCATAGACTCGTTCCTGTGGATTCGGGGGCAGAATATGCGCCACGTGGATGTCGGCCGGTAAGCCGTTGGAGCCCACGCCGATGGCGGCGATGAGATCGAGGCGCAGCAGGGCGAGCGTCGTGAGGTTGTGTTGGGTCAATGGCCCATTATGGAGATGCGTGTGAATCAGCCGGACGCCGCGCAGGAACCGGGGACCAGCTCGGTATCGTGAGGCATCCGAGAGCATCAACTCTCGGCCATTGCCGACGATGACCTGCTCAATCGTTCCCCGCCTCGTGATCACCAGACCGATCTCGCGGCGCAGTTCATGCGACAGTTCTGTGCAGGCTCTGGTGAGCTCGGGTGTAATGACCTGATCAGCAGGCACACGCCGCCGGTAGAGGCGCTCCAGTCGCATCAACTGACTGGGCTTGAGCCCGTTGATATGTCCGTGGATAGCCGGAATCCTACCGCCTCCCTGCCACCATCGCCCGGTGCTTCTGCGCCTGCGGGAACACGTTGACCGGTAACGGCAGCTCCGTGTCAGTTTCCAGGTCCCATGAAGCAAACTCTCCTCGCGCATAGGCCTGCTGGGCTGCGGCAGCAATCATTACGGCGTTGTCTGTGCAATAGATCGTGGGGGGGAGCGCCAATCGGATGCCGGCGGATCTTGCGCGCGAGACAAGCGCTTCCCGGAGCCTCGAGTTCGCCGAGACTCCACCGACGACGGAGAGCGATCCGACGCGATACCGTCGAACAGCCCGAAACGCTTTCTCGACGAGTACATCAACGACGGCTTCCTGATAGCTCGCGGCAATATCCGCAACGGACTTGGGCTGCTTCGCAGACGCCTGATCACGAAGGAAGTACAAAAGGGCGGTCTTCAATCCGCTAAAGCTGAAGTCCAGGCTCCCCTGTTTGAGATATGGACGCGGAAACCGAATGGCCTGGGGATTCCCAGGACGGGCGACGCGGTCGATCGCTGGCCCACCAGGAAACCCGAGACCCAGCATAGTCGCCGCCTTGTCAAAGGCCTCCCCCGCGGCGTCATCCAAGGTCTTCCCGATTAACTGATACATCCCTGGTGCCGCAACGAGGTAGAGGTGAGTGTGTCCTCCGGAGACCACCAAGCCAACGCAGGGAGTGGGAAAATCAGGCTCGTCGATCCATGCCGAGGCCAGATGACCTTCAAGGTGGTTCACGCCGATCAGAGGAATGCGGAGGGCATAGGCCAGGGCTTTCCCGAAGCACACACCCACGAGGAGGGCCCCGGCGAGGCCGGGCCCCCGCGTGACTGCAACGGCATGGAGGTCGGGCCAGGTGATCCCGGCCTTCCGCATCGCCTCAGCGACCACGACCTCGATCGTTTCCATGTGGCGGCGAGCAGCCAGCTCTGGAACGACGCCACTGAATCGAGCATGGACGTCGTGTTGGGAATACACCACGCCAGAGGCGATCTGGTCGGGACCACGCCCGATAGCGGCGGCGGTTTCATCGCAGGACGTCTCTAACCCGAGAATGGTCGCGCTGGGTGGTGACATTCCACTGGTTCTTTCAGGGTTATAGCCCTCTACGCCTACCGGACCTGAACCGAGGGAGGGTCAGGAGAGGAAAGAGCTTGCGCGCTCGGGATGGGGTCTGAGCCGGGGACACTTGGTTGGGGTGGACAGGCTCCTGGCCGAGCACCATACCTAAACAGCACGACCCTCACGGAGGTCTATCCGCGAGGGTCGTTCATCCACCAATCCCTGACGAGGGGTGACCGGCGCGCCATGCGGCAGCCCGCATGGCAAGGAAAGCCTGATCTCGTTAGACTTCAGCCAGAACCTCCTCTTCGACGAATAACGGGGAATCGTCCCGCAGCACCACCTTAATTTTGCGGACGTCTTTAAAGCGACCCCGAATCAACTCCTCCGAAAGCGGATCGCCAATACGCCTCTCGATGGTCCGTCGCATCGGGCGGGCACCGTACATCGGTTGATAGCCTTCCTTGATCAGCCAGTGCTTCACGTCATCACCGACCTCGAGTTGGATGCCACGCTCCAGAAGTCGCGCATTCAACTCCTTCACCAAAATGTCAATGATGCTGACCAAGTGCTCCTTCTCGAGTTGGTGGAAGACCACCACTTCATCGATCCGGTTCAGGAACTCTGGGCTGAAGACCCGGCGCAGCTCAGCCAAGACTTCGTCTTTCATGCGCTTGTTCTGATCAGCCTGCTCCGTACGCTGGAATCCTAGCGACACACCTTTTTGGATCAGCTTGGTGGCCAGATTTGAGGTCATGATAACGAGTGTATTCTTGAAATCGATCTTGCGTCCAAGGCTGTCTGTCAACACGCCGTCGTCGAGCACCTGCAGGAGGACGTTAAAGATATCAGGGTGGGCCTTCTCGATTTCATCAAACAGCACCACAGAGTATGGCCGGCGACGCACCTTTTCCGTCAATTGACCGCCCTCTTCATACCCGACGTACCCGGGCGGGGCTCCGAAGAGGCGGGAGCTGGTGAACTTTTCTTGATATTCGGACATGTCCACACGAATGAGCGCGTCCTCGGAGTTGAACAGAAATTCAGCCAGCGCGCGGGCAAGCTCGGTCTTCCCGACACCTGTCGGCCCCAGGAAGATGAACGATCCGATCGGCTTCTTTGCCTCCTTCAAGCCGGCCCGGGATCGGCGGATGGCTCGGCACACGGCCGAGATGGCTTCCTCCTGGCCGACAATCCGTTTGTGGATGAATTCTTCCATACGCAGCAGTTTGGTCGATTCCTCCTCCTCAAGCTTAACCAACGGAATGCCCGTCATCTTCGACACGACGAATGCGATGTCTTCCTTTGTGATGACCGGCTTGTTTTGCTCCTGAGTCTTCTTCCATTCCCGCTTGGACTCATCCAGTAATTTTCGCAGGCGCTCCTCCTCTTCACGGAACTTCACCGCCTCCTCGAAGTTCTGCAGGGAGATGGCACCTTCTTTCTCACTCGCCACCTTCTTGAGTTCCTGGTCCAGCGCTTTGAGCTCTCCGGGCAGCGAATAGGCCTGGAGTTTCGCCCGGGAACCCGTTTCGTCAATCAGGTCGATCGCCTTATCAGGCATGAACCGGTCCGTAATATAGCGATCGGAGAGCTTCACCGCCTCCACGACGGCCTCGTCGGAGATCTCCACTCCATGGTGCTCTTCATACCGATCGCGGAGTCCATGGATGATATGGATCGTTTCGTCCATGCTCGGAGGCTGGACATAGATGGGCTGGAAGCGTCGCTTGAGCGCACCGTCTTTTTCGATATGCTTTCGGTATTCATCCAGCGTTGTGGCGCCGATACATTGGATTTCGCCGCGCGCGAGCGCCGGTTTCAGCATGTTGGACGCATCGATCGACCCCTCTGCGGCCCCCGCCCCGACGAGCGTGTGCAATTCGTCGATGAAGATAATGATGTTGCCGGCCTGCACGATCTCTTTCATCACGACTTTCAGCCGTTCCTCGAATTGCCCCCGATACTTTGTTCCGGCGACAAGCGAGCCCAGGTCCAACGCGATCACTCGTCGAGAGAGGAGATTGTCAGGCACGTCAGACGTGACGATCCGCTGGGCCAGGCCTTCCACGATCGCTGTCTTGCCGACCCCTGATTCCCCGATCAGCGCCGGATTATTTTTGGTGCGCCGGCTGAGAATCTGGAGAAGCCGTTGGATTTCGTCGCTGCGTCCGATGACGGGATCCAACTGACCATCATGAGCAAGTTGGGTGAGGTCTCGCCCGAACTCGTCGAGCGCCGGGGTATTGCTCTTGCGATCCCGCTCGCGCGGGGAGGCTTTGCGCAGGAACGTCACGGTCAATTGTCTGGCGGTGAGCAGGTTGGCTCCCAGACTTCGGAGAATCTTCCCGCCGATGCCTTCTTCTTCTCGTAACAACCCCAGCAGCAGATGCTCACTGCCGATATGGTTGTGACCGAGCAGCCGGGCCTCCTCCACCCCATACTCGATGACCTTCTTGACACGCGGGCTAAAAGGAATCTCTCCAAACGTCATCGTCGTGCCGCCACCAGGCAAATTCCGTTCGATTTCAAGCCGAATCTGCTCCGATGACAGCCCCATCTTCTTGATAATCGTCATGGCGATGCCGTCCGATTCGCGCAGAATCGCCAAGGCCAAGTGTTCCGTCCCGAGATAGTCATTCTGGTGGCGTTCAGCCTCTTCCCTAGCTAGGATGATGATCTTGCGACCCTTATCCGTGAATCGTTCGAACATCCTGCCTCCTTATTAGGTTACTACGGCTTACCCCCAAAGACCTTAGAAGTTGCGGAAAATATACTCTATTCTATTCGCTCGTGCTGCGCGCTGTCAAGGCCTTGAGACATTCCAACAACCGAAATTTCGTTTCGTCGCACACCACCGACGCATGCGACCCATCGCGGTCCATTAGTCCTCGTTCGTTGACAATAAATCGGCCCCCTCGATACAATCCACGCCACCTTCCCATTCCATCACTCCACTCTCGTCTCGCCGACTTCGGCTCGTGGGAACTGGGGGAGCATGAACACCGTTGGGATCCTGACCAAACCGAAGTTTCCGGACGTCACGCACATTCTCAAAGATCTGGTCGCGTGGCTGCGCGAGCGTGGGAAAGAAGTCGTGCTGGACGGGAAGGCTGCTGCGCTGATCGGCGAACCAGCCGCTTCTCAAACACCCCAGCTCGCGATGCTCTGCGATATGGTCCTCGTGCTGGGCGGAGACGGGACGATGCTGAATGCCGCCCGACTCGTCGAACAGCGAGCCGTTCCGATCCTGGGCGTCAATATGGGTGGATTGGGATTCTTGACAGAGGTCAGCCTTGAACATCTGTATCCGACGCTCGAGAAGGTGTTCGCCGGGGAGTTCTACCTCGAGGAACGCCTGATGCTGCGTGCGCGCATCGATCGCCACGGCGAACATGTCGCCCAAGCAACGGCCCTGAATGACGTCGTGGTCAGCAAGGGAACGCTTTCGCGAATGATTGAAATGCACCTCTCAATCGACGGCCAATTCGTCACCAGCCTGCGCGGCGACGGCCTCATCGTCTCCACGCCGACGGGCTCGACCGCGTATTCACTTTCTGCCGGCGGACCGATCATCAATCCTTCGGTGCAGGCATTCATCCTCACTCCGATCTCCCCGCATACATTCACCCACCGGCCGCTGTTGATTCCAGGCAGCGCCCGAATAGAAGTCATGCTCGCGAGCAAAGACGAGGGGGCGATGGCGACGTTCGATGGACAGGTCGGCGTCGCGGTGACTCACGGGGATACCGTGACCATCGGTGCGTCCGACCATCGCACCAGACTGATCCGGTTCCGCGATCGAACATACTATGACGTGTTGAGAAGGAAATTGAAATGGGGGGAGGGGTGAGGTGGTCACTCTGCTCCGCTCAGGAGGCGCTTGGAGTGCGTTGTGCGTCTTTTCCGGGTTCTGTCATGCGCCAGGGATCTAACAGTGCGTTGAGGCGATCCTCAGGCAAAATCTGCTGGCTCTTGGCCAGCTCGCGGACTGTCTTCCCAGTCCGAAAGGCTTCGTGCGCAATGTTCGCTGCCGCATCATACCCGATCTCCGGCGCCAGCGCGGTGCACATCGCGAGGCTTTGTTCAATCGAATTGCGGCATCGCTCCTCGTTGGCGGTCAGCCCCTCCACGCAACGTACCGAGAAATTGGCTGAGGCCCGTGCCAGAAGCTCGATTGACTGAAGAAGGTTATACGCCATCACAGGCAGCATCACGATCAGCTCGAAATTCGCAGCTTGCCCTCCGATCGTGATCGTCACATCATTGCCCATCACCTGAGCCGCAACCATCGTCACGGATTCCGCGATGACAGGGTTGACCTTCCCCGGCATGATCGAGGATCCTGGTTGCGTCTCGGGCAGGTTGAGCTCACCCAGCCCGCATCGCGGTCCCGATCCCAACCAGCGAATGTCGTTCGCAACCTTCATCAAGCTCACGGCGACTGCGCGAAGTTCCCCGCTGGCCTCAACCAAGGAATCCTGCGCGGACTGAGCCTCGAAGTGGTTGATCGCCTCCTTGAAGGGACAGCCGATCTCCTTGGACAGGAGTGCGATCACGCCCGGGGCGAATTCGGGATGTGCGTTCAGACCGGTACCCACAGCCGTCCCGCCGAGTGCCACCTCGCTCAATGCGGCTTGGGCGTGCCGAGCGCGTGCAATTCCCAGTTCAATCTGCCGAGCGTATCCGCCAAACTCCTGGCCCAGTCGGACCGGCGTGGCATCTTGAAGATGCGTCCGCCCGATCTTTACCACGTGGTCGAACTCGTGCGCTTTGGCCGCCAAGGAGCCGTGCAAGCGGGATAACGCCGGCAGGAATTGCCGTTCAATCATCTCCACGGCGGCGACATGAATCGCGGTGGGAATGACATCGTTGCTGGACTGGCCGAGATTCACATGGTCGTTCGGATGGACGAGTTTGCTCCCTCGTGTCCCACCCAAGAGTTCGGCGGCCCGGTTGGCAATGACTTCATTGGCGTTCATATTGGTAGACGTACCGGAGCCGGTCTGGAAGATATCAACGGGGAATTCCCCATCCAACCGTCCAGCAACAACCTCCCGGCTCGCTTTTCGGATCGCGTTTGAGGTCGTTTTATCCAGGAGGCCCAGCGACTCGTTGACCGTGGCAGCAGCCCACTTGATGAGTCCGATAGCCCGAATGAAGGATCGAGGAAACCGGAGCCCGCTGATGGGAAAGTTGCGGACGGCCCGCGCGGTCTGGACGCCATAATAGGCCTCAGCGGGAACCGCTAACTTCCCCATGGTGTCGCGCTCAATCCGCGTACTGTTTCGGCTTGGCTTGTGAGCCATTCGCGGCTCGCGCTGACGCGATGCAGTTGCCCGATGGACCGAACCAGAGCCAGTGGGCTTGGGCCTACGCCCTTGTTGCTTCTTACGTCTGCGTACTTCTTCCTTCACGTTATTTTTTCCGCTTCGTCTTGCCAGCCCAGACCTCTCGCAGGAGATCTTTCCATTCGCTTCTAGAAACAGCCGGCATCGTCGTGATTGTGATATGGCCCATCGCCGAGTTCAGTACAGATGCCTTCATTGCCGCTCGGTTGTTGGGGAACTCAAGGATAGCCACCACATCATATTCGCCCAGACAATAGTAGGCATCCAGCAACTCCCCGCCCAGGGATTCAATGTTCCGCTTTACCGCGTCGGACCGGGCAATGCCCTGCTGCTTCATCGTCGCAATCCCCTGCTGGCTAAATTTTATGAGGCTCACATAGATAGGCATGAAGTCCTCCTCCCTCTGGCGCTTGAATCAGGTACCTGGCTGCTGTCTACGATGGGCATCTTAATCTAGCCAGAGAGTGCGCACAAGCCCTTGGTATCATCCAGGGAAGAACTTCCATTCATTCAAGGTTGGGGTCTGATCATATAGCCCGCATTATTCATGAACGCTTCTACTGCAATCGCGCATTCGCTGCTGCGACAGGCCTGCACGCGACTGGCGCGGCGGACAGCCGCACCGGGACAGGCACCGCCGCAGACGGCGGAGCCAGTCCCCCGGCTCCACGCGCCTGTCTCGCTACGCGACTGCCGGGTACCCGTTGCGCTGCTATTGCAACGGGTGGAACGCGACGAACCGTCATGAATAATGCGGGCTAGTGCCGTTCCATCCGTCGCTTGAAAATGCTCCTGCGCCGTGGGCATACTACGGAAGAAGTGAATGCGAGGGACTCGCGACGGTGATTCAATCATTCCCACGAGCCACGGCAGCCGTCGGAGCCATCGTGCTCCTCTTAGGAATTGTCGCCATCTGGCAGACCGATTGGAACCAGCCAATTGGTGTTCAACAGCGCAGCTCTGGGATTGCTCCAAGCAACATGATCGGCACCAGCGCCCTGAGTCACGGGGGCTCTGCCCCAATTCGCAACGAGATCACCGCGGTGAGAGGGATGTCATCTGGCACACCCATCGCACAGCCCATGATCGTCCAGCCAAGTTCTCACGATGCAAGCCAGGGCTTGCCTCCCATCGTATTGCTCGCGATGCCGGGTCCTAGGGCCACAACGAGCAAAGGCCCTCCGGTCCCACCAGGCACAGAAGTCGTCGTGATGGACGCGGTGGAGGTGCCTGGCGCCGATCCGGATGGGGTCGAACGCTATGTGGAGGTCAGGTTGCCGGATGGCCGAATTGGCTGGCTGCCGGAAGCCTCGCTCCGCCCGCGTTCCAGGGGGCAATGAGCCGTTCACACACCGGCTGGATGTTCGCGAAAAGGATGTGGCCATTCAGCATTGTCCTCGGGCTGGTGCTGCTGCTGGCCACGGTAGGTGTTGGCGCGGCGCAGGACAATCCGCGGTTGATTTTTGCGGTGGTCATACAGATTTCGAAGGACAGCAAGCGCGTAACCGCCCAGGTCTCGGCAGGCGGTAAGGTTCATGAGACCACCTTGCTGGCCCCCGAATCCATTCTGAGAAATCCCATCTGGAGAAGCCTCGAGGTGTGCCACGCCCTCCGCGCCCAGGTTATGAAAGAGACCGACGGCTATCGGCTCGTCTCGGTTCGGATGCTCGATGCAGCGATGCTCCCGATGTCTTTGCAGGGAATCGCCGGAGACTGTCTCTTGAAGAAAGCGTTGGATTATGCGCCCCTGGTGGACTAGGTCACGGCAGGGCGCACTCGGGGCAGTCGGTCCGTTCCTGGTCGGCGTGCAGCTCTTCGGCCGTCAGTGGAAAGTATTGGTCACATTTCTGACATTGCCTAATTTCGAAATAGGCCACGCCTTTTTCATCAATTTCAGTTGGCAGCAGCAATTCGCCCGGATCGTAACCAAGCTGCACCCCGTCGGAAAACTTGACCACGGCAAGACGCACGTTAAAGAGCTCAAAGGTCGCCTCTTGGCCCTTCCGGTCCGGGACATGTCCCACGACAAAGACCGGCTGCCCTCGTCGCTTCGTCTGCAATTCCCTCAGAGCGCGTTGGGAGGATGTCGCGACGGCGAAGCCTCCGGTCGAACTGGTTCCTGCTGTCGGCATGAGGTGAGGTTGGCTCAGGATGCGTTTACATGACGCGTGGTACGCGGTCAATACTCTGTATTTAACACCCGCCTGAAAACAGGGTCAAGATGGGGGAAGTCTTTGACTACCAAGGGGTAAGCGTATGGCAAAGATGACGATCTACCAAAAGCCGACTTGCTCGACTTGCCGTGAAGCGATCAAACTTGTAAAGGAAAGCGGCCAGCAGTACACCGCCGTCAATTACTACGAGCGCCCCTTTACGAAAGGGAAGCTGAAAGGGCTTCTGAAAAAGGCTGGGCTGCAGGCGAAGGATGTGCTTCGCACCAAGGAGGATCTCTACAAGACACTGGGGTTGGCCAAAAAGCACCTGTCGAACGACGAGCTGATTGCTCTCATGCTCAAACACCCCGATTTGATCCAGCGCCCCATTGTGGAGAAAGGTCCAACGGTACTCTTGGCCCGTCCGGCGGAGATCGTGAAGCAACTCCTGAGATAAGCCTCCCGGCGAGGCGGAACCGCCGCTTGCGACCTCAGTCCACCTCTTCGTCCTCTTCCCATCGCTCAGCTCACCCCTCCGCTGCAATTCCACAGCGCAGCACGGCGGCGGATTGTGTTCGATCGTGATGGGAGAGCTTGGCAGGGAGGGTTAACGTTGAGGTCAGACATTTCCTGGCGGTTCGGTCTGCAGCATGCTCACATTGTCTTTGAGGTACTGGTAGGCCTCGATGATGCGGCGCAGTTCCGGCTCCGAGCTGCGATCTCCCTTTCGAGCGTCCGGATGCATCTTCTTGGCACACTTTCGAAAGGCCGCCGTAACGGCCAAGAGCGAGCTGCCGTATTCCAGCCCGAGCGCATGGTACGCCTCGACAGCGTTGTTGATTTCCCCACGCGAGCCGGACACCTGGCCGCTGCCTCCGGCTGCCCTGAGAAAATCGGCGAAATTAATCTTTCGGCGTCGCCTCCGCGGCCGCTGCCGGATCTCGCTATCAAGCTCCTCGAACCGATCCTCAATGAATTCGAGGCGGGACTCCAGACGGACCGCGGTGGAGAAATCCTGTACCAGCTCGAGTTCCTCTTCGATCAGCCCCAACATTCGGTCGATTTCCTCCAAGGTCTCCTCAGCCTTAAAATACGTGTCCACCCGATCCTGTAGGAGGTTCTCGACGGCAAAGTCCTGGCTTTCATCATTCTTCGACCTCAGGTCCCCGATGCGCCGGCGCATGCGGTCCTGATACCGAGCCATCCTTCTCGGGTCGAAGCTCATCGGTCTCGCGCAATCACCCGTCCACCGGCACCGACGTACGGAGTCACAGTGCGCCATTTTAGCATAAGTCCACCTCACTCACAGCACCCTCGGCCACCGGTTGTCCGGTCGCGGAAGCATGTGATAGACTCCGCCGCTCCGGAAAGGAGAAATCTTGCGACTTTACACGGAGGAAACATGATTGCTCGATGGCCCCTCGCCTCGGCAGGCGTCGTGCTCTTCGCACTCATGGTCTGCTATGGCCAAAGCCAGGCTGTCAATCCATCCGGCTACGGTCAGCCCAGCGGCGAGTTTGATATTCGCATTCCACGCGTTCCTACCGCCAAGCTTCCAGCCGCGAAAGCTTTGAAACCGCCGTTCAAGCCGACTCCCGAAGTCCTAGCCGAGGGGAAAGTCATCTACCTCGGTCGCGGGACCTGTTTCCAATGCCACGGACCTGAAGGAAAGGGCGATGGCGGTGCCGCAAAGATCCTTCCTATTCAGCCGCGCAACTTCACCAACCCGAAGTTCCACAACCTGCGGACTCTGGGCGAGATGATGTGGGTGCTC
This sequence comes from Nitrospirota bacterium, assembly GCA_022545705.1. Taxonomy (GTDB): domain Bacteria; phylum Nitrospirota; class Nitrospiria; order Nitrospirales; family Nitrospiraceae; genus JACZQN01. The sequence continues at coordinate 5,900 of JACZQN010000022.1, read as the reverse complement.
AAGAACGGCAGTCTGGGCCAGTCTGGCAAAGTACCCGGGACCGGCATGCTACCCATCGTCGGCCAATTCTTAAGCGAAGAGGATGGCTGGAAGGCGTTGCTCTACGAGCGAAGCCTGGGAGGGGAATAGTCTTCGGTCCCCTTAGGACGGCGACCAGCCACGCCTGTCTGGCGAGCTGCCTGCGCCACGGCCTGCGCCACCTGTGGGACGACCCGCTTGTCGAAGACGCTCGGTATAATATAATCCTCGCTGAGAGTGTCGGGGGGGATGATCCCGGCGATGGCCCTGGCCGCAGCTAATTTCATGGCCTCATTGATCTCCCGCGCCTGCACATCCAAGGCCCCGCGAAAGAGGCCGGGGAAGATAAGCACGTTATTGATTTGGTTCGGGTAATCCGACCGCCCAGTGGCAAACACTCGGCAGCGCGACACGGCCAGATCCGGCGCAATCTCGGGATCCGGGTTTGCCATCGCAAACACGATACGCTCGGGCGCCATCAGCTCGAGATCCTCCGGCCGCAGGACGTTGCCCACGGAGAGTCCAATAAAGACATCAGCTCCCCTCAGGGCGTCCTGAAGGGTCCCGACCGGACGATCCCGTCGAACATGCGCCGAAAGATCATCGCGGGAGGCACGGAGCCGATCCGCGTCGTCGGACAGCACGATTCCCTGCTCACTGCAGCCGATCAGATGTGAAACACCCGCCGCCAAGAGGATCTGGCAGCAGCTCAGGCCCGCGGCGCCAATCCCGTTGACGACGACTCGAATCTCTTCCATTCGTTTCTTCGTCACCAGCAGGGCGTTCGTGAGCGCCGCCAGAATGATGACGGCTGTAGCGTGTTGATCGTCATGCATCACCGGCATCTCGAGCGTCGCTTTCAACCGCCGCTCGATCTCGAAGCAACGCGGCGCGCTGATGTCCTCCAGGTTGATGCCTCCAAAGGTGGGGGCGATCGCGGTGACGATCCGGACGATCTCATCGGGATCCTGCGTCCCCAAGCAAATGGGCCACGCATCAATCCCGGCGAACTCCTTAAACAACATCGCCTTGCCTTCCATCACGGGAAGCGCGGCCTCCGGTCCCAGATTGCCGAGCCCTAAGACAGCCGAGCCGTCTGTCACAACCGCGACACTGTTACTCTTCGTGGTGAACGCGTAAACTTTTGACCGATCCTTGGCGATCGCCTGGGCGACACGCCCAACCCCAGGCGTATAGGCCATTGAGAGCGCGTTCCTGGTCACGAGCGGCATTTTTGAGTGGACGCTGATCTTCCCTCCAAGGTGCATGAGGAACACGCGGTCTGAGGCGGAGAGCACCTTGACCTCGGGCACTGCGTTTAAGTGTTGGACCACCTGCTCTCCATGCTCTTCGCTCCTGGCGTCGAACGTCACATCTCGGACGATCTGGTCCGGATCAGCCGACACGATATCCACGGCGCCGAGGTTGGCCCCCTCCTTGGCAAGCATGGTCGCGACCCGGGCGAACACCCCAGGGCTATTGGCCAGTGCGAGCCTGACCGTCATCCGGTAATTCGAATAGGGACCTTCATCGAGCACGTGAACGGACCTCCTCGTCTCTTCTATCTATTATCGCATATTTTCCCTGAGGGCAAAGTCTGATCACAAGGCCGGCACGACGACTGAAGTCCTGCGGAGCGCGGAGGGACCGCATGTTGACCATCATTCTTGCGTGATGGTAGGCTGACGCAGATGTCCTCAGAGAGCGCCAGCCGTCCCGCCAACCGCCTGAGTCGCGAAACGAGCCCGTACCTCCTGCAACATGCCCACAACCCCGTGGACTGGTACCCGTGGAACGAGGAAGCCTTGCGGAGGGCGCGCCAACTCAATCGCCCGATCCTGCTGTCCATCGGCTATTCGGCCTGCCACTGGTGTCACGTGATGGAGCGCGAATCGTTTGAGAACGAGCAGATCGCGGCGCTGATGAATGAGCACTTCGTGTGCATCAAGGTCGATCGAGAAGAGCGACCTGATTTGGATGAGGTCTACATGCAGGCCACGCTTGCGATGAACCAAGGGCAGGGAGGCTGGCCGATGACCGTGTTTTTGACGCCTGAGCAGGAGCCGATCTTTGCCGGCACCTACTTCCCTCCGAGCGACCGGTGGGGCCGCCCAGGCTTTGCATCCGTGCTCAAGAAGGTGGCGGAATCCTGGCGCCAGGATGCCCAAGGGCTGCGCCGGCAGGCAGGGCAATTGACCGCCCGGCTGAAAGACTCGACGCGGATCGCGGCTCCCATGTCAGTGGGTGAACCCGAGCTGGCGGCGGCTGTGGCCCAGTTCGCGCAGGAGTTCGACCCGCGCTTCGGTGGGTTTGGAACCGCACCGAAGTTTCCGCCGGCCACGGCTTTATCCTTTCTGCTGCGACGCTATCATCGGACACAGGATTCGCACACCCTGGTCATGGTCCGCAGAACCCTTGATGCCATGGCGGCTGGCGGGATGTACGATCACATAGGCGGCGGCTTCGCGCGGTACTCAACTGATGAGCGCTGGCTGGTCCCCCACTTTGAAAAGATGCTCTATGACAACGCCTTATTGGCTCGCACCTATGTAGAGGGCTACCAAGTCACGGGCGAAACCGCCTACCGGGAAGTGGCCACTGAGACGCTGGACTATGTCCTGCGTGAGATGACATCACCGGAAGGCGGGTTCTACTCCGCGACCGATGCCGACTCCGAAGGCGTAGAGGGAAAATTCTTTGTCTGGACGCCGGAGGAAATCCGCGCGGCGGTCCCGGACCAAGACGACGCGCGCCGGTTCTGCGAGTACTACGACATCACCGACCACGGCAATTGGGAGCATAAAAGCATTCCCAATACGCCCCGCCCGTTGGAGGAGGTTGCCCGAAGCCTCACGATCTCGGCTGAGGAACTCCGACGCACGATCGGACGCGTGAAGCCACTGGTGTATGAGGCCCGTCGCAAAAGAGTCCCGCCAGGATTGGACGACAAAATCCTCACCGCCTGGAACGGCATGATGATCAGCGCGATGGCGGAAGGAGGGCGCGTACTCGGTGAGTCCCGGTATCTGCGAGCGGCAGCATCAGCAGCCGACTTTCTGCTGAAGATCATGGCAAGCCCGAACAGCGGCCTGCTTCGCACCTACCGCGACGGCAAGGCCCACCTGAATGCCTACCTTGAGGACTATGCCTTTCTGGCCGAAGGTCTCATAGACCTGTATGAAGCCGGAGGAGAAGAACGGTATCTGCACGAGGCAGCACGCCTGGCCGAGCGCATCCTCAGCGACTTTGCCGATCCAGAGCAGGGCGGGTTCTTTACCACAGCCGGGGACCATGAGCCGCTCATCGTGCGAAGCCGCGAGGGTCCTGACGGCGCAACCCCGAGTGGCAACGCAGTCGCGGCATCGGCGCTCGCTCGGCTCTCTATCCATTTCGGGCGCGACGATTGTAGAGAAGCAGCAGCCAACGCGCTCCGGGCCTGCGGCAGACAGATGACGCAGCACCCGCGTGCCTTCGCGAAAAGCCTGGCCGTTCTGGATCTCCTTCTCACGGAGCCGCTGGAACTGGCCATTGTCGGCCACCCTGCTGATCGTGCCTACGAAGCGCTCTGGACCGAAATCAGCCGTCCTTATCTGCCTAACCGGGTGCTCGCCCACCACGATGTGGGTGGTCCCGACACACAGCATCCTCTCCTGGTCGGAAAGGGCCTGGTCCAGCACAAGCCGGCGCTGTACATTTGCCGAAATTTCAGCTGTCAGACGCCCATCACTGATCCAGCAGCCGTTGTTGCAGCCCTCACGCATAGACAGCTAAGGGCTGGCGCTGAGACGGCGTCACACCCAAAAATGATCGAGGGTGTCCGCCTGCCAGGTCACGCCACAGCGGGCGGCACAGGAGCCTATGCCGTGCGCTTCATCGGCAGCCAAACGCTTGCAGGAAACTTGGCCCACGGATACACCTCACTGGGCTCCACAGGTCTCACGACCAGCCGTCTCGGCTTCGGTGCCTACCGGATCGGTACAGACGAACCTCCCCACCGCGAAGCCTTGCTCCTCGCGCTTCGCCAGGGCTGCAACCTGATCGACACTTCTACAAACTACACCGACGGGGAGAGTGAGCGCCTGATCGGGAGCGTCCTCGCTGAGCTCATTCAAAAAGGCGATCTCAAGCGGGAAGAAATCATCGTGGTGTCCAAGATCGGGTACGTCCAGGGCCAGAACCTGACACGCGCCCAATCCCGCGAGCGCGCTGGCAACCCTTATCCCGAGATGGTGAAGTACGGCGAAGGCATCTGGCACTGCTTGCACCCTGAGTTTCTGGCAGACCAACTCAGTCTGTCGCTGGACCGGCTGGGGTTAGACACGCTGGATATCTGCCTCCTGCACAACCCGGAGTATTTTTTATCGGACGCCACGCATCGCCGTAAAGACCAGCCCGGGGCTTATGAGTTGGGTAGCGTGCGTGACCAATTCTACGGTCGGCTCGAGGCAGCCTTTCGATATTTTGAGAGCCAGGTGGAGGCCGGGCGCCTCCAGTACTATGGGGTGTCCTCGAACACCTGTACGGCTGAACCAGGTGACTCCGAAGCAACGTCGCTGGGCCGCATGGTGGAAGCGGCCCGTGCGGCGGCGGCGAGCATCGGGAGCGCAGTGCATCATTTCAGAGTTCTTCAATGTCCGATGAACCTCTTGGAGTCAGGCGCTGCCCTGAGACCGAACACCGGTCCTGAAGAAAAGCAGACCGTGCTCGAGCTCGCGCAAGCGAAGGGGTTGGCCGTTCTCGTAAACCGACCCTTGAACGCCATGCCTGGAAAGACCGGTGGGATGATCCGATTGGCCGAACTGCCGCTTGACGCGGAAGGCGCCCCGTTTGACAGCCAGTGTGAGACCGTCGCCGAACTCGAGCAAGAGTTCCAACGTGAGATCGCCCCGCATATTCAGACCTCCGGCCAGGGGCTGTCGCCCAAAGAGTATTTCCGATGGGCGGAGGAAATGAAGCGGATCCGTTCGACGGTCCAGAACCTGGAACATTGGGAGCAGATCGAAAGCCAGATGATCGCGCCTCATATCAACCAGGTCCTGCGGGCTCTCACGCAACATTTCACCGACGACCTCGGCGGCCGCTGGGATGCCTGGCGGGAGCGCTACCTCCCGGAGCTCTTGAAGCTGCTCGGCGCACTCCGTCGGGAGGCCACGATCAAAAGCAGGGAAAGGACTGCTGCGCTTGCAAACGTGATCGATCCCCTGATCCCCGAATCAAAGCGCGAGGAATCCCTTTCGAGGAAAGCCCTGTGGGTGCTCACCTCAACGCCTGGCGTCACTTGTGTGCTGAACGGCATGCGGACCAAGGTCTACGTGGAAGACTCGCTGGGAGTTCTGCACTGGGAACCACTCCCAAACTCACACCAGATCTACGAAGCGGTCAGAGCAACCTAACACTATCCGGCACCACCCTCACCCTTGCCCTCTCCCTCCAGAGGAGGGAGAGGAGCTTGGCAGGGATCGGATCAGGGCTAACACTCGCTTCCCTTCGAGATCCTTGCTCGCGATGGAGGCTGAGAATTATATAAGCTATGGCGGGCTTGCGGGTGGAAGTCGGCTCTGCTCCAGGCAGTGGATGACCTCCTCATCATCCACCTGACGAAAATCCAAGTAGTGCTGCCCTACCGCGTCAAACGGATGTGGAGCTTCAAGGACCACGCAGTCATCGACTCGACTGGCAATTTTCCCCACAGTTTCCGGCGGGGCAACCGGGAGGGCAGCCACCAGGCGGCCAACACGAGCAGCTCGCAGCGCTTCCACCGACGCGAGAAAGGTTGCCCCAGTAGCAACACCATCATCCACTACCAGAACGATTCGGCCTTCTAAGTCGGGCAACTCCCGCCCTCCTCGATACAGCGTTCGACGCCGCGCAATTTCTTCTGC
>JACZQN010000096.1 GCA_022545705.1 Nitrospirota bacterium | reverse complement strand
AGCCGCATGCAGGCTTGTCGCAGCCGCGAATCCCGGGTACCCGTTGCTCTGTGAGATGCAACGGGTGAACAGCAAAAGTGTTCATGAATAATGTGGGCTTGGGGTCCCCCTGGTACTGCTGCTGACAATCGGCTCAGCACGCGTTACACAGGATGTGAAGGGGCTTGGTCGGGGAGACGATCGCGCGGCCGGGGGCAGAGTTCGATGAGCTCAGGAGGGTTGACTTAGCTTAAACCCTTGAGAATCGCATCGTGCTGATCTTCCGTCAGTCGGTGCATCCCCAGGTTGAGACGCCGGCTCAGCTCCGCCCGGTCGGGGACTTCCAGGACCCGATTGAGCAAGCCCAGACTCGCCTCGGGAGAAGATTGCCACTGCTGGAGCAGCCTGACCCGGACGAACCCGTAGCGGGCCTCCGCCCGAAGCTCATCTCGAGTAAACTCGTCCAGTGCATCAAATGGCAGGATCTGGGAGACAATCTTGAACTGCGCAGAGATTCCTTCTTTGACCACATACACCAGACCGCAGGATTCGTCGGCGAGATACTGTTGTAAATTGTCTCGGATCAGCGAGGTGCGCAGCCCCCAGAGATCATGGGCCAGTTGAAGTTCTGCGCTCTCGCGGGAATTGCGTTCGCGCAACGCGCTGGCAACAAACAGGAAATGACTCATGATGCCTAGCTGACGCTCAGATCTCCTTCTCCGTTCCACGTGGATGCCCCAGCCACCCCCACAGCTTCGATGAGCCGGAACAGTCGCGCTGCACACTGACAGCCGTGTGCTCACTGTCAGGGAGCGGTGGATTTTAGCGGGAGAGAGTCAGGACCGAAAGTCGTCCTCTTCGCCGGTCAGCTCCTCAGGCTTCCCAAGCAAATCGTCATCAGCATCGTCGTCCATCTCTTCACCCTCGGGCACGTCCTTCCCCACGTCACCGGTGAGATCACTCTCCATCACCTCGTCTTCATCGAACGCGACGTCGCTCGCCAGCTCATCCTGTCCCGATTGCTCTTGGCCCACAATGGATTTCGCTCGCTCGACCGGGCCTGCCGCCGCTGGTGTTGAGACACGGGGTTTGGGCTGGGTCGCCTTTCGCCTCCGGGCCGGCTTACGGCCTTTCGCGGCGGCCTTGCGACGCGAGGGCCGTTTCACTTTCCTTTCGGTTTGCTTCGGCTTGGCTCTCGTGAGCTTTTTCCGGGCAGTCTTTCTCGAGGTTGTCGCCCGCGACGCCCGTTTTACCTTCCCCTTACGTTTCTTCGCCATCGTCTCCCCTCCCTTCAACAAACACGACACACGATCACGTTCAAATGGCGTTCATCTAGCATGAATGGCTTCCGTCCTGCAACCTCCTCAAGACCCACCCCCGTTCGGTGGTCCCAAGGGTCACGGCACTACCCAGACATTGACGAGCGACGGTAGGCTATCAGCGCCTCTCACCGTATCGGCGCCCTTCATATCCGTCACTCGCAGGCTGAATCGTAAGAGCCGCTTGGAAGAAACTTCAGGCGCCATGAAGGTGGCTTTGGCGGTCCCCGGGTCCAGCAGCGAGACCTTGTGTCCTCTGACTTGGGTCCACACATACATCAGCGGATCGCCATCGGGATCGAAGCTTCGTAGCCCGTTGAGCACCACTCTCTTCCCGCCTCCGACAGTCAGGTCTGGGCCCGCATGCGCGGTTGGAGGCTGATTCGGTTCCTCCTCAGCCTTGACGACAACCTCAAGCACGCCTTGCTGTCCCCCACTGGCCACGGTCAGTGTGGCCCTCCCGTTGCCGACGACCTGAACGACGCCGTCTGACCCTACCTCGACCACCTGCTCGTTGGAGCTCCGATACGCGCTGCCGGAAGATGCACCGCCAATGCGGCGCACCACACCGTCGGCGAACCGACCGACCACCGGCACCTGCAGCAACTTGCCCAATGTATCCAGCCGCCAGGGTTTGACTACATCGAACTCGATCCCGATCAGCTCTGTAGCAGGCTTCACATGGACGATGATTTCGTCAAATTCCACCCGGCCAGCCAACCGTCCTTTGGCGACCTCCCCCACTGCGAGTAACCTCATGGGACCAAGAGCTTCTACCGGCACCGCGAGCACTCCACCATAGGGTGGAGTTGAGGAATGGGTCGCCACCAACGCAGGCTGCGCCAGGTGGAGCGCGACCGGTTCCTCGTCTTCTGCGTACCAATAGTACTGCATGTTGACCATATCGGTTTCATCTTCGAGGTCAACACCGACCGTGACGTCCTGACCAGAACGTAGAAGAGCTCCTGCGTGTGGATCTACGATGCGGAAGGCCAGAACCTGGCAGGGGAACAAACACAGGCTGATCAGCAGGACGGCACACGCACAGAATCGAGTACGAATCCGCATAATCGGTCCTGAAGCCGGAGAGAGTATAGCAAGGCGATGAGAGAGGGTCCAGTCTTCACGATGTCACCATACACACCTTTTTGAGCGTCGAGGGTCCCGACACGCATCCCTGTGCTGATATGAACGAGATCCTCCACCGGAATCCACCGATACGAGCAGACCGCTCTGCAACCCAAGCAAATCGGTACCTTGCCTCAGCCGCGTCCTTCGTGTAGTCTTGCCGCCTGCACGCTGGTCTATCCAGGGTTGGGATTTGTCTCGGTTCGGCGGGGGCTTGACAGGCACGTCCTCGTCGCAGCCGATGTCCTCAAGGGCCACTGCGTCATGCATTCATGGTCAACATTAGATATGCTATGGAATTTGTTGAAGTATAAACATAATTCTATTTCGACTAGGAACACGTGAAGCCCACAGCTACGGTCCAACAGCCGCTGGCACTGACCGAAGACTTACTCGGACTCCGAGCTTGGCGGATGCCCGACTTAGTGGCCTACCAGCGCAGCGATGATGAATGGTGGGTGGCACCGCTCGAGGACAGCCTGCCTCTCCTACGTTTGAACCGTGCCGGGATCGAACTGTTGACATCCATGGACGGCCATACCACCCTGGGCGGTCTGCTCAACAAGTACGGGAGCTGGGTCTGCGGCCCCGATGGTCAGACGGGCCGCTGGCATCTGGAGCGATGGTCCCTGCCCGGATATTCCCTGTGTTACTTTGGCTCAGAGCCCCCGTCCGCGGATCGGCATGGCGCGAAGTGGGACCTGCTGCTACAGCAAATCCGCGAAGGCTGGTCTGGCAAAGAGGGTTTTGAAGGTGAGGAGCACCTCTCGGGGTTTCACCTCCACGACATTACCAACGAGGATCAGCACTTCGACACCATCGAGACGACTGTTTCGCATCTGTTCCGCGAACCAAGCGAAGCGCTACAAGGCATGACCTACGGTCGCCTGTTGGCCCGTCGGCTCCGTCAGCTTGGTTGGTGGACACCGAAGCCGCGTGGCATCCTGGAGGTTGGTGGGGGCTTGGGCTATATGGCCCGCGAGATCGCGGCGGAACTCTCGCCCGAGGAACGTCAGAGCACGCGGTACGTTTTCCTCGACATTGCAAAACCGTTCCTGGGCTCCCAGCTCGCACTGGCGGGCGAAGCCGGCTGGAATCGTAGCGGCACGCAGGCCAATGCTGAATGGCTCCCCTTTCGGGACTCGTGTCTCGATCTCGTCATCGACAATGAAAATCTGGCGGATATGACGCCCGTGAAGTTGTCCCGGCGGGAAATGGTGTCCGCTACCGGGGACATGCCCATCCACCAGGAAGCTGTGGATTGGATCCGGCGGCTCAGGCTTCCCTTGGATCAGGACATGCCCGAGGAGTTCATGTTCAACCTTGGCCCTATTCGCTTCCTGTCGGAATTGTGGCGGGTGCTCCGCCCCGGGGGGCACGCGATCCTGATCGAATTCGGCATTGAGGCAGGGTGGCCAGCTCCCGTCAAGTTACCCGGTCACACCGAATACGAGGTCCAGTACACCCACCTTCGGCACGCTGCACGCTGGATGGGCTTTCAGCAGCAATATTTTCCGCTGCCGCAGTTCTTAGCGATCAGGCCGGACATCCGTCTCCTCTGCACCGGCGCGACCTATAGCATCCAGCGCTTCTGTGAAGCAGAGGGCAAACCCTTCTCAATTCGTGCGTACACGGAACGAGAGCTGACCGAAGCGCTGGGCCCCATACTTCCCAAACTGATGGGCTGTCATTACCACGAGATCAGCGATCCAGCCTGGTTTGGTCTCTGGGATTTTAAAGTCCTGCTCCTTGAGAAACCTGGAGGCGCTCCCCGCCCGTCCTTCCGAGAAACAAAGGGGTTTCGGTGGTACTCACAGCGCTAACGACCGTAAAGCGTGATGCGTTATGCGTGATGCGTTACGGGCCTCCCAAGGCGGGCCGCGAGGTCCAACACTATCCCTTCGCGGAGCCCCAGGTCGCTCACCAGAACCGCTGCGAAGCTGAACGTCTCCATGGTTCCCCGCAAAATCAGCGTGCCGGCAGCAATGACGTCTTCCCGTCCGGGCTCCAATCCCGGTAAGCCTTGGCGCTGCGCGTGTGTCCGACGCAGAAGGTCCTCCTCCAGATCTCGCACCGCATCCAGGGTCAAGCGGTAGTTATGAATTCGCGCGGCCTGATAGCGGGGCAACTGCTGGGCCATGGCTGCTAACGTCGTAATAGTCCCCGCGGTGCCGACACACAGCGTGTCTCCGACGTCGCCGAGTCGGGCCTGGGCCTCTGCTGTCTGCTTGCGGATGAGCTCACGCGCAGTGGCAACCTCGTCGGACGTTGGCGGGTCACGCGTGAGCACCGTCTCAGTCAGACGAACCACGCCTAACTCGATCGAATGGACAACGGAAACGCGCCCGGGACAATCATACACGAATTCCGTACTCCCGCCGCCGATGTCAAGTCCCAGCACACTGGAGACCTCGGCCGATAACCCGTGGCGAATTCCCAACATGGTCCGCCGCGCCTCTTCTTCCCCGCCGATGATTTCCACCTCAAAACCAGTCTCCCGCTGAATCCGCGCAAGGAATTCATCGCGGTTCCTGGCCTGTCGCACCGCATGGGTCGCAACCGCCACTTCTCCTTTGACATCCGCTGTGCCAATCACACGCCGCCACTCTCGGAGGGTTGCAACCACACGCGACATGGCGGACGGGAGCAGGACGTCATCCCGATCCAGCCCTTCACCAAGTCGCAAAATTCTCCGCTCCGAGCGCAGCTCCTGCAAGCGCCCTGTCTCACTCACCCGGGCGATCAGCAGTCGGCACGTCAAGGTACCGATATCAACCCCAGCCAGCACCATGAGCCCCTCGCCGTTGAGCAGGCTACCAGCCCACATTATTCATGGCGGTTCGTCGCGAAATCGCGGAGTCGCGCAGCGTTGCACCCATTGCACCCGGGGAGCAATGGGTACCCGGCGTGGAGCCGCGAAGGACCGAGGCGTACTGGAACAGTACGTTGAGGGACTGAGTGGCGAGCCCGCCCGCCTGCATGTCGCGGCAGCCGCATGCAGGCTTGTCGCAGCCGCGAATCCCGGGTACCCGTTGCTCTGTGAGATGCAACGGGTGAACAGCAGAAGTGTTCATGAATGATGTGGGCTAGATCACCCGCTGTTTTGCACTTCCTCCATTTCCGCGACCAGCCTCGCGCGTTCAGCCTTGAGTCCAAGGGCTTGCTCAACGCCCCGCGCAACTTCTGGGTCGGCTAACACCCGACCGGCTGGCTCACTCCGCTCATGGACCGCGATGGCCCGCTCACCGATGTCCCCGTAAAGCTCCCTGATCCGTTCATCCAGCTTGCGCAGTTCCAGCCGAAGTTGCAGGAGTTCGGCTTCTTCCAGCGCGCGGCTGGCAGCCTGTGCCGTTCCATACCGCATGGCCGCCCAGCCAGCCTTCAGGTCATGCTTGACGCGCTGCAGAATCCCCACCGCGTCCGCCCTTCCTCTCAGCTCACCGAACCGAGGGCTAACTTGCTTTGCCAGCGCCGCATCATGGCAGCACGCAGCGCTTGGTGCGCTGGTACCCTCAGTTGAGGATCACCCGCGAGGCATGCAAACGCCTCTTTCCTCGCCTCCGCCAGGATCGCTCCGTCTCGTACGAGATTCGCTGCGCGAAACTCGGGCAGGCCCCATTGCCGTACGCCAAGGAACTCGCCGGGCCCTCGGATACGAAGGTCTTCTTCCGCGATCACGAAGCCATCGCTCGAATTCAATAACGCTTCCAACCGGAGCCGGGCTGAAGTCCCCATTTCCGCCCCACGCCGACCCTCCACCCCACGATCCGCCGCTTTCGACATGACCAGCAAGCAGTAGGATTGCTGCACGCTCCGGCCCACGCGGCCTCGCAGCTGATGGAGCTGGGCGAGACCAAACCGTTCCGCGTGCTCCACGAGCATCACCGTGGCATTCGACACATCCACCCCCACCTCGACGACCGTTGTGGATACCAGGATGTCGATCTCCCGCGCTTTGAAGGCGGCCATCGTACGTTCCTTGTCGCGTGCGTTCATCCGACCATGTAGCAGCCCTACCCTGAGGGACTTAAATTCCTTGGTCTGCAACCGCTCCGCCGCTTGGATCGCAGCTTGAAGGTCTATCTTCTCGGATTCCTCCACCAGAGGGTACACAATATAAACCTGGTGCCCAGCCCGCACCTCGTTCTGAAGCACGTGGTAGGCCTGCCGGCGCTGCGCCTCGCGATAGAGTAACGTGCGGATCGGCGTGCGGCCCGGCGGCAAGGTGTCGATGACGGAGACATCCAAGTCTCCATAGACCGTCATGGCCAGCGTGCGCGGAATCGGGGTTGCGGTCAGCACGAGCACGTCCGGATGATACCCCTTTTCGAGCAAAGTTTTCCGCTGGAGCACTCCGAACTTGTGCTGCTCGTCAATCACCGCCAGGCCAAGTTTGGCGAAGCGAACCCCTTTCTGGATTAATGCGTGGGTTCCTATCGCAATGTGGGCTTCCCCGTCCGCAAGCTGCTGAAGTGCGGCTGTCCGTCCCTTCGAGGGACCGCTCTTCAACAGGACAGCCTTGAGCCCCAGCGCTTGAATGAGGCCCCGTAAGTTCAGGTAATGCTGCTCCGCCAGGATTTCAGTGGGCACCATGAGCGCGGCCTGGTAGCCGGAGCCGCACGCGACCAGCATCGCAGCGAAGGCCACGATCGTTTTCCCGCAGCCGACATCGCCCTGGAGGAGGCGATTCGTGGGGCGAGGCGCGGCCATGTCGGCCAGGATTTCCGACAGCACACGCTCCTGCGCGGGTGTCAGCCGGAATGGGAGCAGGCCCCGGAGGCGGGCGACCAGTGGGGTCCGCGTGTTGAAGCGGATCCCTTTGCTCTCGTCCTTCACCGACCGTTGCCGTACGGCGAGCGCCAGCTCCAGCAAAAAGAATTCTTCGAACGCGAGCCGACGACGACCCCGAGTGCCCCCGCGGTCGAGCGCGTCCCGGTCCGTCTGCGCGGGAGGAAAATGCACCTCCGAGACTGCCGTTTGAATCCTGGGGAGCCCGCACCGATCACGAATGGGCTCAGGAAAAATCTCTTCCAGATCGCTGAGGTACTGCTCCAACAGCCCCATCAGGAGCGTACGCAGCTGCCGGGACGTGAACCCCTTGGTCTCATGGTAAATGGGCACGATTCGGCCGACATGGAGCGGCATCTCATCCGCCTCGCCCAGCACCTCATACTGCGGCGCATCCATCTGTAATTCCGTCCATCCCCTCCGGCCCACTGACACTCGTCCGCTCAACATCACGTGGACGCCGGGCTTCAGTAGTGTTTCTAGATACGGTTGGTTGAAGAAGACGCCGTGCATGGCCCCAGTCCCGTCCTCGAGCGCGATGTCCAAGATGCTCATGCGGCGATGTCGGGTCCGCTTGAGCGTGCTGGTTCGCACGACACCATGGACCACAGCTTGCACGCCGGGGGCGAGCTGTCCGATTGGGATGACCACCGAGCGGTCCTCATAGCGCCAGGGCAGGAACCACAAGGCATCCCCCACGGTCTGCACACCGAGTTTCTCAAGCAAAGCTGCCCGCTTGGGGCCCACGCCCTTGGC
>JACZQN010000095.1 GCA_022545705.1 Nitrospirota bacterium | reverse complement strand
ATCGCGGTCTTGGCCTCCGCGTCCGTGGACATCTCCACGAAGCCAAAGCCTCGACCCTGTCCCGTGCCCCGATCTGTGATCACGTGAGCCGACTCCACGGTCCCGTGTGGTGCAAACAGGTCATTCAGCTGCGAGTCGGTCGCCGAATACGGCAAGCCACCCACATAAATCTTTGAACCCATGGGATTCCTCCTTTTGGAGAGTGATATTGTCTTGGACTCGCGAAAGAAGAGTGGTTTGATACTGAGTACACGAGGGCCGGGCCTCGCATCCGTTACTGGAGACCCTCTCCCCCTAGTTGCCTTTCCGTTTGAGCACCTCCACCAGCGCCGCGTTCTCCCACATCGTGGAGAAGGCCAGCTCTTCGAGGGTCACGAGGTCTTTGGGGTCGAGGGATTCTGCCATGATGCTACCGCAGGTATGTAGGTGGGATCAATTGTGGCAGTAGAGTGAGCACAAGGCCACCCCGATTTTACTAGAGTTGGGCAGGAAAGGCGACTCAGCGGACAGGAAATTCCCGTAAGTTGGCTACGCTTGTTACCACTGTTCGGCCGCGCACTCAGAGCAAAGCTCGATACTGCTCTTCCGGTCCTTTAACCACTCACGAACGCATGGTCCGCCTGCAGGCTCGCATTTTGGACAGCCAGGGCAATGACACCGCTGTGTCGCCATATCTGCCTCCGGTTCCGTGACTCACTCACCTGCATGATGTGTCCATTCTTGTGCCTGTCAGCGGCTATCTCATACCCAAAACCACCCCGCCAGCCAACGCGACATCGCACGCGAGTTCAGCCTGACCACTGTGAAGGGGATAACACAAGAGCCCACATCCGCAGGCGTGAGGTTCATGTCTCAGGTGGGCGAGTAGGTCTGCGCGGCTGTCCACTTTAGTGGTGCTGGGTGATCCGTGCGCCGCGACTACAGAGCTGTCGACGCCCCCAGTCATGCCAAGGATGACGGTAGGCTGGGTCACGTCTGGGCATCTTGGGCGCGTATCTTGCCCCGGTGCGCAGCCAGGTCATGCACTTTGTCGAGGTCTTGGTGCTCCTCGTTGAACCACTTGTTTGCGCCCGTATCACACATGCCATGAAAGTGAGCCCCTGGCTCCATCGAGATTGACGGTGACCGCACATCCCCAATGATGACTGCGGGCTTCATCAGTTCGACCTTTTCAGCCGCGTTGATGGTGCCGTTGATCTTGCCGCTGCAGATCAGCGAACCGGCAGAAATGATGCCCTTGATCACGGCGTTTTCACCAACGATCAGCGTGCCCTTCGAGTGAATCTCTCCCTCGAGACGACCGTCAATACGAACCGTGCCATCGAAGCGGACGACACCTTTGAAGTCAACTCCTTTGCCGAGGAACGTAAAGTTCTCGTCGTCTCGAAGCCTGTTGTTTTTTCCGGCGCGCTTCCACATGGGATCCTCCTCGAACCCGGCTCCGGCGTGGCTTGACCAATCGAGGACACTACACACACATCTATTCTACTGCACAAAGGAGTATACCACCGGGGAGGAGCGGCCCTGGCTGAGCGATGCCGGCAAGGGTGGGCGCTATCTCCTAACTACTGAGTCGCCGTGGCGGGATAGCCGTAGGTTCGCGCTGGCGCAGCTCCTGGATCATGGCTCGGTGAAGGGTAGGAGTTCAACAAGACCGCCCCGGTTCTGCTGGAGTTGGGCAGGATAAGGCGACGCAGGGGAGAGGGCAGGTGCACACGCTTCCAGGCGGCATCGCGCATCCTAAAATAATGTAGCCGGTGGTTATGCTTGTGAAGATTGGGTGCCCAGCCCGCTGATAGCGTGTCAGCACCACTATCCTATCCACTCATCAAATCAGATACCTGCAGATGTTGGTGTCAAGCTTGTGCCCCGCAGAGCGTCGGCACTTTCCCTTGACCACCGAGGCAATTCTTCCTAAAATGATGTAGCCAATGGTTACTTCTCTGGGGACTTCGATGTCCGCTGATGGTGTATCAGTTGGCACCTCACAAGCCGTTGAAAGGAAGCTGATTCTAGACGCTGGTGCCATGGCGGGGACCCTGGAGGGCTGGGGGAAACCCTGGCCCTTCGTGTTTTCGGGGAGCCCTCCGTGCCCACATGAGATGGCGACCTGGGCGCGCGCAAAATTGCCTCGGGGAAACTCGGTTCACAAAATCGCTTCGGCGCTGGCAGTTGCCGGACCCCTCGCACGACCAGGGGGGGTAGGGGGGATGGGGGGTGCCAGGCGGGTGCCAGCTCTGTGCTTGTCGACCAGCTCGTTGGGTCTAAACTGCGGACCGCTGCGATTCGAGTCTAGCCGCTACCCTGTCACTGCGCGAGGTCACATAGAGCATCCTCCGTTCTCACTGACACCACTCTGACACCACTGTTGACACCTTCCCACGGACGGCCTAGCCTTCAGGTTCCTGGCTATCCTGGCTTTGGGCTGCACCTGTAAGATGTGTTGAGTGTAAGCTTGCTCGAAGGCAAAACGGAGAGGCCTTTTCTGCAAAAGGGTCAAGGATCGTGCGCAACTGGACAAGTCACGCTCGACAGCACACCGGTTACGCCGTGGAAGTTCGGGGCGGGCGATGTCCGCTTGAGCGCCGTGTGCTCCCTGATTGCCCTGTCAGACCTACGAGCTTCCGCAGTGCCTTGATCGGAGGGCAACGAAATGGCTTCATGGGAGCCAACAAGGGACGCCACGCTTGTGTTGACTGCCTGTCCCCGAGAGTCGTCGCACTGGTGATCTGGGTAACGACCGCTTCAGCTCTCGATGCCCTCTTCACGCCTCTTCGCTTAGCCGAAGGATTCGGCGAGGCCAACCCCTTCATGGCCATGGTACTTGCCTATGACATAGAGGCATTTGTCACCGTCAAGATGGCCGTGGCAGCAAGCGGCTCCTCGATCCTTGCCGCTCACCAGCAGTACCTGTTAGCGAACAGAGGATTGTGCGGTCTGGCCCTCATCTATCTGGGGGTGTTGGCATTCCATGGCATGTTGATCCTAGGGAGCGGTTGATAGCGATACAGGGTCAGCAAGGCGAGGGATGGCATTTTGCCGGCCAGTCGCACTCATAAGTCGGCCTGCCATTGCTTCGAGAATGGCAGCTGCGGATTACTAATTCCATTCTGACCGGGCTCGTCCCCGTCCTTGACACGCCCCCACGGACGGCCTAGCCTCTCACGAGATATTCGGAGCAAGGTCATGGCTGGGTTCACACGCGAGATCACGATCAAGGCACCCGTCGAGCGGGTGTGGGAAGTGCTGGGCGACTCTTGCGCGAGCGCCGGTACACCTTCGTATCTCCGGGGGTCATCACGACGCCGAACGGCGTCTTGGGCTTCACAAAGGGCGTTCTGGTTCGTGGGCCCGACGGGCACGCGATGCAGGTCGTCCAGTAGAGTAAGAGGTGTGCTGGCTAGTTCGTCGATCAGAATTGACGATCGCAGCCTCGGGATGGCCTTCAGCTTCTTCACAGCTCCGTCAGCCGGAGGACTTTTCCTTGAAGGCCAGGGCGGCGGAGTTGATGCAATAGCGTTCTCCGGTTGGAGCGGGCCCGTCGTCGAAGACGTGGCCTAAATGCGCATCGCAGGCCGAGCACTTCATTTCGGTTCTGTCCATTCCGTAGCGGTTGTCGGTCTCGCTGCCGATCACCCCCGGGCTCGCCGGCTGGCAGAAGCTCGGCCATCCAGTCCCGGAATCAAATTTGTGATCAGAGTTGAAGAGCGGGGCCCCACAACACACGCAGTGGTACATTCCCTCACCTTTATGGTGGCAATACTCTCCGGTGAAGGCCCGTTCCGTCCCCCCCTCCCTCGTGACATGGTATTGCTCTGCGGATAGCTGCCGTCTCCATTCTTCGTCGGACTTCCGAACAGGCTTTTCAAGGTTCTTGCTCATCGTGCGTCCTCCACGGTCTCGATCAGATGGGGTTGCGTGCCGGCGGCCGGCTCTTCGAGCTACCCTCGCACAGGAGGCATTCTGTTATCAAATTCCCGTTCCAAGGGGTCTGTCGACCACGCTGTCCGCTTGGGGTTTCCTTAGCGTGCTGGGGCCTGCCACCCAGAAAGCAAATTCCTATACACCTACTCTATTCCCACCACCCTTGACACGCCCCCACGGACGGCCTAGCCTTTTGGCTATCTGATAGCTTGCTCATCACTCAGGCGCTATGAGTGAAGCTGGAGCGTAACAGGCCTTTGCCGAATGGCAAGGGGTAGGTAGGGGGTGAGGCCAACTATCCAAGCCTTGTGGCAGGACCTTGCACGGCGCCACGAGCGCGATCCGGACAAGCCTGGGGCCACTCCTTTTTAGCTGTTCCACCGGATCGCGGACGTTTTTGCTCAGGCGTTAGCCGACATGGCCTCCAGCCCTTATTGGGAGGTGGCATGAAATGTTCGGATCGGTATAAGCCATGAATCTTGATTTCCGGGCGAACGTTCCAACAACACGTTGGACACAGAAGTGCGCCATGTGTGATCAGCCGATTACGCACGGCGATGCTGACACCAAGGTTGAATATCGCGACGAGTCATTGGAAGGTTCGCGCTTCAGACGAGTCTGGCACAAGTCCTGTTATGAACAATATCTTGATATGGGTGAAGAATGAAATTGGGACACTACCCTTCCGCGCGACTGCTTGACAAACTCGGCTCCACGATAACGAATGGCCGCCGCCAGAAGGCCAGTACCCGCCGCTATCCTTGACACGCCCCCACGCGCGGCCTAGCTTTGCCCGAATTATATGCATACCATAACAGTCCACTGGAAATTGGAGCACGGTAGCGAGGGGGTGGACGATGATCCTTTTAACCCGTTGGCACGTGCGACCAAAAAACTTCTCGTGGATGGAAGTCCCCAGCCAGCGATCTCGCTGTGCTTTTTTGACCCAGGACTAGATGAGGATCGTGGGCATAAAATAAGATGGGTTGGCGCTTTCGTCCTTTCGGCGGGGAACCAATTGATCTTCTTTCCCGGGTTTGCGTCTCAGCACCTCCGCTTCAGTGTTTGTCGTAACAATCAAAAGAGGGAAGACTATCAATTCCCAGTCGACCACATCACCCTGGAGAAACAATTCATTCCGTGGCATATCAGTGGTGTTGGACCAAGAGACCACCTCCGTAGCTTCAGGACAAGGTCACTAGGAGAAGGTCGTGTTCTATGGGCTGGCATCAGCGTCAGTAACTTTGATGTTCTAAGGGAAGTCAAAAAGGAAACACTTACGTATATAACTGTCCCGGAGGCTGACAGTGAAAGACGCGGAAAACTGTTCCTGGACGCGCGTCAAGTTCAGAAGTATCCGTGCCTTACACTGCACCCTGAGGCTCTGAGCCGGTTTAATCCAGGCTTCCTTCATCTCTCACTTATTGTCGGACCCAGCGGTTTTCACGAAACGCAGGGGGATCACCTAGCCCTGCCATCTAATTCCTCTTTTCTCAAGAACCCCTTATCGGAACAACTCCGTTCGATGCCCATGCAATCGCAGAAACTCTCACTGAAACCAAGGATTGATCTAGAGATACTCGCTTTATGGCTGCCGGGTACTCTTAGCGTGCCCATTGAACTGACATCCCCATCATAAGATCGTGGCCGAAGAACTCAACCCAAAAGAACTCGTTACCCCCGACGAGCTGGCTATCTCCACCATGGGGGAGATCGCGGCGCTGGTGGTGGTGCTGGAACGGGGGCACGTGGAGTCTGGTACCGTCGCTGTTTTGTCCCACATTTGAGATTGGCTGAACTCAGTGGCACGGGTGAGAGTGCAGCCTCATGGGGAGTTGACATGGCTCGATCCCACAAGGTCCCTCTACCGGCTGTTCTGCTGTTCGTCGTGGCAGTTCCCATCGCCTTCGTCGGTTGCCCTTCACCGAAGCCCACGATCACCTGGAGCGCGAGTGATACTCAGAATTGCCGTGGCAGCGCAACGGATGGAACGGGGGCCCACGAGACGTACGACAGACCCTGCGGTGGGGGAGGCACCGCTCGGGTTGGACCAGCTCGAGCCGAGTCAATCTTTAGCCCACGGTTTCGTGTCCAAAATCAGCACGTCGCGAAACTAGGAACACCAGCGTCGGCTCTCATCGAGGACTCCGCATCGGACGTGAAGACAGAAATAACGAACACCTTCCAGGTACGCGATGCGCCTTCGGGCGGACTCTCGGTAGAGATCGCGCCAGAGCTTCATGTGAATTTGCTCCTGGATGGTGATGGCAAGGGGAATTACTCGGTTGAGGTGGGATTGGTGAAACTTAAACCCCAACCCACTCCTCCCGAACAACTCTATCTGAAACGATGCGAGCTCGAGTATTCACGGAAGGAGAACGGTCAGCAGCAGTGGATCCACGTTCGAGATATGTCATTCGCGAAGACATGCGGCGGGGACCGCGACCTCCCCGTAAGGGTGCCTGTTGGCAGCGGCCCCATACAAGACAACCATATCCCTAAGTACATAGCTAACACATGGCGCAGAACGCTAAAGTTGCCTGATGGCCATTATCGGTACACGATCAATCTTACTTCAGAGTTTCGTGCGATGGATGGAGCAGTAATCTCTGATGCGACGTTAGACGCACCACTGACCCAGAGGTAGGTCCTCGCGGGGCCTTGGAGGGCACGGCCAAGGATTTCGTGCCCGGGCTCTGTTGCTCTGCTCGAACGCAGAGGCGTCCTCACCAGGCAAGACGTGTTGGACATGATCCAGGAGCTGCGCCAGCGCGAACCCACGGCCATCCCGCCACGGCTACTCGAGAGGTGAGAGCGCGGCGCAAGCAGCACCACGCTGCTACCTGACAAACGAGATCCCGCAACGGCATCCTTCTCCTGAAGGAACCTGCCTGAATCCCGGAACACCTATTTCTGCCATCGCATTTCCTACGGCACCGCGTGCCAGATGACCTCTTCGTCCTGTCGCCAGGCTTTTACCGAGGCGCAAGGAGCCCATAGCTGGGCGCCACTTTCCCTGGTGGACCGCTTGCCGAGAGTGACGAGTCTTTGGGGGACGGGCAACCAGCTCCTTTCTGTGGGCCATGTAATTCTGCTCATTGCGCCCAGTTCAGTGCGGGGTGTAGACGCATGAATAAGCTGTATCAGCCACTAACAAGAACGATTGTTCAGCAGATACGAATCTACAATGCCTTGAAACCGCAAGGAACTGAGCCCCTGCTATGCTTAGAGAGAGAGGCTCCCATGGAGTTACGCCAATTCCCACGGTTTCCGGTTCACTGCCCCATTGTGTTCTATAGAGATGACACCAGGGCAGAAGGGACCATGGTCGATGTCTCGATGTCGGGCTGTGGGGTTGAAAGCACGGCGCGCTTAGCACAAGGGAATTATGGGGTGCTGCTTCTCCATCTCCCTGAGCATGATCCCCCAGTGCAGGTGGACGTGGCGGTCGTACGCTGGGCACGCGAACAGCGGTGCGGACTGCAATTCCTCCGCATGCGGCCTGAGGAAAAGGAGCGATTCCACCGATTCATCGGGACCTTCGATAGGAAGCCGAGTCCCTGACACGCAGGAGCGGGTACGCTGTGCTGCCCATGTGTCCAGCGGCGACGACTGAGTGCCTCCTAGTCTACGTGCGAGGTGCCCATGGAACAACGCAAGGCCCCGCGCTTCCCTGTTGGCCTTCCCCTTCCCATATCGTTCGCAGGCCATGAAGTCGCTGGCGGAGGGTTCGTGTCCTCCCTCTCCAGGGAAGGCTGCACCGTTGTCAGCGACGAGAATGTCCAACCCGGCACCTATCTCGTCCTGCGCCTCCATCTCCCGGAGGAGTATTCACCGCTGAAGGTCGACTTGGCCGTGGTGCGCTGGGCGACGGGATGGGAATTCGGCGCGGAATTCATCCGCCTACGTACGGAGGAGAGGGAGCGACTCCAGCGCTTGGTCACGTCGCTCGAAAAGGGGTCGCCACCAGAGGAATAGCGCGTTCAGCTAGGCCAAGCAGGACCTGTACGACGCGATCAACGACCTACACCCGTGCAACTCACGGCCATCCCGCCTCGGTGACTCAGTAGCTAGGAGA
>JACZQN010000021.1 GCA_022545705.1 Nitrospirota bacterium | reverse complement strand
CCGAGGAGGAGCGCACTCCCGGCAGTCACGGTGAGCGTGAACGCGAGCACCCGCCAGTCGAGACGAAAGACGAGTGCCGGCAGGTTCGGCGGCTGCAAGCTGGCCATCCACCGCACCAACGCCGCCCCTAGGCCCAAGCCGAGGATCGCACCGAATCCGGCGATCGCCGCACTCTCGGTCATGAGCTGCCGCGCCAGCCTGGAGCGACCCGCGCCCAACGCCGTCCGCATCGCCAGTTCCTGCCGCCGGCCGACTGCCCGGGCGAGCAGCAGGTTGCCGACAACCGCATCCATCCCAGCCACGTTTATCGCAATGGGGCGCTGCTGGACGGCTATGCCGTTAGTTGCCGTTGGATGCTCGATTGGCGACCGGACATCGTACTGACCGGCCACACACCGGCCATTGCTACCGACGAGCATTACTTCAAGTTGATCGCCGACTGGACCGAGCACTACGAGCACGTAGAAGTGCTCAAGCGCCTCCAGAAGGGAGCAGAATCAGTACTGCTGGTGCGCGTGGTACCCCGTGAGGCGCCCGGGGCGACGATGGTCGTCGACGAGACGACCGGCCTGGTGCGTCAGATCCACACCCTGCAGCAGCTCCCAGGGGTGGGCATCGTCGGAGTTCGCACTGCCTTCGCGGACTTTCGCGACGTCGGCGGGATGCGGCTTCCCTTCCGCGCGGTCGCAAAGTTCGCCTCGCAGCTGATCGGACGTGTGGTGACTACGCTGGATAACGCAGAAACCGGAGTCGAGGTGTTGGAGGAAACGTTCGCAGCGCCGACCGCGCCGGATAAGTAGGAGGAATCCCCATGAGTGAAAGTCAAGACACTTCACTGTTTAGTGTGCGACCCAAAGTGTTGATTGTCGATAACGTAGCGGCAAACCTGAAGATTCTCCGCGATGCCCTTCAACCCCAAGGGTATGAAATTCTGGTCGCCACGAGCGGAAAGGCCGCACTGCGAACCGCCGTCGCCGCGTCTCCAGACCTGATCCTTCTCGACGTAATGATGCCGCAAATGAATGGCTACGAGGTGTGCCAAGAACTCAAACAGAACGAAGCGACAGCCGACATTCCCATCATCTTCGTCACAGCCAAGGAGGATACCAATGAAACATGAAAGGGAAATTAGATGGAGATTAGAAGTGCCTAATTCGAGGCAGTTGACAGAGGCAGGATGACCGTAAATTGTGACCCGACGCCGGCCGCGCTTTGTACCTCGATCCGGCCGTGGTGGGCATCCGCAATCCACTTGCAAATGGATAACCCGAGGCCGGTACCCTCCTTCGCGTGAGCGCGCGCGGCGGGTGTCCGAAAGAAGCGGTCGAAAATATGAGGCTGCTCTTCGGGCGCAATCCCGATGCCATCGTCTGTGACCCGGAGTCGAGCGCTGTTGCCTTCGCTCACAAGGCTGATCGGCACCTTCCCACCCGGACGCGAGTATTTCACAGCGTTGGCTACGAGATTCAGCAGCAGTTCTCGAATTCTCAATTCATCACCTCGTATCGTGGCGGGTTCCACCGGGCCAAGTGTGACCTGGATCCCCTGATCCTGCCCGAGCAAAGCCGCCTGCCGCTGAATGTCTTCCACGAGCACATCCAGTCGAATCGGCAGAGACTCCATCTTGACTTCCCCCAGGTCGGCTCGTGAGAGGAAGAGCAGTTCGTCCACGATGCGGGTCATCCGATCAATCTCCTCCAGATTGCTTTCCAGGACCAGCCGGTAGTCCTCGGCTGAGCGGGGACGGCGTAAAGCCAGTTCAGTCTCCCCCTTCATTACGGTGAGGGGTGTACGGAGCTCATGCGAGGCATCCGTGCTGAACTGACGGACCTGGCGGAAGGAAGTCTCTAGCCGAGCGATCATCTCGTTGAAGGTGGCTGCCAGCCGTCCGATCTCGTCCGAGGACGGAGACACGTGCAGCCGTTGAGTCAGATCGCCACCAGAGATACGCTGGGCAGCCTGGGTGATATCTTCCACAGGCCGAAGGGCCCTTCCCGCTAAGAACCACCCCCCAGCCAGCGCAGCGAGCAATGCGATCGGCAGCGTGACCGCCAGCACAAGGAGCAGTCGCTGGAGAGTTTCCTCTACAGGCTGCAACGAGGTCCCTACCCGCACAATGTTCACCAGGGTGCCATTGTAAATGATCGGAACCGACACGAGTCGTAGTGGAGGTTCTCCAGGAAATCGCGCTGACTCATAAGTCGTCTTTCCCTGGAACGCCGCTTCCAGTGCCGTGGGGCTCAGGGGAATTTCACGGGTCTTGATATTGGCGGATGCGATCGTGATATTGCCCGTCGGGCTGAAGATTTGGAAGAATTTGTCAACCACTGCGAGCTCGGGAAACTGAGCCGAGAAGTCTTCGAAGGGCAGGAACGGCCCGAATCGATTCTCAAGTGCGTGGACAGCAGCCAGAGCTGCTTGTTGCAGCGACTGATCCACCTGATCCTTGAGGCCGCGTGCCAAGACCGCGTAGAGGACCGTGGCAAAGACGATCAGGATCAGCGCCAACGCCGTCCCGTACCAGACCGTAAGCCGCGCACGGAGCGCCATTACACAGCCCTCAGGACGTAGCCGCTGCCTCGGACCGTCTGGATCAACTTCCGCTCGCGCCCACGGTCGATTTTATTGCGGAGATAGTTCACGTACACGTCGATGACGTTCGTGAAACTGTCGAAATCCATGTTCCAGACATGCTCGACGATCATAGGCCTGGTCAATACACGACCCGCATGGCGCATCAGGTATTCAAGGAGCGCATATTCCTTTGCCGTCAGCTCGATACGCTGTCCTCCTCGGGTCACCTCACGGGTTGCCGGATTGAGGACAAGATCATCGACTTGAAGAATCCCTGTCACCTCGCCTACGCCGCGGCGAAACAGCGCACGTGCCCGCGCCAGGAGTTCTTCAATTGCAAAGGGTTTCGTCAGATAGTCATCCGCGCCTGCGTCGAGCCCTCTCACCTTTTGCTCAACCTGTGACCGTGCAGTGAGGATCAGCACAGGCGTCTGGACTTTCTCTTTGCGAAGCCCTTTCAGGACCTCGATGCCGGGTAGGCCTGGCAGCATAAGGTCGAGGATGATAAGGTCGTAACTTCCGTTCTGTCCCAAGTCGAGGCCTTTCGCTCCATCGTCGCACACATCCACCGCATAACTCTCCTCCTCCAGCGCACGCCGGATGAAGGACGCTACCTTGGCCTCGTCCTCGATGACCAGTACTCGCATACTCCTCGAGAAACGGGGTGATTATACCAAAGAGAACCGCGTCATTCAGTGGTGGCAGACTGGAGAGGACCTACTTCGGTGGGAACCGGGTGATGGTCACCGGTGCATACCGCAGTGAGGGGCCGTCTGGCGTCCAATAGGCCAACGTATGTTTGAGCCAATTCTCGTCATCGCGTCTGGGAAAGTCGGAACGGTAATGCGCGCCGCGGCTTTCCTCTCGGGCCAGCGCGCCTGCCACGATCGTCTCGGCGATTTCTACCAGCGAGCGGAGCTCAAGCGCTTGGATCAGGTCGGTGTTGAAGATCTTTCCATGATCCTGCAGCCACACGCGGGAGGCGCGGACCTTCAGATCTTGGATAATCTGCAATGCCTGCCTCATGGATTTCTCCGTCCGGAAGATACCGAGATTCTGGCTCATAACCTTCCCGAGCTCGTCCCTGATTTCCCACGCACGCTCGCGCCCTGTGCTGGCCATGAGGCGACGAATACCTGCCTCCTCCGCCCGAAGTGCCACGTCCGTCAAGCCGCGCGGAGCAATGCGGCTCACATAGTCCCCGGCACGCTGCCCCGCTCGCCGACCGAACACGATGGTCTCTAACAGGGAATTACCCCCCAAGCGATTCGCCCCGTGCACGCTGACACAGGCACACTCACCGGCCGCATAGAGCCCCGCGACTTCAGTCTCGCCCCACTGGTTGGCCCGAACACCGCCCATTTGATAATGCGCGCCTGGCCGGACGGGAATCGGGGTTTCAATCGGGTCGACGCCCGCGAATTCGACCGCCAGTTCTCGAATCTGGGGCAGCCGTTCCAGGATGCGCGCGCGGCCCAGATGCCGTAAGTCCAGCAGGACACACTCTTCAACCCCACGCCCTTCAGCGATCTCCCGCCCAATCGCAAGCGACACCGTCGAGCGAGCCGCGAGTTCCATCTGCTCGGGCGCGTACCGTGTCATGAACCGCTCGCCCAGGGTATTGAGCAGGTGCCCACCTTCACCCCGTGCGCCCTCCGTGATCAAGATGCCAGTGTCCTTCAGAGTCGTGGGATGGAATTGCACGAACTCCATATCCTCGAGCGGCGCGCCGGCCAGATAAGCCAGCACCATCCCATCTCCGGTGTTGATAACCGCGTTGGTGCTCGTAAGGAACACTCGACCGCTTCCACCGGTGGCGAGGATGACCGCCTTCGCACCGATCGCATGGAGGCCACCGCGGACCAGGTCCCAGGCCACCACGCCTCGGCAGATGCCCTCCTCAACAATCAACAAGGTGACGTACCATTCCTCGTACACCCCAATTCGGCGCTTCATGAGCTGCTCGTACATCGCATGCAGGATCGCGTGACCGGTCCGATCGGCAGCGTAGCAGGTGCGCGGGAACCCGGCCCCACCGAACGGACGCTGCGCGATACGGCCTCGCTCATCTCGGCTGAAAATCACACCCATCCGCTCCAGCTCCAGGATATCGCCAGGTCCTTCTCGGCACATCGCCTCAATCGCGTCTTGATCGCCGAGGTACAGACCCCCCTTCGTGGTATCGAACGCATGCGCCTCCCAGGAGTCATTCTCACCGAGTGCGGCGTTGATGCCTCCTTGTGCGGCGACGGAGTGGCTGCGGACCGGATGCACTTTCGAGAGGATCGCGACGTCGAGGTGAGATGGGGCAGCGAGCGCGGCTCTCATGCCGGCTAAGCCGGCTCCAACAATAAGGATATCGTGCAACTTCATAGCCTCTCACTTGTTTACCTGACTTCGCCGGGCGAAGCAAGCCTGCTCGCTGAGACCCGTGATGATTGTGGTCATCGCGCCGGCCTCCGCTTGGCAAACCATCTCCGACCATGATAATCTCCACGCTGATGGTTCCTTCCGCGCGTTTCCTGCCGCCGTACTTCTCTCATCCCTTCTTAGTGGCTGGCACGTGAATCCGAGTGGGCTTGACCATAGGGATGCCATTCGTCGGATCAAACCGGTCATGGCGTGTGTGGTTAACTTTTCCGCTGCCATCCTCGCCTTGGGTCGTGGGTACCTCGCGTGAACCGCCTGGCGAACCCCCAAGTCGATCTGAGACTTGACTGATGACAATGCTCTCGTCATCGCGGTTAGACCCGACAGACACATTTCCACGCCGGCATCTTGGGCCGACAGACGCGGACATCCAGGAAATGTTGGCCACCTTGGGTCTGCAGTCGCTGAACGCGCTGGTGGATGCGACCGTTCCTGAGGGTATTCGGCTCTCTAAGCCTCTGTCGCTTGGCCCGCCCAGGGGCGAACACGAGGTGCTGGGAGAGCTTCGACGCCTCGCTGGACGGAACCAAGTCTTCCGCTCGCTTATCGGCATGGGGTACCACGATTGCATCACGCCGCCGATTATTCAGCGTAACGTCCTAGAGAATCCAGGCTGGTACACCCAATACACCCCCTATCAGGCCGAGATCGCGCAGGGACGGCTGGAGGCGCTGTTGAACTTCCAGACCATGGTGGCCGACCTGACAGGACTCCCGCTCGCCAACGCTTCATTGCTCGATGAGGCAACGGCGGCCGCAGAGGCCATGTCCATGTGCCGGAGTATCACACGGCGGGAGACAGGCGAAGAAAAGACGGCATTCTTTATCGCCGAGGACTGCCACCCCCAGACGATCGCAGTGCTTCGAACGCGGGCTGAACCTCTCGGCGTTCGCCTGCAGGTGGGACCAGGACAGGAAGTTGACTTTTCCGGACGGGAGTTCTTCGGCATCCTCATCCAATACCCCGCAACAGATGGCTCCATCCGAGATTATCAGCCCCTGATCGAGCGAGCGCATGCCGCGGGTGCTCTCGTGGTCATCGCCACCGATCTCCTCGCACTCACGCTGCTTCGCCCCCCTGGTGAGCTTGGAGCGGATATTTCGGTCGGTTCAAGCCAGAGATTCGGTGTGCCGCTCGGGTTTGGAGGACCGCACGCCGCGTTCCTGTCCGCAAAGGAAGCATACGCCCGCCAGCTTCCAGGACGCATCGTCGGCGTGTCGCGCGATGCCGGTGGGAAGACAGCCTACCGGCTCGCCCTGCAAACACGGGAGCAGCACATCCGCCGGGACAAAGCGACGAGCAACATCTGCACGGCGCAGGTGTTGTTGGCGGTCATGGCAGGCATGTACGCCGTGTATCACGGGCCGGACGGACTTCGGCGGATCGCGGAACGGGTGCATACCATGGCCGTGGCGCTAGCTGAAGGCCTGCGTCGCCTTGGCCGTGAGGCCGGCAAGGCGCCTTTCTTCGACACGGTCCGCGTGAAGGCTAACCATGATTTATGGGAGCGGATCCTCGGACGCGCCCATGCACGGCGCATCAATCTTCGGCGGTTCCAGGACGACTCCATCTGTATTGCTCTCGATGAGGTGACCACTGTCGAGGAAGTCCAAGCCCTCTTCGAAATCTTTGCCGGCGACAAGCCGGTCTCGTTCACAGTCGAAGACCTGGTCGGCACGGTGACCGTCGGCTTTTCCGATGCCTTGACCCGCACCGGCAAGTACCTCACCCACGAGGTCTTCAATCGGTACCATGCCGAGCACGAGATGCTGCGATATATTCACCGCCTCCAATCCCGCGATCTCTCACTTGTCCATTCTATGATTCCGCTCGGCTCCTGTACGATGAAGCTCAACGCAACGACCGAAATGATCCCGGTGACCTGGCCGGAGTTCAGCGGTCTTCATCCTTTTGCTCCGGAAGAGCAGACGCGTGGCTATCAGGAACTGCTCAAGCAGCTTGAGGGATGGCTGGCTGAAATCACAGGATACGCAGCGGTGTCGCTTCAGCCGAATGCCGGCTCCCAGGGAGAGTATGCCGGGCTCATGGCCATTCGGGCTTATCATCGACATCGGGGGCAAGGTCACCGGGACATCTGCCTGATTCCGGTCTCAGCCCACGGCACCAACCCGGCGAGCGCAGTCATGACGGGGCTGCGAGTTGTTCCCGTGGCGTGTGACGAACGGGGTAATGTGGACCTTGATGATCTTGAAGCGAAGGCGAAGCAGCATCATAGCAACCTGGCCGCCGTGATGATCACCTATCCTTCAACGCACGGCGTGTTCGAGGAAGGCGTCCGCCGCCTTTGCGAGATCGTCCATGCTCAGGGCGGACAGGTCTATATGGACGGCGCCAATATGAATGCGCAGGTGGGGCTGTGCCGGCCGACCGACATCGGCGCTGACGTCTGT
The DNA here is from genome assembly GCA_022545705.1 of Nitrospirota bacterium. GTDB lineage: Bacteria > Nitrospirota > Nitrospiria > Nitrospirales > Nitrospiraceae > JACZQN01. Next base: position 19,848 of record JACZQN010000021.1, on the reverse strand, counting down.
CATTTGAATCTCCATAAGACGTTCTGCATTCCACATGGGGGCGGCGGTCCGGGCATGGGGCCGATCGGTGTCGCCTCCCATCTGGCTCCGTTCCTGCCTGAGCATCCACTCTCAACCCCTGGCCTGAGGGACGCCATCGGACCGATTGCGGCCACGCCCTACGGCAGTGCGAGCATCCTGACAATTTCCTGGGTTTACATCGCGCTCATGGGATCGGAGGGGCTGACGAAAGCCACCCAGGTCGCGATCTTGAACGCCAACTATATGGCCAAGCGCATGGAGAAACACTTCCCCATACTCTATACCGGAAAAAACGGATTCGTGGCTCACGAGTTTATTCTCGATACGCGTTCCTTCAAGCAGGCTTCCGGGGTCGAGGTCATGGACATTGCCAAGCGCCTGATGGACTTCGGGTTTCATGCGCCGACCGTGTCCTTCCCAGTTCCCGGGACGTTGATGATCGAACCGACGGAGAGTGAGTCGAAGGCAGAACTCGATCGGTTTTGCGATGCGCTGATCGCGATTCGCGGGGAAATCCAGGAAGTCATTGAAAGGCGCATGCCTCGCGACAACAATGTGCTGAAACGAGCGCCGCACACCGCTCACGCCGTGACAGCCACCGAGTGGAACCGACCGTACAGCCGCGAGCAGGCCGCGTTTCCCGCGCCCTGGGTCCGTGAGCAGAAGTTTTGGCCAGCCGTCGCGCGCGTTGATGACGCCTACGGGGACCGGAATTTGATGTGCACCTGTCCACCGATGGAGGCGTACGAATCCTAGGCAAGACCCATGACGAAAGGCTAGGGGCGAGAGCCTAGTACCAGATTTCCATCCGAAGTCCCTTACGATCAACCGGCGGGCTAGCAGGGACCCTCAGGGCCTTGTTCTTCACAACGCCTTGGGCAGTCCAGGCTAGGACACAGGCATCAAGAAGATCATCTGGGGCAACCTGCCCTCGCGTAAACCCTGTCAGGTCATTCCTCAGGTACTTGGCGCATTCTCTCACCATGGTGTTCGGCACACGCTCGAGGACTTGTAGCCGTTCTTCTCTACCTGCGACCTTCTTTTTATTAAACCTCATCGGCTGACCCGCGAGTGAGAAAAAGGCGAGCTCTGGGTGGGCCTCATACACGACTGATTGTCTCTGGGGATTCATGAGTCCATCTACTTCTCGGATCTTCTTGAGGATCCCAAAGGCCTGCCTGCTCATTCCTTGAACCTTTTCATACGACTTGGCGTACAAGAACTTCCTGATCGGTGGGCTGAACACGCTGCTGGCTCGCCGTCCAAGCAGACTTCGGGCTGCTCGGTCACAATCACGGCCACCAGACTGAGGCGAATCGAGCAGGCCGATCGGAATATCCACTGCGATCGCCGCAGGCTTTAGATCCAAGTCCAACACTTCTCCAAAGCTGGAGCACAGCCTGAGTTCCCATGCAGACCGACCTGTGCTCTGCATCTGCATTAGAACCACCGCCCATCCGCCTCGGCACCCGTCAACGCCCGCGACCCACGCCATCGTGCTGTTCCTCAAGCAGATCTTGAACTGTCAGCAACCCGGTTCCTCTCATACGGCATTGCCGTACGGGACCGACCGTCGTGTAGACCGACACGATCTACATACCAGCTCGGTCATCCAGAGCGCGGTCATCTTCTCCCTGGCCCGGTGGTACAGGGCAACCCATGCCCCTCCGCCAGGCGACGCAGTCTAAGCAAATTAGCATAGATAAGGAAAGGCTCACCCAGGACTGCGTGGAGACGACCGGGCTCCAGACCATTCATTGACATTCAAAGCGACCATATGGCTAACTCACAGCTTCGCGGCCTTTGAATCCCTCAGAAGGGTAGAAGTTTGAACACACGGCTCACAGGTGTCCCATGAAAGTCAGATTTCAAGAATTCAGCCCTCGTAAGTTCTCATTCCACAACGATCCAGTGCTGGTTCTCGAAGAGTTCTGGACGCCCCAGGAACAGGCCCTTTTTCAGGAGGCGATGACCCGTACGAAATGGAAAGCCCTCAGCGAGATGCCCGAGGTGTCCCGGGCCTTCCCGACCTGTGGGAACTGGCTGAAGGGAGAAATCGGCCAAGAGGACATGGGCGTCTTTCGAGACAAGATGACCCTCTCGTGTATTGCTGAGTACATCGAATCGTTTCCAAACATCACACAGCGTCATTTATCCTTCAGCTATTACTCGTATGGGGCCGGTGACTGCTTATCCACGCACAATGATACGGATGAAGCGTATTCACGGGATCGTCAACCGTATCGTGCCCTCCGGCGTTTAGCGCTTGTGACTTACGTCCACACCGAGTGGGAGTCCGATTGGGGCGGGGAACTCATCATTTATAACGCCAGACAGAACAAACAGGGGAAGCAGGTTCTCGATGTCAGCCACTGCATCCCCCCGCAACCTCGGTCCCTAGCGCTCTTTACGGTGCCGCGCTTCCACCGGGTCTGCAGAGTCGATGACCTCGCCGGACCTCAGAGGCGTCTTTCAATCGCCGGCTGGTTCATGACGGAGCACGACACCTGAGCCATCCTCGCCCTCCAACATTCGCGCGCACACGATGACGAGTACCCTGTTTATCGTGGCGCCTCCTGCAGGGATCTCTCACTATGCACCGCGTGACCACCATTGATGTCCATGTCGCCGGTGAGCCGCTCCGCGTGATAACCGGCGGATTCCCAGAACTGGGTGGGAAGACCATTCTCGAAAAGCGCCAAGTTGCACGGACCCAATATGACCACCTTCGGAGAGCCTTGATGTGGGAGCCACGGGGGCACGCGGACATGTATGGCTGCCTGATGGTTCCGCCGACGATCCCCGAAGCAGACCTGGGTGTCCTGTTTCTCCACAACGAGGGCTTTAGCACCATGTGCGGCCATGGGATCATCGGCCTGGTAACGGTGTTGCTGGAGCACGGCATGTTATCAGCCACTGAACCGGAGACTATCATCAAGCTGGAGACGCCCAGCGGACTCGTGACGGCGAGAGCGTCGGTCAAAGATCAGCGCGTACAGTCTGTGGCCTTCCTCAACGTTCCTTCGTTCGTCACAGCGCTGGATCAGGTCATCGAGGTGCCTGGAGTCGGCCCAGTCCGGTATGACCTTGCCTTTGGCGGAGCGTTCTATGCGTTCTGTCGCGCCGAGGACCTCGGCCTCAAGCTCGAGCCGGAATCAGCCCGCCGCTTGGTGGAGGTTGGGACAGCGATCAAGATGGCCATTGCACCAAGCCGTCCCGTTAGGCACCCTGTGGAACCGGATCTGAGCTTCTTGTACGGAACGATTTTCATAGAAGCGGCGGAAAGTCAGGATGCAGACTATCGCCAGGTCTGCATCTTTGCCGACGGCGCGCTGGATCGTTCACCGACAGGAACAGGACTCAGCGCCTATCTCGCCATTCGGCATGCCAGAAAGCAACTTGAGCCTCAGCAAGCGTTGACGGTCGAGAGTATCCTAGGCACCCGCTTCATCGGTCGGATTCACAAGGTGACGGACTTTGAGGGGATTTCAGCGGTGATTCCAGAAGTGGAGGGCAGCGCCTATCTCACCGGCAAGCACGAGTTTCTGATTGATCCGGAAGACCCCCTTCGAGAAGGATTCCTTTTGGGTTAGATGCGCTAGGTAGGAGCCACTGGCCAACCAGCCCAGCCATCGCCAGCCCGCTTGTGTGAAAGAGACAGGAAGGTGAGGCGTCAATGCCTCGCTTAGGAGTTCGCCCGGAGGCTTCGCTCATTCTTTTGATCGATCATCCTGATCTATCACGTAGATATACTGATTGGAGTCCCACGATGGTCTTGCCGTCGCGGATGGTGCCGTCCTGAATCTGGTCAATGGCCTTTTCCAACAGGATCTCGACAATATCGAGAACCTCATCGCCGCCCAGTTTCTGCGTGCCTGGCGTGAGGCCCGTACCTTTGTAGATGTGGATGACTTCGTCGGTAAATCCTGGTGTCGTGAAGAACGTCGTGACCAACTCTAATGAAGTTGCCCGGTAGCCAACCTCTTCCTCGAGTTCACGCATGGCGCAGTCGCGCGGGTCTTCGCCAGGATGCAGCTTGCCCGCTGGGATCTCATAGATATAACCACCTACGGCATGCCGGTACTGGCGGATCAAGACCACAGTGCCATTTTCTTTCATTGGCACCACAGCGGCGGCGCCGGGATGGTGAATCACCTCCAGCTCAACTGTCGCGCCATTGGGCAACGTCACCGTTTCCAGATTGAGGGTGACAACCCGGCCCTTGAAGATTTGTTTTGTCTTCATAAGAGTGTAGGCGATGGACTTTCGCCCCGTGCCTGCTTCTTATAAAACGGCAGGGTGACGACGACAGCGGGTACAGTCCGTCCCCGGATGTCAATCGCGAACGAGCCGCCGACTGTGGCGTGCACTGGCGGGACATAGCCAAGCCCGATCCCTTTTTGCAAGATCGAGGAGAGATTGCCACTCGTCACTTCCCCGATTTCCTTGCCCTGCGGCTCGCCATTGGACACGATCTTACACCCGTGCCGGGGCACAGCCTTCTGGAGCAGCTCAAAGGCGACCAGTCGTCGCTCAATTCCTTCCCCCTTTTGCCGCAGTAACGCGTCGCGCCCCGTGAAGTCCCCTTTCTCAAAATCCACTACCCATTCCATGCCAGCTTCGAGCGGGGACGTGGTCTCCGAGATATCATTCCCGTATAAGAGGTAGCCCATTTCCAAGCGCAGCAGATCGCGGGCGCCCAGGCCTGCCGGCTTAATGCCGGCTGACTTTCCTCGCGCGAGGAGTTCGTTCCAGATCCACACCGCGCTGTCAGCCGGAACGTACAGTTCGTAACCGAGTTCACCAGTATAGCCGGTCCTCGTGATCAGGGAGCGGACGCCCAGAAGTGACGTGTCCAGGCCTTGGCGAGGCTTTAAGGAGTCAATCCCGATAACCCCCATTTCTGACAGGATCGAACGGGAAGCTGGTCCCTGCAGCGCCAACTGGGCCCACTCGAGCGAGCGGTCTTTGAGCTCCACATCAGTAAGACCCGCGGCCTGCTCCTGCAGCCAGGCCACCATTTTCTCCCGATTCGACGCGTTGACGCAGAGGAGAAACTCTTCCGCCTTGGTCCGATAGACGAAGATATCGTCCTTGATGCCACCTTGCGCGTTACAGACCATCGAATATTGCGACTGGAGGACGCTGAGTTTAGCCGCATTGTTCGTGGCGACGTGCTGGATGAACGCAAGCGCGCCTTGCCCCGACACCGTGATCCGCCCCATATGGCAGATATCAAAGAGCCCGGCGGCTGACCGGACGGCGTGACATTCATTCACGACTCCTGAATATTGGATCGGCAGCTCCCAGCCGAAAAAGTCCACTAACTTCGCGCCAGAAGCAGCCTGGGCATCGTAGAGAGGGGTGCGTTTCACCTGCCACTCGCTCCGTCTTCGTTCTGCTCGCTTACCGCAACTTCAATAACTCCACCTCGAAGGTCAACGTGGCATTCGGAGGGATGGCCGCCCCTGCACCACGCGCTCCATAACCGAGGCGCGGCGGAATGATCAGCTTGCGTTTCCCACCTTCTCTCATCGAGCCCACGCCTTCATCCCATCCTCTAATGACCTGCCCCGCTCCTACGCGAAACGAAAACGGCCTGTTGCGATCCAGCGAACTGTCGAACTTGGTCCCATCGCTCAGCCAACCTGTGTAGTGTACCGTCGCAGTGTCACCGAGTTCTGCCTGCCGGCCAGTGCCGACGACGAGATCCATATACTAGAGGCCTGAGTCCGTCGTGACCAGTGTACCCCTCTCCTCCTTGCCGCTCGCCTTGGTCTCCCCTGCGTTTGCAACGGAGCCCAGACAGAGTAGGGCGAGGGCGCTGCTAACTATGATCAATCGCACCGTCATATCATCCTCCTCGACGCACCGGGGTGGCCATTGACTCGTGAAGGTGGTTGCGCCGTTGTGCACGGAACGACCGATTGCGGATGTTCAGGATACAATTAGGAGCCTGGTTCACAGAATAAGGCGACACTGGCGGTATACCCGTGGAGGAAATTCGTGCCGCCGACCGGTCCGATCTCGCCTTGCGCAAAGAAGCCGGCGACCGGGATGTTGCCGGCACGCTCATGCAGGACCGTGACATCGTGGTGGGGTTGACCGAAGAGTCCACGCCCGCGACCGCAACAACTGAACAGCAGCGCCCCCAGCGGCGGCTGCTGATGCCTCGATCGGTCGGCAGCGAGCATGAGATGGAGATCTTCGCTCGCGGACTGTGCATCGCGGATATGGAATTGAACGGTTTGCCCCTCCTGGATCCTATCCCCGATCGCCACGCTTCCCGAGTTCCGATCCGCACCGATGAGATTCCGAACCAGAAAATCTCCCCGCTCAAACCGATTGCGTTGCTCATTCATAACGACGCCGATGTGCAAGGCCCGGTGTGCCAGACGCCGTTCGGCGCCGCTCAGGGTCTCGAACACAGTCTGGAGACGTTCCAACGCCGGAACCCCGCCCAGCTCATGGATCACGTTGTTCTCCGCCTTTGTCACCACGTACCGCTCCCCGATCGGTCGGCAGCCCTGGGAGACCACCGTGCGAATGGACAGTGGCCCGGACAGCGCGACCCCGACAAGACCTCCTTCATAGACCTCGTCATTGAGAACCATCCGGTTCTCACCCACATCGCGCCCGCCGCCCGCCATGCCTCCAATCGCCATCGAACCCGGGCAACGACTCGCGATGAGCGACAGTGCCTCATCGACTCCAGTGGAGAACGGATCGCCGAGCAACAGGAAGGTCGGCGGTGCCGGTCCGGAGCCAAGTTCATCGGGCCAGCCACTCACGGAAATGCCATCCTCATCCTGGGAACAAGAGAGACGGATTGGCGTCATCGAGACACCGGGCAACCGAGCAGCCCACAGAGAGATTGCGGGAGCGCTCTCGATCTCCTCCGTCCCCCCGATGATCCCCTCCCCCGTGCAACCCACCAAGAGGTTCGGCGCAAGTTCTCGACGAACGGCGGCGGTCAGGTCTGTACTCTGCTCCGCATAATGAGGTGAAAAAAACAGGAACGCCAGGTCTGCAGGCCCCTCACCCAGCGCGCGTCGCGTGGCCTGGCCAAGGTCCCTCCCCGCTTGGACGGCGTCGGTGTCCCTGGACACGACCGCAGAAAACCGTAATGCTGTCGTTATCCCGGTTTGCATAGTTCAGTTGAACAACGTGGCCTCTGCCTCTCCCCGTCTGCCTTCTGGTGACTACTCCGGTAAATCCGCCTGCTCGCCCCGCCCGGCGTGCAGCCTCTTGTGGTACCGCCACATATAGGAGTGATAATCATCGAGCTGGGCCAGAAGGTAATGCAATTCGGTCGGGTCTTCGGTTTCCAGCGCCCGCGCCATCCGGTTTTGCAGGAACTCTGAAAAAGCCCGAGTCTTCTCCAGCACCGTCACCAGTTTCAGATTCCCCCCTATCTGGTAGTCCGCCATGGTGCCTCGTGACTGTCCAATCAAGCGCTTTGGGAGACGAATCGAAGCAAGAATAGTCGCCCCACTCACCAAATTGCAAGGTGTAGAGAGCGGACAATTCCACTGCCACAGCCGGACGACTGGCCGCGTTTACTTGCGAGAAGCCAGCAAGGCCCGCAGCCTTGACAAGGAAATCGCCTCGATGCGACGGCTGTCCCTCCCGACCATGGTCTCCGCCATCGTCAAGGCGTTGAGAATCGCCTCCTCAGTTGCCTCGACCGTGGCGTTGAAGAGGGGATTCATGTGCGTATCAGCCAAGTGGGTCATGACATACGTGCGGTCTCTCGGATAGTGCGGGATCGTGTTCCCGGTCGAGAAGGCCAGCATGAAGTCACCGCTGCCGTGATGCGCCGTGGATCCGGTGCGAGCCAGACCCAGCGCTGCCCGCTTGGCGAGGCGCCTCAGTTGGCGCCCATCCAGAGGTGCATCAGTGGCCACAATGATGATAATCGAGCCTTCGTGTTGGGGCCCACCCCCCCCGTGCGTCGCCTCCTTCCAGATAGCAGACGCGGGCCTGGCCGGTCGAAACAGGTCCCCCCTTCTCGCGGAGGGGCCGAATTGGGTCGCCCCGAACCGAGCCCCTTGACTCTTCTTATACAGCAGCCCGACGGGAACACCCGCGACCACTAATTCCTCCCGCCGGCCGTGGTTGGCATTCACCAGCACGCCCACCGTATAGCCTCCATCCTCCTCCGAAAGTCGCCGCGAGGCGGTCCCAATCCCGCCCTTGAATCCGTAGGACACCATGCCGGTCCCCGCCCCTACATTCCCCTCAGCCACCGGCCCGCTTACCGCTCCATCGAGCGCCGCGATCACATCCGCTTCGGCCACATGCCGGCCTTGGCTATCATTCAGACGGCTGTCATCGCATTCGGCCACGACTGGGGTCAGGGTGTCGTCGGTAATCCCGATCCCCGGGTATTCCTTGATCATCCAGCTCATAACACCATTCGCCACACGGGGGACGTTCAGTGTACTCGTCAGCGCAATCGGATACTCCAAAAATCCAGATTCCGCGACCCAGGCCAAGCCGGTCATCTCACCAGTGCCGTTCAGCACGAACGCTCCGGCCGGAACTTTCTTGTGCCACACATCCTCACGGGGGACGATAACGGTGACTCCTGTCCTGACCGGGCCCTCACCCGGTTTGAGCACTCCATTCCCGCGTATGAGTGTGACGTGTCCAACCTTGACGCCACGCACGTCCGTAATCGCGTTGAAGGGTCCCGGCTGGTCGCGTCCAACCACGATGCCAAGCTCCCTCGCCCGCAACCGTGGCTCTAACGAGCCTTCACTGCCCGGCGCTGGGTCCGCCTCCGAGAGCGGCGCTCCCCAAACCAGGATTAACATGGTTACCAAAGGAATCAGAGTGCGAGGCCATTTCGCCACGACATCACCTACAGGACACTGGTATCCTCGAAGCTCGAATTACGGATGCGATCGTCCCACGCGAATCAGACCGCGATTGCAGACGGGGCACCGATCAAGGGCAGCAAGATCAATCAGCCAGGAACTATGTGGGCGGGTTGAGACCATCGTCCAGACCAGTTTGGCCAGGCAATGCGGGCAACGGAGCACGGCCGTCAGCCAAACGAACGTGGCACACGCCAGGAAAATACCGCAGGCCGTCATGCCCATAAACTCGCCGCCGCCCCAACCCAGCGCAAACAACGCGATCGTGAAGCACACCAGCGAGCCAGCGAACCCCGCCCCCGCAACATAGAGTTTCCATATTTGCCCCGAGGCCACGATCCAGTTTGTCGTGCCGGTACTCATAAGAGGACCATCCGCGTCAACCGATGAGGGACAAGTCGACCCGAGACAGGCCCTCAGAAGGGCCAAGGGCTAAATCGGGACGCGCTGGCCCCATAGGCAAATGCTTGCTCTTGGATGACCCAGTTGGGATCAAAGACCACTTGAAACACGTCCGTCCCTACATCCACTCGGCCCAGGGCCATGGTCGGCGACACCGGAGAGAAGAAGCGGAACACCCATCCGAAATTGACGCGAAAGGCCTTCGTGACCTGAAACCGATAACGCGCGACTCCACGGGTTTCCGTACCCATCATCTCATCCGGCGCCCCCAAGCGCCTCACCACGTCAGAGAGTGTCGTGGTTCCTGGTTCGATGAAGGCCACGTCGGCTGGCCGAATCGGATCGTTGAAGGCGACTCTTCTGGCCTCACAGCCTGAGCACGCCAATACAACAACGAGGACGCCGATGGCCACAGCCGCCCTCTCGCGGGCTCCCCTCGGGCTTAATCCCCGAACGGCCACACCTGGAACTCGAGCCGATCGGTCCGTTTCCCAAAGACGACTTCATCCACGACTCCGTTCCGATCGAAGAACACAAACAGGTTGTCGCTTTTGATGTTGAGGCGGGAGATGACTAAGAGATAGCCCAGCTTGCTGTCGTATCGGCGGTAGTGAAAAATCTCCCGCCCAGCGGCTTGCACGATCTCATCCGGCGCGCCAAGTCGGGCTGCAACTTCAGCGCGAGTGGTGACGCCCTTTTGAATGGCCTGCACGTCCTGCTCGTTGAACTCCTCCCCGACCTGTCCTCTCACAAAGGCGCAGCCACTAGACCACGTGAGGCACAGGAGCAGGGCCACAGCCACGCACAGCGCGTGCCGCTCCCTTGAGAGCGCCTCCACAGCTCCGGGAGGCTGACGCGACATACTTACGTCTCCTCCCGAGACAAGAGGGCATCGCGCTTGGCCAGCACGAAGTCGTCCTCGAAGACTCGATAGGGTGAAAGGGCCAGCCCGACACGCCGGTAGACAGCCATGGCAGCCGCGTTTGCTCCCTCGACGTAGAGCCGGACTCCGCAGATCCCCCCACGAGTCTTGGCCTCCCCCAGCACGGCCTCATGCATCCGGCGATACACTCCCCGTCGTCGCCAGTCGGGATGGACGTAGACGCTCTGGATCCACCAGAAGCGAGCATTGCGCCAGTCGCTCCATTCGTAGGTGACCAGTAGCTGCCCAACCACGCTGCTCGATGATTCAACACGAACTTCGGCGACAAGATAGAAGCCGTGCACAGAAGATTCGAGCACCGCGAGGGTGCCGTGGTGTAGTCGATCCTCCTCCAAGCGCCTGCCCTCGGTCTCCAAGGCCATGGCCGCGCTGAACTGTACCAACACCCCTAGATCTTCCGAACGCGCCGGCCGGACGATGAGCTGCTCACGTGCGAACATAGATGCGGCACCCGAGTCGCCTAGGCTTCTATTCCGTGGTGCGGGCCTGCTGGCTCCCTCAACCAGGGTAGAGGTGGACGATACAATCCTGCCGAAAACTCCAGCTTCATCGCTTCTTCCGGCGGAAGGCTGACCGGGTGCACTTTGTTCATGGGAACGAACGCCAGGTAGCCCGTGAAGGGGTGGATCGCGGTCGGTACAAACACCATGGCGAGCGGCGCTTGCGGCACCACCTGGACGGCAGGGGGGCCAACCCCCATGACAAACCCCAAGGCCCAGAGTCCGTCGCGCGGAAACGGAAACACGACGACAGTACTGTGGTCGAATCTGGATCGAAAATTAAAGAGATCCGCCATCCCCTTGAGGGTCGTGTAGATGCTTCGCACGAACGGAATGCGCTGCACTGCCTCATCCGCCTTCCGGAGCAACCTTTGGCCCAGAAACTGGGTTGCGGCCATGCCCGCGAGCAGAATGAGGCAAACAAGCGCGACAATTCCCAGTCCAGGAATATCAGACTTCAGCGCGGGCCCGAAGAGATGCACGAGTAAACTGTCGAGCGTAGTAAAGAGTGTTTCCAGGATGAGGAATGTCCCCCAGGCGGGGACCACGACCAGCAAGCCTGTCAGAAAATAACGCCTTGCTCGATACCAGAAGCGCACCGTCCTCCCTCGTGGACACTCTCAATGCATGCCAGTGTAGCAGATTCTCTCCTGCCATTCACGGCCACAGGCATCGGGCATCCTGATGCAGCAGTCCACAGGACGAAGCACTGGCCTGATCACCAGAATGGATTCTGTTGCTGCTCCCCCGTCTAGTCTTGATCTTGATCCAGGATTCAACTATGCTACCTCTGCATCTAAGCACCATCCTGGTGGTCAGGGGAGGCGTCCGGGTCTTACTGAGGGAAGGGTCATGGGAGAGGCGAAGGAGTCCTCCGGTAAAGTCAACATTGACCAGGAGCTATTGTCGATCCTCTGTTGCCCTGAAACCAAGCAGGACGTCGCGCTCGCCAGCGAATCACTGATTACGACGCTGAATAATCAAATCGCGGAGGGAGTGCTGAAGAACAAGGCCGGACAGCCAGTCACTGAAAAACTCGATGGCGGCTTGATCCGCGCCGACAAGAAGATTCTCTATCCGATACGCGATGACATCCCCGTGATGTTGATCGAGGAGGGTATTCCGATCACAGGCTTGGGCTGATCCCTTCTCTGGCACACGCCACGTACGTTGCCCCCTCGCATGTCGTTCGCGGCCTCTTCTCGCAGCCACGCACCTACCTTCGATCCCGGGCCTCGATTACAGCCGAAGAAAGTGGCTCGGGCCGACCCGCTTCTTACCACTCGTGACCAGATCACCCGCGAAGAAACGAGGCGAGAGAGACAGGGCAAGCCGTGTAGGATGAGAAGCGTTCCCTCACGGGATGAAGAGCTGAACGTCACCTTGCTCTCGATCGGTCTTGGAGCCGGTGGACGTGCCGCACTCCGTGCACAGGTATTCGTACAGGTTGCCGTTCGGCAGCACTAAGAGCAACCGCTCCCGCGTCGGTGTGGCTTGTCGGCATTTTGGACAATAGAGCAGGGAAGCACGAAACGATCGATACTGAGCCGGTGGGGAGGAACTGAGCGCATCTCCAGGCGTGCGGCCCGCTGACGGTTGCGCGCGACCCGCTCGAGCGGGAAAGGGCATGGAAGGAAAACCCGAGCTTCTAGAACGAAGGGGACGCACGTGAGAATTCTCCCCAAGGCGCTGAGATTAGGTCAAGCGGACCGGGGCACCTGACTGCTTGCCTCCATTCTCGGGACCCGACTTCGTCCGCCCCTTGACCAGCCTCCACACCGACCGTAGCATTTGGACGACAATGTACACAGACAGTCCAACCAACAGGCCATAGACGCCTGCGTCGCTCCACGGCCACCGATCGGGGGTGTGGAGAATGACAGCGAGCACAAGATGGCCCCCAAGCCCCATGCAGAGGGCAAAGATGATCCATTCGCGGGCGAGTACGAATTTACGAGGTCGCTCCACCCCCGGTGTCCTCCAATAGAGACTCACTCACCAGCCGTGCCTCACTGAAGCACAAGTCGGCAGTCCGTCCTCTCCCAAGCGGAAGAAGCGCTTGCCAGGTGGACCCTCTCTTGCTCACAAGGACACCCCACAAAGGTCGGAGATAAGGGTGCCCCGCGACCGTGGAGGGAAACGATTGAGGAATCGAGGTCGACTCAGCTATCGGATCCCACTGAGCTTTTAGACGATTCGATCTCAGTGGCGGTTATGAGGCTCGCAAGGTAGTCGGAGACAAACGTCAGCGCGTCCTCTCGCCCATCGGCCCGTCGACCCTTTTCGCGACGCTGTACCCCCAGTTCATGATCCAAGTCGGACTTCACGTCACCCAATGTCCGCTGAAGCGAAGAGGGGGTCTGGTCTGCGTCCGTGTCCTCCAATTCCTGGCAACGATCGAGCACCCAATTGAGCCCTTCGATCTTGCCCGCGTAGTGCTCCTGCTCAGCCATATCGATCCGAGACATCGTGGTGGCGAAAGCCTGTGCTTCGTAAATCAGGTTATAGAAGCTGGCGACTGCCCTCTGTAAGGTTGACGTCATTCGTACCCTCTTCTCATATCTCTAGTCGTTATCCTCTCATTATACATGAGAACCAGGGGCCGACAAGCTCTTTTCTTGGAATTTACGTGAAAAGGAGCGAGTGGAATTCGCTCATGAAGCCGTAATACAGGGGGGCAAAGTCCTTCAGGCTGCGAGGGCTGGTCTCCTTCAACCGCTTGAAGAACAACACCTGATGGCGGGGATCCAGCTGTTCCAACAACTGACCGAGGCCGGCCATGTTGAAACTGCCAGCCGGAATACTGAGCACATAGTGGACCAGCCGCTCAACAAACTGCTCCGCGATATAATCGGTCGTGATCAGGCCTTCGGGTAGCTTGCCGGAGGTGAGAAATTCGCGAAAGGGGACCGCCTGGGCAGCAAACGGGACTGGGGCGTCAGGCGGGGTGGCCATCAACTCCTCAAAACGGTCGCGCTCAGCCACTGCATGTCGCCTCACTCTACTCAAGCCGAAATCAGCCGTCAAGGCTTTCAGAGGCATGGCTCGCCCCCAAGGCCGCGACTCATGTTCCGCGACGACTTTGTCACAAAAAAGAAGGGCAGGGAGCCCTCACGAGCTCCCTGCCCAACTTTGTGAGAACCGGCTGACGATTACAGCCAGTTCACCCGCTCCGCCGGCCGGATGTAGATCGGCTCCTCGACCTGGATCCGCGCCACTTCCTTGCCCGACTTGTTGAAGCCCAGCACGGTGTCGTTGTACATCTCGAAACGCTTCCCGTGAATCTGGGTCTCAAACACCTTCGGACCCGGAATGACGTCATACCGGAAGATGATCTGTTGGCTCGCGCGCCACAACTGCAGCACGGCCAGCAGCTCCCGGCTCGGGACGAGGTATTTCTCGATCGCGTTGTCCACGCCCGGCCCAAACATCTGCCGGCTGTAACCCCGTGGAGCATTCCGTGCCGGAATGTAGAAGCCGTTCGGCTCCGTCCCCCACTGCGGGTACAGGGGCAACGCCACCTGCTCCACCCGGATGGTGAAGTAGAGCGGGTGCCACCGATCCTCCGCCCACAGGCCATCCTCACCGATGCGGTTGAGGCCCTGCATCCGGATCTTTCCGACGCAGGCCGCCATGCAACGCGTTTCCATCGGCTCGCCGCCCGTTAGCGGGTCCTTCCCTTCGACACGCGGATAGCACGCGATACACTTCTCGCTGACCCGCGTTGTGCCACGGTACATGGGTTTCTTGTACGGGCACTGCTCAACGCACTTCTTATAGCCGCGGCACCGGTTCTGGTCGATCAGCACGATCCCGTCTTCCGGCCTCTTGTAAATGGCCTTCCGCGGGCAAGCTGCCAAACAGCCCGGGTAGGTGCAGTGGTTGCAAAGCCGCTGGAGATAGAAGAAGAACGTCTCATGCTCCGGCAGGCTGCTCCCCTGCATCCGCCACGGTTCTTCACGAGTGAACCCGGTCTTGTCGATGCCCTCCACAATGGCGCGCATCGAAGTCGCCGTGTCCTCGTAAATGTTGACGAACCGCCATTCCTGGTCCGTCGGGATGTACCCAATCGCCGCCTGGCCGATCTTGGCGCCGGCGTCGAAAATGGTCATCCCTTCAAACACCCCGTACGGCGCATGGTGCTTGCGGCCGACCCGCACGTTCCATATCTGTCCGCCCGGGTTCACTTGCTCGATCAACTGCGTGATTTTCACGTCGAAGAACTGTGGATACCCGCCGTACGGCTTGGTCTCCACGTTGTTCCACCACATGTACTCCTGCCCTTTCGAGAACAGCCACGTGGACTTGTCCGCCATCGAACAGGTCTGGCACGCCAAACACCTGTTGATGTTGAACACAAAGGTAAACTGCCACTTGGGATGCCGTTCCTCGTAGGGATAGAGCATCTTCCTTCCGAGTTGCCAGTTATAAACTTCCGGCATAGTCTTCTCCCTTCGTTCTGGGTTACACCTTGATCTTGATGTGCTCTCCCTTGAGCCATTTGATCATGAACTCGTTCTCCTGGCCCGGGGTGAATCCCGTACGTACCGGCTCCCACGGTCCGCGTGCGCCGATCCCGCCGTCCTCCGCCTTGGTGACGCGGATCAGGCATTCCTTCGGCGTCGTGTTGATCGCGTGGTTGTCGACCTGGAAGCCAAACTTGAACTTCCAGCCCACCGCGTGCTTGCCCGGCAGCGAGTCGGTCTGGTGCATCGGCATCAACCAGCTCCGCGTAAACGACTGCTGTGCGCCATACCGGAAGTTGCTCTGATAGCCGATATCCACCGCAATCGCGCGTCCATCCGGCCGCGTCTCATGCCCTTTCACCGACTTTGCTGTCGCCACGTACGGGGCGTGCTTCGCCATCGTCACGTGGTACGGGTAGGCGGGGTTGTACTTGCACCGGATCATCAACCGCGCGACCTTGTAGAACGGGTCGCTCGGCTTCCAGCCGCGGTACGGCCGGTCCACCGGGTTCCCGTCCACATACACATAGTCGCCGTCATTGATGCCCCGGTCTTTGGCAGCCTGTGGGTTCATGTGCAACTGGTGCTCGCCCACGCCCGGCGTCCGCTTGTCCATGCGGTACGGATCGCCGAAATTGGACTCGTAGATCTGCACCCAGTCGTTGACCGACCACTGGCTGTGCACCCGGTGGCGGGTCTTCGGGGTCACGCAGTAGAACTGGTACCCCTTCTCCCACAACGGGTTGCTGTGCCGCTTGATCTCCGCCCACGGCAGTCTGATGTTCCGCACGGTCTTATCGTCATGGTGCTGCGCCGTGATCGGAATGCCGTAGTCGTCAGGCCGCACGTAGGGGTTCGTGGACAGAATGGCGTTCGGCAGGTACGGCGTGGCCTCCGTCCCTTCGCGATGGCTGATGAAGTTCTCGCCGTATTCGATCGCCTCCGGCTCCACCCGGTAGTTCTCGTACCGGCCGGTCCGCGTCCACATGGGCTTGCTCTCGTTGGTCTCTTCCCAGAACGGATGGCGCGGATAGGTCCGCGTCAACACCATCCAGCCCTTCTCCGACTTCAACATCGTGTCGGCGCTGTAGCCGTAGCCTGTGCAGGAGGCGTCCAGCAGCCGTTGCACATAGATGTCGACGCGGTTCAGGAACACCCACCTGAAGTGATCCTTCATCCGCTTGTCACCGGTGATCTCGGTCAGCTTGGCCGCCACACCCGCTGGTGAGTCAAGGTCGTTACGGGTGTCGTACAGCGGCCGGATGCCGCCCTTCCACACCTGGAACCACGGGTTCGACACCGTGGCGGTCATTTCCGGATAGGTGAACTCCATCCAGGTGTTCATGGCGAACGCGACGTCCGCGTGGTTGATGTCCGACGTCATCTCGATATCTTGCGTGACGATACACTCGATGTTCGGATCGACGTTCTTCAACATGTCGTAGTGGTGCTTCGCATTGTTCAACACGTTCACGTTGGCCACCCACCGCCACTTGGTCGGAGTCGGCATGTGGGTCTTGCCGGTGAACACCTTCCGGCCGTACTTCGGCGTGTTGACGATCAAGGCGGTGTCGCCATGGTTCCAATAGCCGACTTCTTCGCCGTAGTAGTAGCCACGGACGTTGACTTCCTTCCCGTGGGCCTTGGGGTCCAGGTTCTGCTTGAAGGGATTCTCAGCCGTGTGCGTGCCGAGACCACCGCCTGACCAAGGCGTCGCGTTCCAGATGCCGGCCTTGTAGTTACCGGCCCAGGTCTGCTGCCCGGTCCCGAACTTCCCCGTGTTGCCGGTGATGATCAGCACCATCGCCGCGCCGCGGGCAAAGATCGTCTGCTGGAAGTAGTGGTTCACGCCTTCACCGTTGTGGATCGCGGCGGGCTTAATCGACCCCGAATCACGCGCCCACCGCACGATCAGGTCCTTCGGAGACCGATTCACCTGATGCACCGTGTCGAGGTCATAGTCCTGGAAGTGCACCAAGTACATCTGCCAAACCGGGAGCACGTCCACTTCGCGCCCATTGAGCATCTTCACCCGGTAGGTTCCGGTCAACGCCGGCTCAATGCCGCTATTCTGGAAGTGCCAGCCCACCTGCTCGCGGTGCAGCGGGACCGCTTGGTTCTTGTTTATGTCCCACACCATGAACCCGCCCAGCCGTTGGATCTGCGCTGGCTTCAAGGTCTGTACCCGCCCCGAATAGCTCCGGGAGAAATCCGGGAACTCATAGCCCTTGATCACGTCCCGCGGGTCCAGATACTGCAGCGTATCGGTCCGTATCAGGAGCGGGGAGTCCGTGAACCCCTTCAGGAAGTCCACGTCGTGCAGGTTTTCGTCGACGATGATCTTCATCGCACCGAGGAACAATGCACCGTCGGACTGTGGCCGCACCGGAATCCAGTAGTCCGCGCGGTAGGCCACCGGGTTGTACTCCGGCGTGATCACCACGATCCGGGCGCCACGCTCGATGGACTCCAACTTCCAGTGCGCTTCCGGCATCTTGTTCTCGACGAAGTTCTTCCCCCAGCTCGTACACAGCTTGGTGAAGCGCATGTCGTTCATGTCGATGTCGACTGTCTGCACGCCGCTCCACCATGGATGCGCCGGGTTCTGGTCGCCGTGCCAGGTGTAGTTCGACCAATAGCGGCCTCCCTGCGCCTGATTCGGGCCCACCTTGCGGATCCAGCTATCCAACAGCGGGAACACGCCACCGTTGAACCGCGTGATCCCCATCTTCCCGACAATGCCCAGCACCGGCATACCGGACCGATGCTTCATGGTCCGTGTGCCCGCGCCCTTCATCATCTCGATCATCTCCGGTGCGTACCCCTGCTCGCGCAGCCGCCGCGCGCCAGCTTCGCCGCTGTACCGCGTTGCCACGATGATGGACGCCTTCGCAAGATAGGTAAACGCAGTATCCCACGACACCCGTAGCATGTCGTCCAGATAGCGGGTGTCGAATTTATACTTGCGCTTGACGGACGGGATGAGCTCCGGGCCACCCGCGTCCATCCACTCCTTCCAACCACGACGCATTAATGGACCCTTCAAGCGATAGGGACCGTACACGCGACGGTGGAAGGTGTACCCCTTGAGGCACATCCGCGGATTGTGCGCGAATGTCCCACGGTTGCCGTAGAGGTCTTCATACGTCTGGTGATCGTAGTTCTGCTCGACCCGCATCACGACGCCGTTCCGGACAAAGGCCCGGACCCGGCACGCGTGCGTGTCGTTGGGCGAGCAGACCCACGTAAACGAAGAGTCATACCGATACTGGTCATGATACACACGCTCCCACGACCGGTCCGGGTACTCCCCGAGGGGATTGCCCACCTCGACGACCGGTTGCAGTGCCGTCAGCGCCAGAGCCTTATCGGCTACCGCCGCCGCCGCCACTGTTCCGGCCGAGACCTTTAAAAATTGTCTCCTTGATAGAAACATCGCCTATACCTCCTAGGTTGAACGCTGGTTTCCCAGCAAACCTACGCACTGCAAAAACTGCATCGGCCTATCCAAGACCACCTCCTCTCTTTGGCCAAAGATTTGCCCTGTTCGCCCCAGGGAATCACCGCTAAGTTTTGCTGGTCCGAGGAATGTTCCGGAACGATCGAAGGCGGGGCAGGACATCATGGCAACCTAAACAAAAGCAATATCAACACCAGAATTGTGCAAAATTCCCCCCCCATTTCATATGCATAAGCTGTTGACTTTATGACACTTCTATGTTCTATCCCGTTCAGCGCTTGCTCGGTCAGTTCGCAGTTTGTGTAGTAACGGTGCCAAGGGAATCGGTTCGGGAAGGGGAATAGAATGAAGCATGAATCTTGTCAAGTAGTTGTGTTCTATTTGCTCATAGTTACCAAACGGTAACAGAATAGGTCTTTCGTTACGTTTCCTCGACACTGACATGGGCCAGGAGGCCCGCATCCCGTTGCTTGTGGGCCTCGCTTTTGAGCAGGAAGCACTGAATCCTGTCCTTGACAGTGCCCGATACCAAGAATAGAATTTCCGCTATCCTCCAAAACTCAAGAGCGGGAATAGCTCAGGGGTAGAGCATCGCCTTGCCAAGGCGAGGGTCGTGGGTTCAAATCCCATTTCCCGCTCCAAGTTTGCATTTCATTCATCAATCGGATTTGAACCCACGACGGGGGTAGCGAAGGGGGTGCGCCCCCTTCGTCGGGAGCACGCGAGGGGGCTGGCCCCCTTGCGGGGCGCACGGGGCGACGAATAAGGAGCGCCACGTTTGTGCGCGCCGGCGAGTCGGTGAGCCGGCCGGGTCTTCTCCTGTGAGGCAGGCTACAGGGCCGAGCCGCCGACGGAGGGGGTTCAAATCCCATTTCCCGCTCCAAGTTTTCCAACGTATTGCACGACCCCTGCCTTATGGTCAACTCGCTTGGTCACGGTTCCGGTCTGAGTTAAACTTCCACGGTCTTGCGGGAAGTATGATTTGGTGATGTTGAGATTGGGTGATTTGGGGAAACTGCGCTTATGAACCGCGCAGAGCGAAGACGCCAAGACAAACTGGGAGAGACGGCGATCGGGTCGGACCGGACGAGGCAGGCCTTGGCGTTACTGGCCGAAGGAGCTTCACACCACCAAGCGGGCCGGTTGAAACAGGCCGAGTCGATCTACCGCCAAG
>JACZQN010000094.1 GCA_022545705.1 Nitrospirota bacterium | reverse complement strand
CGAGTACGTTTTCACGGATCACATGGGTGATCGCCTGACTCCCTACACCACCACGTTACGGCTGTTGTTTCTGGACCGCATTGAAACCCTTGAGTACAGACCTGTTCCGAAGAAAGAAGGGCAACGCGCCTCAGAGTTAACCCGCTATGGCCGTGGAGGAGCATGTTCGGATTGCCAAACATAGTCTGGCTTGAGCATCGGCTGATAGTGCGCAGGGAGTGGAAGAGGGAACGTGAGAATTTCATACGCGCCGGCCAACGTCCGAGCCACGCACATGCCGAGCCCCTCGATGGCTCCCTGGACCAAGCCGCCCGGTAATCCTTGCTGTCTCGCGACTAGATACGTCTGCTTGGGCACCTCCGCCCAGCCTGTGGTAACGTTCACCGCCCCACGCGTGAACTTTTTGCCAATCTGATTCAGGACGGACAAGTCAGAGGCTTGCGCTACAGTCCCGCTGACCAGAAGGTGGGCCAGCAGGATGATGCCGGCTGCGGTCGTTTTGAGCCACTTCGCCATTCAGTCCTCACCCCATCAAGATCGCGTTCACATCTCCGGTCTCGGTGAGAGCCCTCGGTGCTGATCCAGACATGCTGGGTCAACATGATAGCGCATTGAGCACCAGGCTTCCAGATTGCAACCACCAGCCTGTTCCGCTATGGTACGCTCAATGAGCGGCGCCTCAGCGCTTCAAATCATTCTCGCCTGCATCACCGGCCTTCTGTACCCCCTCTGCTTTCCTGACTTCGATCTCGGCGTGATCGCTTGGGTTGTGCTGCTCCCCCTGCATCTTGCCCTCGACCAGGTCCCTCCCCGCCGCGCGTTCTGGATCGGCTGGTTGGCCGGCTTCGTTGCTTTCGTCGGAACGATGTTCTGGGTCGTCACCGCCATGCACCTGTACGGCAAACTGCCGCTGGCCCTAAGTTACCTCTTCATGGCCTTGCTCGCCGCCTATCTTGGCCTCTACGTCGCCGTCTACGCGTTGGCTCTCACTTGGCTGCGAAATACACTCCCCTCCCTCGCGTTTATCGGAGCGCCCTTTCTTTGGGTCACGCTCGAACTGGCTCGCACGTATCTTTTGTCCGGTCTCCCCTGGGACCTCATCGGCTACTCCCAATATCGATGGTTGCCGGCTATTCAGATCGCAGACCACACAGGCGTGTACGGCGTTTCATTTGTCGTTGTCCTCGTGAATGCCGCTCTCGCAGAAGTCACCCTTTGGGGCTTGAGCCGATTCCGTGGGCAGCTCGGAAGGCAGGTGTCTTCAGCTCCCTTAGCTCCCTTCCCCTGGCTGACCCCGGCCGGAGCCGCGCTGGGACTCGCCTACACGCTTCTCTATGGTATGACAATCCTCAACTCAGGTTCAGAAGGCGATCCCTCCAGAACGCTCAGAATTGGCCTTGTCCAAGCCAACATTGACCAGGCCCACAAATGGGACGCCGCGTTCCTTCGCGAGACGCTCGACCGCTACGAGCGGCTTACCACTCGCGCTGCGGAGGGCGTTGACCTGATCATCTGGCCCGAGGCTGCGACGCCGTTTCTGTTCGAACAGGAGACACCCTACCGAGCCGAAGTGCTGGAGCTAGTCCGAGCCCATAGGCTGCCGCTCCTCCTCGGCAGCCCGGCGCTTCGGTATTTCCCCGATGGACGGCCCTACCTCCTCAACAGTGCCTATCTCCTGTCCCCGGACGGGGAGATCCTTGGCCGGTACGACAAGCGTCACCTGGTACCCTTCGGAGAATACATTCCGTTGCGCCCAGTCCTCTTCTTTTTAGACAAGCTCGTGGAAGGGATCGGCGACTTTAAAGCCGGAAACAGCCCCACAGTACTGGCTTTCCCAGACAGATCAGGGAGCCAGCCGAACGATCGCCAGACCAGGTTCGGCCTGGCGATCTGTTACGAGGTGATCTTCCCCCACCTCGTGCGCGAATCCGTGAACGGAGGGGCCGAGTTCATGGTCACGATCACGAACGATGCCTGGTTCGGTAATTCGGTTGCGCCATACCAACATTTTGGCATGGTGGTCCTCCGCGCCGTAGAAAACCGGATCGCGTTTGCCCGGTCTGCCAACACCGGCATCTCCGGGTTTATCGACCCGTATGGTCGCATCCTGTCTGCCACGCCTATTTTCGAAGAACTGTTCGTCACCGGCCGCATTCCTATCGGACGGAAGCTGACCATCTACACAGAATACGGCGATGTATTTGCGTACACCTGTGTTATAATCACAGCGCTCTTGTTACTGACCGCCCGCTCCTGGCTCAGGCGAGAGGCACGAGGCAAGGGGCGAACGGGAGGTCGAGATAACCGTTCTGAGCACAGAGGGAAGCGACATGCTTGATGAAATCCGCGCACGAATGAAGACCATCAGCGACCAACTTCGGGAACTCAGGGGGCATCTTTGACCTGCCACAACTGACCTCGGAACTCCAGGATCTGGAACGGACAACCGCACAGCCTGATTTTTGGAACGACTCCCGGGGCGCCGCTCGCGTCAGTCGCAAGAAAGCTTCGATCGAGCGCGAGATTCGGCGATGGAACGACATCGAGCGCCGACACGATGATCTCCAAGCCATGGTGCAACTGGTCGAGGAGAGCGGGGATGTCGACCTGGAGCGCGAGCTTGAGACCGGGTTAAAGAACTTCGAATCCTCCGTGAATCAGCTCCGGACCGAACTGCTTCTGTCCGGCGAGCACGACAGCAACAACGCAATCTTGACCATCCATCCCGGCGCCGGCGGCACCGAATCCCAAGATTGGGCGCAGATGCTGCTGCGGATGTATATCCGGTGGGCGGAACGGAAAGGCTATAAGGTCGAGACGCTGGATCTTCTCCCTGGCGATGAGGCCGGGATCAAGAGCGTCACGCTGTCCGTTGCCGGACCGTATTGTTATGGCTATCTCAAGGCCGAAGCCGGCGTGCACCGACTCGTCCGCATCTCGCCCTTCGACGCCAACAAGCGTCGCCATACGTCGTTCGCGTCGGTGTTTGTCTATCCTGAACTCGAGGAAGACGTGGAGGTCGTGATCGATGACAAAGACCTGAGGATCGACACCTTCCGATCCGGCGGAGCCGGTGGCCAGAACGTCAACAAAGTTGAGACTGCGGTGCGCGTCACCCATCTTCCCACAGGCATCGTTGTGCAGTGCCAGAACGAACGCTCCCAGCTGAAAAACAAATCCGGCGCCATGAAGGTGCTGAAGGCGCGGCTCTATGAGTTGGAGATGCAGAAGAAGGAAGCGGAATTCCAGTCCTTCGTCGGAGATAAAAAGGAGATCGGATTCGGCAGCCAGATCCGATCCTACGTCTTTCAACCGTATCAGATGGTGAAGGATCACCGGACGAATTTCGAGGTAGGGAATGTCGACTCGGTGATGGATGGCGCGTTGGACGAGTTTATCGAGGCGTACCTTAAAAAGCAGCGGAGCACTGTGAGCTAAGATCGTCTCGTGTCGGGCTACAAGCGTGGGATCGATGGATGAGCTGAACGATCAACGGCAGCAACGCCTGAAGAAGATGGAGACTCTACGCGGACTGGGCATCCAGCCCTATGGGGCCCGGTTTGAAGCCAAGGACCACGCGGGGGAGCTGTTGCGCCTGCACGGGGAAAAGTCCAAGGAAGCCTTGGAACACGAGGAGGTTTCGTGCACGCTCGCCGGACGAATCATCGGGTTGCGGCGATTTGGGAAAGCCGCGTTTGCCGTGCTTCAGGATGGCGCGGACCGCTTGCAGATCTATTTCAAGCAAGACCGTTTGGGCGAGCAGAGCTACAGGGTCTGCGAGGAACTAGACCTCGGCGACTGGATCGGCGTCAGCGGTAAGTTGTTCAGGACCAAAACGAACGAGTTCACCGTCGAGGTGCGGACCCTGACGTTTCTCAGCAAAGCGCTGCATCCCCTGCCGGAGAAGTGGCATGGCCTGACCGATGTCGAGACGCGCTACCGTCAGCGTTATGTGGACCTAATCGCGAATCCCACCGTGCACGAGATTTTTGTGACCCGCAGTCGCATCATCACCGCGATCCGCTCGTTCTTAGTCGAGCACGGGTTCCTTGAAGTCGAGACGCCCATGATGCAGCCCATTCCAGGGGGAGCCATGGCCCGTCCCTTCGTGACCCACCACAATGCACTCGGGGTTGACCTCTATTTACGAGTCGCGCCGGAGCTGTACCTCAAGCGATTGATCGTGGGCGGGTTCCGCCGGGTCTTCGAGATCAACCGCAACTTCCGCAATGAGGGCATCTCCACGATCCACAACCCGGAATTCACGATGCTGGAATTCTACGTGGCGTACGCGGATTACACAGATCTGATGGCGCTCACCGAGGACTTGTTCGTACGGCTTGCGCAGGAGGTGCTGGGCAGCACCACGCTCGACTATCAAGGCCGCCAGATCCAGCTCGCCCCGCCTTGGCGCCGATGGTCCTATCAGCAGGCGATTCTGGAAGTGAACTGTCTCGATCCAGGTGCCATACGCGACCGGGCGACGGCGCTCGCGACGGCGGACCGGCTCGGCGTCAAGGTTGACCCAGACGCCGACTTGGTGGCCATCCTCAATGAGGTGTTCGAAGAGACCGTCGAGCCCAACCTGGTCCAACCTACTTTCATCACCGACTATCCGATCGAACTCTCCCCCCTGGCGCGGAGAAAGGATTCGGATCCCTCCCTGGCGGAACGATTCGAGCTCTACATCGCCGGCCGGGAGATCGCGAATGCCTTTTCTGAGCTGAACGACCCCCTCGATCAGCGCCAGCGGTTCGAGTCGCAAGTCGCTCGGCGTGAAGCGGGAGACGATGAGGCCCACCATTTGGACGAAGACTTCTTGCGTGCCCTCGAGTACGGGATGCCCCCCACTGCCGGCGAGGGTATCGGCATCGATCGGGTGGTCATGCTCTTTACCAACCAGGCTTCCATCCGCGACGTGATTCTATTTCCCCAGCTCCGTCCGGAGAGATGACTGTGACCCCGCCGTACGAAATTTTCATCGGCCTGCGATACCTGCGGGCGAAACGCCGACATCGCACCATTTCATTAAACACAATCGTGTCGGTCGGGGGGATTACCCTCGGGGTGGCCGCGCTGATCGGGACACTGGGCATCATGACGGGCTTCAAGGAGGATGTGCAGGCTAAAATCCTGGGGACCACCTCACACATCGTCATTCACGACCGCACAGGAGAAAGCATCGCGGACTACGGGACCCTCATCAAGCGCCTGGAGGAGGTCCCCCATGTCTTGGCAGCAACGCCCTTCGTGTTTCGCCAGGTCTTGCTCACCTCCAAGTCCTCAGTCCAGGGGGTCGTGCTGCGGGGAATCGACCCGGAGAACGAAGTGCGGGTTACGGAGCTCGGGAAGAATATCACCTCAGGACGCTTAGAAGACCTGGCTCATCCGGAACGGGTCGCTCGCCTCAACACGCCAGGTGCCAGTGAGGAACCGACCGTTTCTCAGCCCAGTGCATTGGCCAAGCCCAAGCCTCGCGGCATCGTTCTTGGCAAGGAGCTGTCGATGCGGTTGGGGGCGTTCGTGGGCGACAGCCTTAACCTCGTGTCACCAGTCGGCCGGATCAGCGCAGTCGCCATGGTGCCTAAGATTCGCACTTTTACCGTGGTCGCCGTGTTCGAGTCAGGGATGTACGAATACGACTCGTCGCTGGCTTATATCGACCTGAGGGAGGCCCAGGAGTTCTTCAAAATCGGGGACAAGGTGACCGGGATCGAGGTCAAGGTGGATGAGATCTTCAAGGCCGCCGAGATCGCACTTTCCATCCAACAGGCGCTTGGGTTTCCCTACTGGGCCAGGGATTGGATGCAACTGAACAAGAATCTGTTCTCCGCGCTGAAACTGGAGAAACTGATGATGTTCTTGCTCCTGGTCCTGATTACGATCGTCGCGGCTTTCAATATCGTCAGCACGTTGACCATGATCGTCAGCGAGAAGCAGCGAGAGATCGCGATCCTCAAAGCAATGGGCGCCACCCGCAAAAGCATCATGCGCATCTTTATGCTGAACGGCGTGATCATCGGACTCACGGGAACCCTGCTCGGCATTCCCCTTGGCTATACGTTCTTGTGGCTGATCGAGACCTACTGGACCTTTGATCCATCCGTGTATTACATCTCGCACATCCCGGTCCATGTCAAAGCGCTCGACGTGATTCTGGTCTCGTGCGTAGCCATTCTCATCAGCTTCGCGGCGACGCTCCTGCCGTCCTTTCAGGCCGCCAAGCTTGACCCGGCAGCCGCGCTCCGATACGAGTAGTGCGGCAAAGACAAGCCCTGTGATTAAGGTCGTGGACGTCTACAAATCTTTCCAAATGGGGACGCATGTGGTCCCTGTCCTCAAGGGCATTCACCTTGAGATTGCTCGCGGGGAGATGCTGGCAATTGTCGGGGCCTCAGGGGCCGGAAAGAGTACCTTGCTTCACATCATCGGGACGCTGGACCGCCCCACCAGCGGTGCTGTTTTCTATAATGGGCAGGACCTCTTCCAGCAATCGGAGCGGGAACAGGCGGAGTTTCGCAATCGCCGGATTGGGTTTGTCTTCCAGTTTCACCACCTGCTGCCGGAGTTCACCGCGCTTGAAAATACCTATCTGCCCGCCTTGATCCAGCACCGGCCGTTGGGAGAGGCACGTCGGGAAGCAATCCAGTTGCTCAAAGAGGTGGGGCTCGAACATCGGCTGCACCACAAACCGGGGGAACTCTCAGGCGGCGAGCAACAACGGGTGGCGGTGGCGCGGGCGTTGATGCAGCGACCGGACTTGGTCCTGGCCGATGAGCCGACCGGGAATCTCGACACTCACACGGGAGAAGCCTTGTTTACGCTGCTCCGGCAACTGAACCGGACGTGCGGCACCGCGTTCGTCATCGTGACGCATAATGAAAAAGTCTCCGCGCAGGCCGACCGCATCGTTCGCATGGAGGATGGAGTAATCACTGGCGCACAGACTGGGCCTAAAATCTCGCAGTGACCGCCGCATAGGGTCCCTTCTGGAACCAGTCTGCTCGGTCGCCCGAATCGGTGTCCTGCAGGAGCACGCGGTAGTAGACATACCCCACCGACAGCCCGAACCAGTCCCATGCCCATGGTGAAAAGGTCAAGGCGGCCTGGCTGTCGATTACCTCGGCTTCATAAGCCGAAATGCCGAGCTTGAAGATGTTAAAATCCCCGTCGACCTTCAGCCACTCCACAGGCCACACGCGTATGCCCACGCCGATCGTGGGGACCGGAACCTGAAAGTCCTCCTTTCTGGTGCCCTGGGTGGCGCCACGCACTTCCGCCTCGATGTCCAGGTAACGCGCCTGCAAGTTGGCGCTCGCGGCCAGCCGCGAGAATTTCAGGAAGTCATACTGGTACTCGGCCGCGAGCTCATCGAAGTTTACCTCGCTGTGGATAGCTTCACCGGCCCTGAACGTCGTCCCACCGAACGTGAACGGCTGCGTGACGATTTTATCTCCAGAATACCGCATGTTTAAGTAGGAAACCGACAGTCGGTGACGGTCGGCAAAATGGAGCGTCGCCTTCGGCCAGAAGAAGTTCTGGCGTGTCTTCATACCCAACGTGCTTTCGAGGTCGACCTCATCCCCGATGGTCGAGGTTTCCGAACTTTGAACCGACGCGCTCAGGGTCGGCATCCAGGCACGGATTTCGAGCTCAATCCCCATATCCTCACCACGAGGGGAAGCCTGAGCCATTTCATTCCCCAGCCCGATGAAGATGGCGAGCATGGCGAGTACGTTGCAGATTTCTCTCGCCGATCGCCTTTTCATGCCGTCTCTCCCCGTTCTATTGAGTTCACGCCTTGAGGTATAAAGAGTATTACTCAAAGCTAGCAGATACTTGAGATCTGTCAATGAAAGACGGCAATGACGAAAGTACCATGCTTCACATCATGGGGACGCTGGACCGACCGACCAGCGGTGCTGTTTTCTATGAGGTGGGGCTTGAAAATCGGTTGCAGCACAACACCGGGCGAACTCTCAGGCGGCGGGCAACAACGGGTGGCGGTGGCGTGGGCGTTGATGCAGCGACCGGACTTGGTCCTGGCCGATGAACCAACGTGAAACATAGATATTTATACGTATATGCATTGTTTACGCTGCCCTGTCAACTGAACCGGACGCGCGGCACGCGCATACGCCATCGTGACGC
>JACZQN010000093.1 GCA_022545705.1 Nitrospirota bacterium | reverse complement strand
CGCAGGCCCCGAGCCTGTCGAGGGGAGCTCGTCGCGGGCTGGGGGTCTCGAAGGGCCGCGCAATGTATTTCGGATCGGAGTTAACTCGTTGCTGATCAAGCAGGCCGTGATGTCAACGCGCGCCACCGCTGCCATGGCTGTCATCTTCGCGGCCGGGCTGACGGCAACGCCGATCGGCACTGTCCGGGCTGCAGAGGAAGGATCACATG
This sequence comes from Nitrospirota bacterium, assembly GCA_022545705.1. Classification (GTDB taxonomy): domain Bacteria; phylum Nitrospirota; class Nitrospiria; order Nitrospirales; family Nitrospiraceae; genus JACZQN01. The sequence goes on along the minus strand of JACZQN010000093.1, from coordinate 8,192 downwards.
TCGAGGGCTCGGGATTCAGCCTATTCGAGATGGAGTCGATCCATGGCTTCGACGAGAAAAAGGTTGCGAAGGATCCGGTCTGCGACCCGAGCATTCACCCGAAAATCACGAAGGTTGAGCCCGACGTCGTCAAGCCGGGTGACCGCGTCGTGATTCAGGGGGAGAACTTCGGCACGAAGGAGTGCCTGCAAAGTGTTTCGTTCAGCGCCCCTGGCGGGGAAAAGGTCAGGTTCAAGTATGTCAACGAGTCCAGGATCGAAGCCACCGTCCCCAACATCAAGAGCGGCATGACCTTCATCCATGTAGTTTCCGGAGGCGGGAGCGCTCAGTCCAAAGGCATCTTGGTCCAAGCAAAATAGCCCTTCTGCCGGTCTGCATCCCACAGCCAGCTCGCGGGGAACCGCTGCCTCTCGCTCTAGCCCCTACTCTCGACATTATTCGAGACGCTATGCTACCTTACTCGCACTTTTCCCTATGCAGCCAATTGGAAAAACGATCCTACGAGTCAGAGGCTGATGGAACTGCGTGATGTTTAAGAAGATTTTAGTGGCCAACCGCGGCGAAATTGCGATGCGGATCATACGGGCCTGCCGCGAGTTGGACATCGCTACAGTGGCCATCTACTCGGAAGCCGACTCGACTGGGATTTATGTCAAGAAAGCTGATGAAGCGTACCTCGTCGGGCCCGGGGCGGTCCAGGGCTTCCTGGATGGGGAGCAAATCGTGAACCTTGCCCGACGCGTCGGGGCCGATGCCATCCACCCTGGCTACGGATTCCTCGCTGAGAATGCGCAGTTTGCACACCTGTGCCAGATCTCGGGAATCATCTTTATCGGTCCGTCGTCCCAGGCCATCCGTCTGTTGGGCAACAAGGTGAAGGCCAGAGAACTGGCTAAACAGGTCGACGTACCGATTGTGCCAGGAACCGACGGGAGCGTGAGCGGCATGGAGGACGCGCTGGCGTTCTGCCGGCAGGCCGGGTATCCGGTGATGATTAAGACTTGCGCCGGCGGCGGCGGCCGAGGGCTCCGCGTCGTCCGATCCGACCAGGACCTGTGGGACAGCATGGAGTCGTCCTCCCGTGAGGCCCTTTCCGCGTTCGGCGACGGGAGTCTCTTTCTAGAACAATATATCGAGCGGCCGCATCACATTGAATTTCAAATCCTGGCAGACCGCCACGGCAATGTCATCCATCTCGGTGAGCGCGACTGCTCAATTCAGCGGCGCCACCAAAAACTCATCGAAATTGCCCCCTCGTTGATCCTCACCCCTCGTCTCCGCGCCGAGATGGCTGAGGCGGCCATTGCGATCGCCCGGGCCGTGCACTATGACAACGCGGGCACCGTTGAGTTCCTGCTTGACCAGCAGGGACAGTATTACTTCATCGAAATGAACCCGCGTATCCAGGTCGAGCACACAGTCACAGAGCAGATCACGGCAATCGACCTCGTCCGGTCCCAGATTTCGATCGCGGCCGGATTGCCAGTTGAGGTGAGCCAGGATGAAGTCACGTTGCAAGGCCACGCGATTCAATGTCGAATCAACGCCGAAGATCCTCGGAATAATTTCGCGCCCGCAACAGGGACCATTACGGCGTACCTGTCGCCGGGCGGAATCGGGGTTCGCATCGACGGAGCGGTGTACAAGGATTACATCGTCCCGTCTTTCTATGATGCGCTGCTGGCCAAGCTCACGGTGCGGGGCCGCACCTGGGATGAAGCGGTCAGCCGGATGCACCGCTCGCTCGAAGAGTTTGTCCTGCGCGGGGTCAAGACCACGATTCCGTTCATGAGAAAGATCATGACCGAGCCGGACTTTCGTGCAGGACGGTTCGACACCAGCTATCTGGAGACACACCCGGAGGTGTTCAAGTACGATGACGACGTCGAGCCCGAGGATCTGGTGCTCGCCATCTCGGCAGCGATCGCCGCGTATGAAGGGTTGTGAGACATGGCAAGCAAACGGACACAGCGCGTGAGTAAGCGGAAGAGCAGGAAACAACCCACAGCACGAGCGAGCTCGGGAGCAGCGAGTCGGCGTGCCCTCTCAGCGTGGACCGACGGCCGACCCAGCTTGACACTCGACCCTGCCCCGCCCAAACGGCTCCTGATCACGGACGTGGTGCTTCGCGACGCCCACCAGTCTCTGCTGGCGACCCGGATGCGCACCGAGGACATGCTGCCCATTGCGGAGAAATTGGACACCGCGGGCTACTGGTCGTTGGAGGTGTGGGGAGGCGCGACGTTCGATACGTGCCTACGCTTCCTCAAGGAAGATCCATGGGAGCGTCTGCGCGCGCTCCGGGCGGCGATGCCGAAAACCAGACTGCAGATGCTCCTCCGTGGGCAGAACATCGTGGGATATCGGCATTATGCCGACGACGTGTTGGAACACTTCATCGAACGCGCGGCAGTAAACGGCATCGACGTCTTCCGAATCTTCGATGCTCTGAACGATGTGCGGAACATGAAGCACGCCATGCGGATCGTCAAAGCCTGCGGCAAGCACGTGGATGCGGCCATCTGTTATACCCTGAGTCCGGTTCACAGCTTGGATTACTTCGTCAAGCTTGCCAAGCAGTTGGAGGACCTCGGGACGGACACACTCTGCATCAAAGACATGGCCGGCCTGCTGACGCCGTTCGACGCCTACACGCTGGTCAAGCGGCTGAAGGCAACCATTCGAGCTCCGATCCACCTCCATACCCATTACACTTCTGGCATGGGCTCGGCCTCAGCTCTGATGGCGGTCCTCGGCGGGCTGGACATGCTGGACACGGCCATCTCCCCGCTGGCAGGAGGAACCTCCCATCCGCCGACCGAGACTTTGGTCGCCGCCCTGACGGATACCCAATACGATACGGGCCTGGACTTGCAACGCCTCGGGCCGCTCGCGGATCATTTCAGAGAGGTTCGGAAGAAGTACCACCAGTTTGAGAGCGACTTCACCGGTGTGGACACTGAAATTCTCAGTTCCCAGATTCCCGGTGGCATGCTTTCGAACCTGGCGGCCCAACTCGTTGAGCAGAATGCGCTCCACAAGATGAAGCAGGTGCTCAAGGAAGTCCCGCGCGTCCGAAAAGACATGGGGTATCCTCCGCTGGTCACCCCTAGTAGCCAGATCGTCGGCACTCAAGCGGCGCTCAATGTCATGACCGGAGAACGATACAAGGTCATCACCACCGAGACTCGAAACTACTTTCGGGGGCTTTACGGAAGACCGCCTGGCCCTGTGAATGCCGACGTGCAGGCTCGTGCGATCGGGAATGAGGAGCGAGTGAAGGGGAGGCCTGCGGATGGGCTCGAGCCGGAACTTGAGGGCGTCAAAAAGGAATTGGCTGGCAAGGTGTCTTCGCCGGAGGATTTTTTGTCCTTCGCGCTGTTCCCGACGGCCGCCCGCGAGTTTTTCGAGCAGCGCGAACGCGGTGAGCTGAAACCGGAGCAGCTCGTGCCGCCTCAGGAAAAAGGCCCGGTGGTTACCCATGAACTACATCTTGCGCCGGTCGAGTTCAACATCACGCTCCACGGCGAGTCTTACCACATCCGGGTGTCTGGAGCCGGACGGAAGAAGGATGGACGAAAACCCTACTACATTCGCGTGAACGAAAAATTGGAAGAGGTGTACCTGGAGCCTCTCCAGGAGGTGCTGGCAGGAGTGCCTGAAGCTCAGGACCTCGGTACCAAGGCAGGGCCAGCGCGCCCAAAACCTTCCAAACCAGGTGACGTGGCGTCCCCCATGCCGGGCAGAGTGGTCAAGGTACTGGTCTCGAAAGGAGACACGGTGAAACTTGGCGATCCCGTGCTGATCATCGAGGCGATGAAAATGGAAAGCCGGGTGCCGGCTCCCATCGCCGGCACAGTCGTGGCACTCTACGTGAAGGAGGGTGACGACGCCAAAACCGACGAGACTCTCGTCCAGTTGGAGTAGGCCGTGCAGCGGCCCGCTTCGCTTGCCGGACCGATCCCCGGCCCCTTTCCGGTTCTGATGCTCTGTCTGCTCACCGCTTGCGCAGCGAACTCTGAGATTCCTCGCTGGTTCGATTCTATCCAACGCCTGCCGGTCAAAACCGTGGTGGTGCAAGGGCACCGGATCGCCTACCTGGACGTAGGCGCCGGACCGCCGGTGATCCTCGTACACGGGCTCGGCGGATCCATGTGGCAATGGGAATATCAGCAAGACACGCTCAGTCGCTCCCACCGGGTGATCACCTTGGATCTCCTCGGAGCAGGGCTTTCAGATAAGCCCGAGGCTGCCTATACCCCTGATGAGCTGGTCGAGTTCTTCGGCCAATTCATGGATGCGGTGAACATTCGGCGAGCGACGTTAGCCGGCAACTCAATGGGCGCCGCTTTGGTGATGGGCATGGCCCTCAGGCATCCGGAGCGTGTTGATCGCCTCATCCTCATTGGCGGGATGCCGAGTGGGGTGCGAGACAAATTAGCCAGCCCTCTCGTCAAGCGTGCAGTGGAGGCGCGCGCTCCAGCGTGGATTGTCACGCTGGGAAACTGGTTCTTGGGACGCGGGATGACCAAGTCCGTGTTGAAGGAGATCGTGCACGACCCTGAACTCCTGACCCCGGCTGTCCTCGACCGGGCCTCTCGGAACCGACAGCGTCCGGGCTTGATCCCCCCGTTGCTTGCACTGATTAGAAACCTGCCACTCTGGGAAGAAGGATTTGCCTTGCAGATCAATGAGATCAATGCTCCAACCCTCATCATTTGGGGAGCGGAGGATCGAGTCTTTCCACCGAATGTCGGTCGGGAGTTGCACACACTCGTGGCTCCATCGACGTTCGCGCTGATCCCCGAGGCTGGGCACCTTCCCCAATGGGAGCGGCCGGAGGCCGTGAATCCCATATTATTAAAATTTTTAGAGCCGACTCAGTCTTGAGTCAGGCTCATAACCAGCCAATATGATGAGATGAGGGGCCATATCATTTGGTTGAGCCTCCTGGAGGACAAAGCCATGCGACGACTGCGTCAAACGATCGCGGGAGCAGCGAGCCTTATGAGCCTCGTGTGGATAACCGGCTGCGCGGCAATGGGCGGCCCTTCCGAACAGGCCGGGTTCACCTATCAGAACATCCCAGTTGCAAGCACCAGCGCGACCGCCGGTGACGGCAACAGTGTCACCTTGAAAGGGAAGCCTCTGGCACTGGCCGGTCAAGGCGTCAAGATGGGTGACACCCTGCGGGACGTTGCGGTCGCCACAGAGGACCTCTCCCTCATCAACATCGCCGACACCCGGGGCACGGTGCGGATCATTAGCGTGGTCCCTTCCCTCGACACTCCGGTGTGTGAACAACAGACGCATTATCTGAGCGAGAAAAACAATGGGCTGGACCAGACGGTCGAGCTGGTCACCGTCAGTGTGGACACGCCCTTCGCCCAGAGCCGCTTCGCGAAGGAAGCCAGGATCGAGAACGTCACGTTCTTCTCGGACTACCGCGGCGGGGACTTCGGGAAGACCCACGGACTGTTGGTGGAAGGTCCGCACATCCTGGCGAGAACCGTCATGGTCGTGGATCAGGACAATGTCATCCGGTACCTCCAGATCACCCCGGAGCTCGCGCAGATGCCGGATATGGAAGCCGCGTTCCGGAAAGCTCGGTCATTGAAATAGTGCGAGCAGCTGTCAGCGATCAGCAGAGCGCGAAAAGCTGACTGCTGAGGAAAGGGCTGTTCGAGGTCGGCATCGCGCGCTATCGGGAAATCGCCCGCGGCCAGTTGATCGGGGACGATATCGGGATGTTGAAGCTGTTGTTCCATACGAAGACCTGTGAACTGCTTGGGATCCATGCCATCGGGGACGGCGCCACCGAGCTGGTCTACATCGGGCAGGCGGTCATGGCTCACCACGGCAAGATCAATTACTCCGTGGACACTGCCTTCAACTACCCGACCCTGGCCGAGTGTTAAAAAGTGTCTGCTCTGGCCAGCCTGAACCGTTTGCCCCGCCCCTGGTTGCCCCACAACACGCCGAGCGCTCCAACCGGTCCCGTCTGACCGCTGAGCACGGAGCTTGATGTCAAAGAGGACAGCCCGCGCGACACGCTCCACGCGACGCAGACGGCAGGTCACTCGATCTGTCAAGCGCCAATCGGGAATGTCTTCCATGAACCGCCGACCGATGGTGACCCTGGCGCTGGAATGGTTTCTGAACCCCGATCATCTCCCCCTTGTCGTTGCCAAAGACCGGGGATTCTTTCGTGAAGAAGGGGTGGACCTATCCATCCTACTCCCAACCGTGCCTGAAGAATCCTTGGAGTTGGTCGCACGGGGCAAGGCCGATTTCGCCGTGGGAGAGCAAACCAACCTGATCAAGGCCCGCGACCAGGGCCTTTCCCTCATCTCAATCGGGCCGCTGCTTGCTCACACAGTTGTGTGCCTGATGTACCTCAAGGAGGGCCCGATCACGCGTCTCGAAGACCTCCGTCACCGACGCGTCGGGTGGCCAGGTTTGGAAATCGATCTGCCAATCCTGGAGACCATGTTGGAGGCCGCGGGGCTCAGCCACGACGACATCGAGCTGGTGGATGTGGGCTTCGCGCTCACGGACGCGCTGTTGAGCGGCAAGGCCGACGCTGTCTTCGGCGCCTTCGTGAACTATGAACAGGTGGAGGCAGAACAACGAGGGGCTAGAGTTGAGTTCGTGAGTCCGACGCAGTACGACGTCCCCGATTTCTACCAGCTTGTTGTTATGACCTCCGACCGAATGATACGGCGTCACCCCGAAGTCGTGCGCCGCTTTGTCAGGGCGTTTGCCCGGGGCCTGGCCCTGGCTCACGACAGACCGGAGGAATCGCTCAGCCTGTATTTGAGAGCGAACGCCATCGGGGATCCCACTCTCTCATCCAAAACCTTCAACGCGACGAGGCCGTATTACCCGCGCACGCTGCGTCAGGAAGCCAGCCGATGGAAGGCGGTGCGCGATTGGCTCTACGCTCGGAAGGTCATCAAGAGGCGCATGCCCATTGGGAGTCTCTACACCAACACATTCGTCCCGCTGCCGAAACGCTGATCACCGCGTACTCACAGACACAAAGGAGAGCGTGCATGTCATTTTGCGAGCAGTTGCGGAGGAAGGCTCAGCATATCTGGAATGCGCAACTCACGCACCCGTTCGTGGTCGCGCTCGGGAAGGGGACTCTGCCTGAGCGAAAGTTCAAATACTACATCCTCCAGGATGCGCGCTTTTTGGGCGACTTGGCCCGCGTGTTCGCGGCCGCCGCACAAAAGGCGCCCGACGCCGAGTCGGGACTGAGGTTCGCCAAGCTGGTGGAAGAAACTATCGTGGTCGAGCGGGGCCTGCACGAACGCTACGGGAGTCGCTGGAAGATGTCGTCGAAGCAAATGACCTCTGTTCCAATGGCGCCGACCAATTACGCCTATACCCGGCACATGCTGACGGTGGCACAGACCGGAACCGCGGCCGAGATCACAGTGGTGGCGCTGCCGTGTGCCTGGATCTATTGCGTGGTCGGACAGCATCTTTTGAGAAAGGGCCCTCCCCGTGCCGGTCATCCCTATCGAGACTGGCTGATGCTCTACGCCTCACCGGAGTTCGCCGAAGTGGGTCGCTGGATGCGCGCGAAGGTCGACCTGTGGGTCAAGAGCGCCGGGCGCGAGGAGAAGCGACGGATGGAAGAGGCATTTCTTATCAGCTCGCGGTATGAGTGGATGTTTTGGGAGATGGCGTGGAACGAGGAGAAGTGGCCGATCTAGCCTACGGGTGGTGTGCGGCCACTCGCTTCCGCGCCTCCTGCGGCTCCCCTTCCGCGGCAGTCCGGAGCGGAAGTCTTCCGGTATTCCCTCCGCCGTGGTCTGGGACCACGGTGCGTCCGTCAGTACCGGCTTTCCCACTCCGGATGCCGGGCGGGGCCCCGCCGCTCCAGCAAAGTCCGCTCGTAGCCGCACACCACTCGCTCAAGTACACCGGCCACTCAAGGAGAGAGGAGAAGAATCAAAGAGGGGACGGAGGAGAAGTGGCCGGTGTGAATCGAGCAGGGTGGCCAAGACCTGCCTGCTCAGACGCTTCGCCTCGACCGTACTAAGCCTCACTTCTGCTCGGCTGCGGAACTCGCCCCATCAGAAGGCTCCGCCTAGATGGGGCTCAGACAGTCCTCGCCGTCTGGCAACCATTGCGACGCCAGCGCAATGGGTGCCAGCTCGCATCTGTTCGGCAAGTACGGT
>JACZQN010000144.1 GCA_022545705.1 Nitrospirota bacterium | reverse complement strand
GCGCCGAATTCCCATCCCGTCGCCCAGCGCACCACGGCCAAGTCGACCTTCAGCGGTGAATACTCCTCCGGGAGATGGAGGCGCAGGACGAGATAGGTGCCGGGTTGGACATTCTCGTCGCTGACAACGGTGCAGCCTACCCTAGAGAGGGAGGACACGAACCCTCCGCCAGCGACTTCATCGCTTGAAAACGAAATGGGGAGGCCAACAGCGAAGCGCAGGGCCTTGCGTTGTTCCATAGCAACCTCGCGGGAGAGGTCGCAACGCCTGGTCAGCAAGAGGAACGGCGATCGGTTCCAGGCTATTTGCAGGGACCTAGGTTACCAGACTTCAATCATCACTGGCCATTAAAAACCATCAATCTGGTTTTTAGATCCGGCGCGCTGGCGCAGCTCCTGGCTCATGTCCAATGGTTTCTGCTTGGTCAGGGTGGCTGCGTGAGTGCTCTAACGACTCAGCCCGCTTCCAGTGTGCTGAGAAACCGGCGGAGTCGTTCCTCCTCCTCACTCCCGATTGTGAGAAATTCCAGTCCAAACAGCCCTCTTACTGTCCAGCGCACCTGTGCTCGGTCGACCACCACTGGCGCATCCTGTTCGGGCATGGAGATGCGCAAGGTCAGCTCCTTCCCTTGTTGGACGTTCTGGTCACTCTCAATCCCGCACCCTCCCAACGAGAGATTGACCACGATCCCCTCCCCGGTGAGGTTGTATCCTAAGAACGTGATCGGGAGGCGAACCTTATAGCGTGGGGCCTGGCGTTTGTCCATGGGGACCTCGCACGTAGACCAGGAGGGACTCCATTCGTCGCGGCTTGAGCAACCGTGAACACTCCGCACCTGCACCTGCGTGTCAGTGACTGGGCCCCGTTTCGAGGGTGCTGACAAAGCCGCGGAGGCGCTCCTGCTCCTCAGGCCGTATGCGGGTAAACTCCAGGCCGAACTTCCGTAGGAAAGACCATCGAACAACTGCCTTCTCTGGCGTCCATGGGCAATCATCATCAGGAATCAGGGCACAGAGCTCCAGCTCCGTGCCACTTGGGACAGGCATGTGGCTCTCCACGGCACAGCCGCGCATCGAGAGGTTGGTGACGGTTCCCTCTCCAGCCACGAGGGCTCCTGAGAACACCATGCGCCAGTGAATGGGAAAGCGAGGATCGTTGCGTCGCTCCATGGGCAGCACACCCTTGGATCGTGATGCGCTCAGGTCTTTGCCTCTTAACCAACAGACCATCTGACAGAGTCCCGTCCTCAGCACAACGCACTTCCTGTGCCATCCTGAAGCCCTTCCAAGTCAAGCAGTTAGGCGGTATTGCTTGAACAAGAATCGTCCAAAATTGCGCGAAGAAAGCAAGAAATTGTCCTTCTCTCAAAAATTGCTCCTCTTACCCCGCAGCGCTTCGTGAAGGCGATTACGGCGATCGGCTCTCTGAGGCTCGCTGAAAGAGGGTGGTGGGGATGACCATGCTGGTGGCACACAGTGCCTGGGGGATTGTCACGCCAGAAATCTGCGGTCCGCGTGATTCAGGCAGGGTACTGCAGGGGAACGTGACGGTACGGGATCTGGTCTCTCCGGTGGCAGCGTGGCGTGCTTGCGGCGGACTCTCACTCGTCGTATCGCCGTGGCACAATGGCCGTGGGTTCGCGCTGGCGCAGGCCCTGAATCATGTCCCGCACTTCCCACTCGTGCAGGATGGTTGGGTGATGACTCTACCGACTCGGACCCGCATCGAGGGCGCTGACAAATCGGTGGAGACGCGCCTGCTCCTCCGGCTGCATGTCGAGGAATTCCAGTGGTAACAGCTGTCTTCTGTGTGACGACCGCACCTGTGCTCGGTCAACCACCAGGGGCGCATCCTGGTTGGGCAAGAAGATGCGCAACGTCAGGTACTTCCACCGTTGGACTTTCCGCTCACTCTCAACCGCACACCCTCCCAACGAGAGATTGACCACGATCCCTTCTCCTGTAAGGCTGTCTCCTGAGAACGAGATCGGGAGGTGAACCTTAAAGCGTGGGGCCAGGCGTCTGTCCATGGGCACCTCGCACGTGGACCAGGAGGCACTCAGTTCGTCGCGGCTTCAACAATGGGAACACTACAAGGAAGTGATTTCTAGCGCATAGAGGAAGTATACCACTGAGGAAGAGCTGCCCTAGCCGAGCGAGCCCGGCAACAGAGGCTGCTTTACTGTGACGTTGTGATGGGTGCGCGCAAGCCTGGCAGGAATCCGTCAGTGACTCGGACCTGTTTTGAGGGGGCTGACAAAGCGGCGGAGGCGTTCTTGCTCCTTCTGTTGCATGCGGAGGAATTCCAACCCGAATTCTCGTCCACTGGACCAGCGAACTGCCGCGAGGTCTACCTTTATCGGCACAGCGTGATCCGGCAGCAAGACGCGCAACGCGAAATAGTTCCCACGTTGGACAGGCTGGGCGCTCTCCACCTTCCAGCCGCCCGTGGAGATATT
>JACZQN010000002.1 GCA_022545705.1 Nitrospirota bacterium | reverse complement strand
GTGTGCTCCGACCGGTAGATCTCGATCATCGTCATCCCCACCGCGACGACTAAGGGTCCGGCCACGATGCCTACCAGCCCGAACAAGGCGATGCCCCCCATGACGCTGAATAAGACCAGAATCGGGTGCAGTTTCGAGTGCTTGCCGACAATAATGTTGCGCACCGCATAATCGATAAATCCGATGATCGCCCCCGCAACACACAGAATCGCCATCTTTCCATAGAACCCCTGGAACAACAAATAGAGGGCTGCGGGAATCCAGATTATTCCTGCGCCCACGAGCGGGAGAAAGGCAAGCATCCCCATCACCATTCCCCAGATGATCGGCCAGGGGAGCCCCACCACAAAGAAAGCGAGACCTCCAATCGTGCCCTCCAACACCGCCACGAGAACATTTCCGTAGATGGATCCCGTCACCACCTCACCGAAACGCTGGATTACCATTTGCTGCCGCTCTCGTTTGAACGGGAGCACGTCCTGGAGCCAGTTCACTAACGAAAGGCCGTCCCGGAAGAAAAAGAACGCGCAGATCAGGATAAGCCCTAATTGGAACAGCCCGAGCAGGACGTTGGTCGCCACCTGGGTCAGTTGATTTACGAGCCAGGCCCCGATCTCGCTCAAGTTGTTGGCGACCGCCGTGCGAAGGTCTGTCCCGGATAGCCGTTCGTATTCCTCAATTCGTTCAGCCACCGCGGCGACTAGGGGAAGGTTTTGCATATCCTCGCTGAAGAGCGTTTCACGCCGCTCCACGAGGTGTGCGAGAGTCGTGTAGGTTTTCGTCAATTCTTCACCAAGCAGAAACGAGAGGTACAGGAGGGGGAAAATGAGGCCGATTGTGACCCCGATGCACATCAACAGCGCGCTGAGGGTCTCCCGCCCACCGGTCATCCGGACAAGGCGACGATACAGGGGGAAGAGCGCGTAACACACCACCACTGCCCAGGCTATCGCGGAGAAGAAGGGCTGCATGATCGCCAGAAACAGGACACCCACGCCGATGAACAGCGCGATGCGCAGGATCTGCAGCGTTCGGTCTCGGTCTGCTTGACGGGAATTCTCCACAGGTGCGTCTCCTATCACGCGGCTTGGAGCAGGGATGAGTGCGTCAAGGCCTGGAAGTCTTCTTCGTGTGCGGAGCGTGAGGGGACGAGGGGGCGCGGCGCAGTGCGTCGTCCGATGGCGACAGTAAGCCCGCTCCTGCCTTGACTGGGCTAGCCAAGTGCTGGGTGATTGGTTGATTCACGTTGTTCCGCGGTTGCCCGGCGGGGCGCGCGTCTGTTCTGCTCGTGTGAACTCGAGCCCTGGGACGCCGGACGGAGGCCGATCTTAGGTGGCCGATATGACGGTGTCAAGTACGGGTGGTCGCACGCCTCTTTCAGATTCTTTGCCTCCCCCTCCGAAAGAAGGGGGTTGACTAATCGCTTGGGCATGCGTTATCCACTACGGCTCTCCTGTTGACCCGGGCTGTGAGAATGGGGCGCGATCGGACATGGTGGTGAGAACAGGGCGACGACAGTACAGGGCATGGGCACTACTCGTGGCGTTCGGTCTGGCCAGTGGTGCGTGTACTATTCTGCCCAAAGGTGAAGCGGATCTCGATGTGGGGGTGACGCAGCGAGGCCTTGCCTCCTGGTATGGTGAAGACTTCCACGGGTTACTGACCGCCAACGGCGAAATTTACGACATGGAGGCGTTGACAGGCGCGCATCGCACGCTCCCCCTCGGCTCAGAAGTGCTGGTCATTAATGTGGAGAACGGAAAGCAAGTTCGTGTTCGCATCAATGACCGTGGCCCATACGTCAAGGGACGGATTCTCGATCTCTCTTACGCCGCGGCCCAGAAGCTCGACATGGTCCAGCACGGGCTTTCAGCGATTAGTCTGCAAGTGGTTGGCCAAGAGCGGGACAGTGTCCTTGCCGGCCATGGCTGGATGCTCAGCGCCCTTTCCAGCCTTGCACCGGTCGGTCGTCGCCAGGGTGGCGCGTCCGGCGTGAGCGAGGTCGTGGGGCAGGCGCGGGTCTTCGAGCAGGCACGGCAGGCTGGCGCGGTCCGGCTGCCGCCGGGCGACGTGATACGCGCGCGTCGCACCCGTCGGGTGGCGGATATCCTGGCGGCTGACCAGCGAGTCGATGCAGTCGCCGCGTTGCAGATTGCGTGATCCCCGAACGTCCCTCCTCATGTGTCTCTTCTCCGATTCCTGCGTGTTGACAGTGCAAACGGCTCTCGAATAGACTGAATGGCCAATGGATTCGGCGCGAGTGCCGTTCCAACAATTTCGGATCGGGGTTCGCGACATTTCTATTGTGCGTTATGGAAAATAAGTTGGAACGGGACTCGTCCGTGGACCAGAGGCAAGTTGGAGGGTGTGGGAGGGATGGCCAAGAAGACGTCATCTGAGACAGACGAGGTCCGGCTTAAGAAAAAAGTGAAGGAACAACTCGCTGCCAGCGGGAGGGCGGACAGGGATCCCCGGATCCGTGCGCTCCACAAGCGCTTGAAGCGCGCCCAACGCAAACGGCGTCGCCTCGCCGCAAGAAAGGGGCGTGCGATGGGGAAGAAAGCGGGTGCGGCCGACACGGGCGGCGCACCATCAACCACCTGAACGAAGGATCTGAGCCACGGAGAGTGAGCGATGAGTGACGAGATCCAAAAGCCCGAGGAGCCGACCGCGTCCGAGACCCCGGCGGTGAGCGACGAGCTGACCGATCAGGTGGCGGACAGCCTGACCGCGGAAGGGGCTCCAGGACAGGCTGAACCGACCGCCCAGGAAGCGGCTGAACCGGAGGTTCTGGAGGAAGAGAAGGTCAAGGATGAGATCGAGATCCAAATTGATCTTCTGAAAGACACTGACTGGGCGATCCGCCGCGAAGCGCTGATCACGCTGGGTGAGATGGGCGATGAACGCTGCGTCGAACCGCTCGTCCGCGCGCTGCGAGACGGCGATTGGCAGGTTCGGGACGCGGCCATCGAAGCGCTCGGGATGGTTGGGTCTCCAGCCGTCGAGCCCCTCATCAGGCAGTTGCGGGACTGGGATATCCGCAAATATGCCATCACCGCGCTTGGCAAGATTAAAGATGAGCGGGTGCTCGATCCTCTGATTGGTCAGTTGCGCAACGACGAGTTCAACGATGGGGCCACTGAGGCGCTTGTTGAACTGGGCATCCCTGCGGTGGAGAAGCTGATCGCTTCACTTCACGACAAGGATGAGAACGTCCGAAAACAGTCGGTCATCTCGCTCGGGCGCATCAAAAACCCGGCCGCTGTCGATCCCCTGATCGAGAAGCTGAACGATAGCGATTGGTTCACCCGTTTGACGGCTGCGGCCGCCCTCGAACAGATCGGAGAGCCGCGCGGCCGCGACGCAATTAAGCCCCTCTTGAAGGATCCGGATATGGTCGTGCGGATGCGTATCGAGCGCATCCTGGTCGCCTGGAAGAAAGAGGCGGCCAAAGCCTGACCCTCATCCCTCCGCCTGAGAAGCGAGCAGGGTGTCTAGATCTTTCTGGATTCCGTCCAACCTGGTTCGGGACACCATCTTTCCCATCCTAAGCTCGACCCGTGCCTCACGGACTTGTGTGATCAGTTCCCGGACTTTCATGGTGGATTCGTCTCCCTGTTGTGCGAGGCGAGTGTGCTCCAGTTGCTTGGCGGCTTCGGCCAACTCTCTCGCCGCGTTTCCATAGTTCCGGTCCAGGAGCTCGGCTTTCGCCTGGATCAGCCGTGCCTTGGCCTCAACCAACCGGTGGCGGACCCTGAGATCGCGTTCCATGCCCAGGGTGGAGTCCAGGATTTTCCGTGTTTGATCCTGAAGCGGCTTCATGATTCCGCGGAGCGTCTTATTGAGTTCTCCGACGGGATGCTGCCCGGTATAGTATCCGAGGCTGAACACGATCGCGAGCAGCATCAGCAACCCCAAAAACCTCAACATGCAGTTCCCTCTGCCAGCGCGTTCATGTCCCCTCATCGCTTCTGCGTGGCCAGCACCTGCATCAAGCTCCCGGCTGCCACGATCCTGACCGCCGCGTCGGAATCCTTCAGCGCGTCCTTCAGCAGCGCGATGACGCGCCCCCCGGTGTAGCGACCCAACGCCCGGGCGGCCGTGAGGCGAGGTTGGGGTTGCTGGTCCTTCAACAGTTGCTCCAGCACCACCAACGCCTCCCTGTTCCCGGCGATTCCGACCGCCTGCGCCAAGGCACTCCGGGCCGATGGGTCTGGATGCTTCGCCAGATCGCTCGCGACCAAGACAGCGTTTCGATCGCCGAGCCGGAGCAGTCCCTCGAGAGCGCCGGCTTGTACCCGGATATCAGGGTCCCGCACGGCCTGCCAGAGCAGCGACCGGGTGTACTCCATGCGGAGCCGGCCGAGGCTCGCGGCGGCGACGCTGCGGACGCGAGGGTACTCGTCTCCCAACGCGAAGGTCAGCACCGGTGCGCCTCCGGGATCACCAAATTCTCCCAACGCGCCGGCAGCGAATGCGCGGACGGATGGGTGGGGATCGTACACGGATTGGCTCAAGACCGGCAAGCTCGAAGGGTCCTTCAACCGTCCCAGTGCCCCCAACGCCGCCATCCGGACATCCGGGTCGGGGAGGGTCGCCGCGCTCATGAGCTCGCGTAATGCATCGTCCCGTCCCAGCTTGACCATCGCGGCGAGCGCAAACACATGCGTTGCCCCTTCCCCGGACCGCGCGGTTTGGTGGATCACATCCAGCACGCTTGGGTCTCCACGCTCGCCCAGCGCGTTCAGCGCGGCGATGCGCACGGTCGGAGTTGGATCCTGGAGCGCTCGCGTGAAAACCGCGAGCGAGGTGGCCCGGCCGAGCCGGCCCAGCCCCTCCAGAACCTTTGCTCGGACAGGGACCGAGGGATCGTGGAGGCCGTCCTCCAGCACAAGGCGCACGTCCTCGCTGGCGTTTGCGGCCAGCGCGGTGTACACAGCGATGCGCACGTACTCTTGCGGATCATGCACACGCTCGGTGATGAAACCCAGGGCCAGTTCTCGGAGCAACCGGGAGTCCTCAGGGCGTCCCGGTGGGACGAAGCGTGTATAGGTCCTCAGCGCATCAACACTGCGTCCGACCCGTAAGTAGCTGAGAATGCCGATGCGTAACAGCTCTCGTGAGGGTTCATGGTCCAATCGGATGGCTTCGAGGGAGTGGATGACGCGGTCGTACCGGCCCTCGTCAAACGCAGTACGCGCCTCGCGCTGAAGTGCCGTGAGCGCGTCGCGCGAATGGGGTGCAGCGGGCTGGGCGATGGCCTCCACCGCCAGGAGGGCGAACAGGCTCCACGTGGTGAGAAGGATCTCCCGGCCAGTCATGAGGTCTGACGAGGCGAGGCGCGCTGAGTGCTGTCGGTGTAGAGAAGTTCCATATATTCCTTGAGCATCCGCCTGGCACAGAAACGTGGCGCGGTCGTGCGGATCGCATCCTTGACGATCTGGAGCCATCCCCGGGGAATACCGTCCCTGTCCCGCGTGTAGTAGAGAGGAATGACGTCTTGTTCGAGGATCCGGTACAGGTGTTCGGCATCTTCCCTGTCCTGGGCGTCCGCGTCGCTGGCATTCTGTGCCGAAGGGATCGCCCAGCCGTTCGCGCCGTCGTAGCCCTCCTGCCACCAACCGTCCAACACACTGAGGTGCGGCACGCCGTTGAGAGCCGCCTTCTGGCCGCTGGTTCCACAGGCTTCCATGGGGGGGCGAGGCGTGTTGAGCCACACGTCTACTCCTTGGACGAGATATTTGGCGGTGTGCATGTCGTAGTCCTCCAAGAAGGCGAGGCGGCCGCCCAATCCATGGTCCTTGCAGAAGCTATAGACCTGGTGAATGAACAGCCGACCCGGCTCATCGGCAGGGTGCGCTTTGCCGGCAAACACGATCTGGAGAGGTCGCCAGGGATCGTGCAGGAGGTGCTGAAGCCGGACGAGTGAGCTGAAGATAAGAGAGGCTCGCTTATAGGTGGCGAAGCGGCGGGCGAACCCGATTGTGAGCGCCTCGGGCTCCAGCAACGTGCCGCTCGCGAGTGCCTGCGACGCGTGGAGTGTTCCCTGAAGCCAGCCGGCTCGCGCACGGTCACGGATGTGGCTCATCAGCTTACGTTTCAGAGCTTGGCGGACCGCCCACAGTTCACCGTCGGGGATGTCCGTGATGCGCTGCCAAACCGCCGGGTCATCCACGTGCTCCGTCCATTCAGGCCCTAGGTATTTGCTGTAGAGCTCGTTCATCTCCGCGGCGATCCAGGTCGGCGCGTGGATGCCGTTCGTCACACTCCGGATCGGCACGTGTTCCTCGGGAAGTCCAGGCCAGAGCGAGCGCCACATGCCTCGGGACACCCGGCCGTGCTCGCGGCTGACCCCGTTCACGTGTCCGGACATCCGCATCGCCAGCGCCGTCATGTTAAATCCAGCGTCGGGGGAATCCGGATGCGTCCCCAACTCAAGGAACGCTTCGCGCGTCAGTCCTAGTTGATCCCAATATCCCTGGAAATAAGGATCCATCAGGTCGCGGGGAAACACGTCGTGCCCAGCGGGTACCGGGGTGTGCGTGGTAAACGCCGTGCTCTGACGGACGTGCGCTGCGGCCTCCGCATAGGAATGCCCGGCCTGCACGAGCTCTCGGAGCCGCTCCAGGATCAGAAACGCCGAATGACCTTCGTTCACGTGCCACACAGATGGCGCCAGCCCAAGCGCACGGAGCACCCGTACACCGCCGATTCCCAGCAGGATTTCCTGGCGCAGGCGGACCTCCTGATCCCCGCCGTACAAGCGACCGCAGAGTTCGCGGTCACCCGGAGCATTGTCGGTCACGTTCGTGTCGAGGAGGTAGAGTCGCACCCGTCCCACTCGGATTTGGCGGACCACAGCGACGACGGTCCGGCCGGGCATTTCAATTCTCACCAGGCAGGGGCTGCCGGAAGGTGTCGAGGCGACGTCGATCGGGGACTCGACCTGGTTGAAGGGTTCGTATTCAGCCTCCTGCCATCCTTCGGGTGAGATCCGCTGGTGGAAATAGCCCTGCGGATACATGAACCCGAGTGCCACAAGCGGGATGCCCAGGTCGCTGGCTTCCTTGCAGTAATCGCCCGCCAGGATCCCTAGCCCGCCGCTGTATATTGGAATCGAGTTGTGGATCCCAAACTCTGCCGAAAAATAGGCGATCAAGGTCTGCGGGCTCTGAGGAGAGTGGGATGAAAACCATGTGGACGAAGCCGCCATGTAGTCGTCATACGATTTCAGGACGGCCGAGTACCGTCGGATGAACACAGGATCTTCGTTCAGACCGGTGAGCCGCTCGGGCTTCACGTCTTGAAGAAGCTTGACTGGATTGTGGTGGGTGAGTTGCCAGAGGATCGGATCGATGCCTTCAAACAGGCGACGTGCCTCAGGCTGCCAGCTCCACCAGAGGTTGTGAGCCAACTCTTGGAGGCGAACCAGCCCCCCTGGCAGAGTGACTGGAATTCCGCTTGCCTGGTGACTCTCGTGCACGCTGTTCCAATTATAGTTGTGTCGCGGCGTGATGCAAGAGGGGCCAGTGTAAGGAATGCCCGTGGATGTTCAGGCGTGGCCGCTCTCGTGCCAGGAAGCCCAGTCCTGGGAAAAGGCCACGGCTGCGTACCGTCCTCCGAGGATCCGGGTGATGCGGTTCATGAGTCCCGACAGTTCCTGCATGTGTTCCTTTTTTAAATCCTGTCTGAACCGGGGGTGGAGGCCCCAGCGCGTTTCGACCTCTTCTCCTTCGATGGTCGACATGACGCTGATCAACTTGATCTCGTTGTCGTTGCCACCACTCGCGGGGCTCGGGGCAGGCTGGGCATCCGACCCGGGTGTCGCTCCCGCCCCCTGAGGGGAAGCCCACGTTTTCTGAGCCGCTTCGAACAGAGCTTTCATCACGGGGATGACGGTGGTCGCGCACAGCGTCGCAGTGGAAATGACCTGTCCGTTGTCCTTCGCGTCCATCATGTGCGCGACCTGCTCGCCAAAGGCCTTAAAGTATTCGTCCTTGGCGGGACTTTCCTCACTGACCAGGAAGCGGAATCGCTCGTACCGATCACGGCTGTCTGAGACCGCGCGACCGATCGTGACTGTGATCTCCATGTCATCGGTACCGGGAGCGAGCGCGGGCGCCAGGACGTTCTTCAGTTGTTGAGTGACGGCGCCCTCGAGGCTGTCCATGAAATGCGACTGCTCCTGAATCGGTAGGTAGAGAGTCGACATTCGATCGGCCAAATTGAACAGGACCTTCAGGACTTCCAAGTAAATCTGCCACTCCAGCCTCTTCTTGAGTTTCATGGCCTGGTCCGGGGCGCTCCGCTTGATCATGGTGACGGATTCGCCTGCCACCGTCATCATCAATGACGCCAGATCTCGGAGGACTCCCGACAACGGAGTTTGGGACACCGCCATGAACGCCTCTCACAAGCTAAAGGCCACATTATATACCACCGTGGAGCGGTGTCCAAGTAAGGCAAAAGGGCAAAGGTAAAAGGGCAAAGGTAAAAGGTAAAAGTGTGGAGGGAACAGTTTTTTTGCCTTTTTACTTTTGCCCTTTGACCTTTTACCTTCGCGGGCGGCAGTGATTGCGCCCGGGGGAGCGGTGTGCTATACAGCGCAGCGATTCGGAGAGCATGCAGGTAGCACATTCCTGCTCCTCCGGGGAGGAATTTCGTGCTTGTGCGAGGAGACGGTCTTATGGATCGGGAGATGAAACCCTATGTCCTCCGGCGATCGGCGGAGGAGGGTCTCGCTCGGAAATTGTCGGTGGACTATGCGCAGGCGCTGAATCCACAGCAGTTGGCGGCCGTGACGGCCCCGGACGGTCCGGCGCTGGTCATCGCAGGCGCCGGGAGTGGGAAAACGCGGACCCTCGTGTACCGCGTGGCGTACCTGATCGACTCGGGCATCGATCCGGAGACGATCCTGTTGCTCACGTTTACGCGGAGGGCGGCGCAGGAGATGTTGAAGCGTGTCGGTCTCCTGATCGGAGGGCGGAGCGAGCGGGTCGCCGGCGGGACCTTTCACTCCGTCGCGAACGTTCTCCTGCGCCGCTTCGGACGTCCGCTCAACCTGGAACCAGGGTTCACGATTATGGACCGTGGCGACTCGGAGGATCTGATCGGACTTTTGCGCACCCAGCTCGGGTTGAATGAAAAGGACAAGCGGTTTCCTCGAAAGGGGACGATCGCTGAGATCTTCAGCAAATCCGAGAATACTCTCCAGAGTCTGACAGACGTGGTGTTGAACGAATTCACCCACTTTGCCGAGCACCTGGATGACCTCGAGCGGCTCAAGGTCGCGTACCGGACCGCCAAGCGGGAGCGCCAACTGCTGGACTATGATGATTTGTTGGTCAGTCTCCGGGAACTGCTTCGCGTGGACGAGGCATCACGCCGGGCCATTTCGGCTCGCTACCGGTACATTCTGGTTGATGAATATCAGGATACGAACCGTCTTCAGGCGGAGCTGATCCGAAAATTGGCTCTGACCCACGACAACGTGATGGTCGTGGGCGACGATTCACAATCCATCTACGCATTCCGCGGCGCGTCGTTCCGCAACATCATGGAATTCCCCACGTTGTTTCCCGGGACCGCGATCTACAAGCTGGAGGAGAATTACCGCAGCACCCAGCCGATTCTGAACCTTGCGAACGACATCATCCAGGGCGCGGCCGAGAAATACAACAAGCACCTCTTCACCCGGAAGCTGGACGGGCCGCTGCCGGCCCTCGTCCAGGCGGTTGGGGAGAATGCCCAATCACGGTTCGTCGCCCAAAAGATCCTGGAACTACGCGAAGAGGGCATCCCGCTCGATGAGATCGCAGTCCTGTTTCGGTCCAGCTTCCACTCGTTCGACCTGGAAATAGAACTGTCGCGCCGCGGGCTGCCGTTCGTGAAGCGCGGCGGGTTCAAGTTCATTGAGACCGCGCACGTGAAGGATCTGCTGGCCCATCTCCGGGTCCTCGAAAATCCGCTGGATGCGGTCAGCTGGAATCGCCTCCTCCTGCTGGTCGAGGGCATTGGCCCCAAGAAGGCCAGGGATCTGATCGGGTCTCTTCTGAGAGCTGATCGCCCGCACGACGTGCTCGGGGAGGTCGGCGGGCGGTTTTCACGGAGGCTGAAAGATCTGGCGCGGGTGCTGGAGGACGTCGCCCGCCGTTCCTCGATGGCGCCCGCAGAGAAGGTCAACGAGATGTATGAGTACTACCTGCCCATCCTGAAGGAGCAGTACGACGATTATCCGAAGCGGATGCGGGATCTGGAGCATCTCTACGCCATGGCAGAGCGATACGAGACGCTCGGGGAATTCCTGTCCGATCTGGCGTTAGAGCCTCCGGATGGGAGCGTCGTTGACGTCGAGGGGGTGGAGCGCGATGACGAACGGCTCGTGCTCTCCACGATTCATTCAGCAAAGGGGCTCGAGTGGCAGTGCGTCTTCCTGATCTGGTTCGTGGACGGGCGCTTTCCGTCCGCATATTCCTTCCTGACTGAGGAGGAGTTGGAAGAAGAGCGGCGACTGTGTTATGTCGCGGTCACCCGCGCGAAGCGATTCCTCCATTTAACCTATCCCATCAACGTGTATGACAGGAGCACCGGATCGATGCTGTCCAGGCCCTCACGGTTCCTGGATGAGGTCTCCCCCTCTTTCCTCGAGACATGGACCCTCGTTGAGGAGAGAGAATCGCATGGATGGCCATAAGGCTCGGTGCCGGCTCGGGATTGCCATTCTTGTCTGCTGGCTGATCCCTGCGGTGTGGATCGGAGCTGATGGCGGATCGGCGGCGCAGACAGCGCCCTCCCACAAGTCCCGCAGTCCTTGGTTGACTCTGATTACGCAGGCCAGCGCGCTTGGTCTCCCCACGAGGTTTCTGCGCCAAGTCCCCCACGACTTCGTGACGCTGGAATTCGAGGACCTGCAGCGATACGCAGCGGAATACGATCCCGAACAACATCGGATGGTGCTGAACCGGTCCCTGTCGTTCAACGCAGCCGGCGGAGTGCTCAGGCCGCTCAGCCGGTTGACCCACCAGGAATTGGGAACACTCTATCATGAGCTTTTCCACGCCTATATGGATTACATCCGTACGCACCCTGCGCGGACAGCGACCCATCAGGACATGGCCCGCTTGTTGATCCTTGCGCAGCAGCAGCGACGGTGTCGCTACGAAGTGGTCCTCATTACACCCATCATACAGCGCAAGTCGGCGACGGAGCTCCGGCTATTGACTGAACATGAATCCTGGGAGGCGTTGAATGAGACCTGGGCCGTGTTCGTGGGATGGGCGATTTGGACCACACTCCAACTAGACGAGACGTTGGACCCCCAAGGGCTAGAGAGACCTGTCACGAAGTCGGAATGGCTCACGAGGTTGCACCAGGCGGACCGAGAAGGTCTCCTCATCGGATACTATGAACCCGAGGACCCTGCGGAGAGAGCTGTCACTCAGAAGCGGTACCTTGCCCCCTCGCATCGGATCTCGCCTCAAGAAGTGAGCGTGCTCTTGGAAGTGTTGTTCGAGGAGACGCCTGATGCTGCCCGACGAGCTGCTGCTGTGATGCAGCCGCCTCGTCCGTCGCGAGAGGACGACGATTCTTGTCGCATATGACTGGCTGACCTTGACTTGATTCACTGCGTTATATAAACTAATCCGATTGGCTTTGTTTAACTTTTTCGCGGCGATCGGAGCACCCTGCATGCTCGACACCCTGAGCGCAAAGTTCGAGAAGATCTTCAAGAAACTCCGCGGCCAGGGAGTGTTGACGGAGCAGAACATCGCCGACGGGCTCAAGGAAGTTCGCCTGGCGCTACTTGAGGCGGACGTCAATTTCAAAATCGTCAAGGACTTTATCGATCGCGTCCGCGCCAAGGCGGTCGGCCAGGAAGTGCTCCAGAGTCTTACACCAGGGCATCAGGTGGTGAAGCTGGTCTGGGAGGAACTGCGGGAGTTAATGGGCCGGGAGCAAAGCGGCTTGGCGCTGGCTTCTGATCCGCCGACCGTGATCCTGATGGTCGGCTTGCAGGGAGTGGGCAAGACGACGACATGCGGGAAGCTCGCACGCCTTTTCAAGCAGCAGGGGAGGCGAGTGCTGCTCGTCGCGGCTGACCCGCGTCGGCCTGCGGCCGCCGAGCAGTTAGTGAGTCTTGGCGCGAGCCTCGAGGTGCCCGTGCATCGGGCGGGCCGAGTCGGCACATCAGTCGAGGACGTGGTACACGCGTGCGTGGAGGGTGTGGCGCGCGGCCGCGACCAGGGCCACGACGTGGTGGTCCTCGACACCGGCGGACGCCTGCACGTTGATGAGGAGCTGATGGACGAGCTCGCAGCCGTCAAGCAGGCCATCACGCCTCACGAAGTCCTGCTCGTCGTGGATGCGATGACCGGCCAGGATGCTGTGGCGAGCGCAGAGCGGTTCGATCAGCGCGTTGGACTGACAGGCGTCATTCTGACAAAGGTAGAAGGCGACGCGCGAGGCGGAGCCGTGCTCTCGATCCGTGCGGTGACGGGCCGGCCGGTGAAATTCCTGGGCGTTGGGGAAAAGCTGGACGCGCTGGAGGTGTTCCATCCGGACCGGATGGCGTCGCGTATTCTTGGGATGGGAGATGTCCTTTCGCTGATCGAGAAGGCTCAGGAAGCCTATTCCCGTGAGCAAGCGGAAGCGATTCAGAGAAAGCTCACCTCGAAGACATTTACGCTCGAAGATTTCCGCGATCAGATTGGACAGGTCAATCGCATGGGCTCACTGGATCAGATCTTGGACATGCTTCCTGGTGGGCAGCGCCTCAAAGAGGTGGCAGCCGGGGGCGCGCCTGAGCGAGAGATCAAGCGCGTGGTGGCGATCGTCGATTCAATGACCCGCCGTGAACGGCGTGACCATACGGTCATCAACGGCAGCCGAAAGAAACGGATCGCGCGAGGCAGCGGGACCAGCGTGCAGGAGGTCAACCGGTTGATCAAGCAGTTTTTGGCCTCTCGCAAAATGATGAAGACCCTGGCCGCCGGAGGCGGGAGGCGACAACTCGCGCACGCGATGCGGTCATTTTGAGGGTTTCGGCCGAGGCTGGGCAGCAGGCTCAACCTGAGCCTTGAACTCGAGGGAGGAGAAACAGACGTGGCAGTTCGTTTACGATTGACACGGACAGGACGACATAAGCGGCCGTTTTACCGGGTGGTGGCGGCGGATTCGCGCATGCCCAGAGACGGGCGCTATCTTGAGGTGCTGGGCACGTATGACCCGTTGAAAAATCCGGCTGTGACCGAACTCAAAGAGGAGCGGATCCTCGACTGGTTGAGAAAAGGCGCTCAGCCTACGGTGACGGTGCGGACGTTACTCCGACGCTCGGGCATCCTCGGCAAAAGCGCCGCAAGTAAAAAGTAAAAAGGCAAAAGTAAAAAACTGGAGCGTTGTCGCAATTCACTTTTACCTTTTACCTTTGCCCTTTTACCTTGAGTCTGACAATGCGCGACGTTTCGGAGCAGATTACGATCGGGAAGATTGTGAAGCCTTTCGGGGTCAAGGGGGAAGTCCGAGTTGAGTCGCTCAGCGATGTGCCTGGTCGATTCGAGGGGCTCAAGGCGGTGACGCTCGAGTCTCCAAGAGGGCGAACCCTCTCCACGGCGGTGACGCGGGTGCGGCGGGGCGGACCAGATTCGTACCTCCTGGGGTTGGAAAGCTTCTCGACGCCGGAAGAGGCGGCGGTCTTTCGAGGCGCGCTGCTCAAGATCCCGCGCGGCCAGACTCCGCCGCTACCGGAAGGGCACTACTATGAGTTTGAGCTGATTGGCTTAACCGTGCTGGAAGAAGGAGGCCGGGTGCTGGGGACACTCGACGACATCGTGGAAACCCCCGGTGGCCACGTGTTCGTGGCCCACAGTGACCGCGGAGAAGTGCTGATCCCGGCCACGAGGACGACCGTGGCGTCGGTGGATGTCGGACGCGGCATCATGGTGGTGCGGCAGAGCGACGCATTCGTGGAGACCCATGACCACACCCATGCGCTGTGACATCCTGACGCTGTTTCCCGATATGATCCTGGCGACGTTGGGCCACAGTATGCTCAAACGGGCGCAGGAGAAGGGTCTGCTCGAGGTGCGGGTTCGCAATGTGCGCGAGTTCGCGGAGAGCCGCCATCTGGTCGCGGACGACGTGCCGTATGGAGGTGGGGCCGGCATGGTCATGAAGGCCGAGCCTCTCTTCCGGGCTGTTGAAAGCCTGCGTCGGGAGTATCAAGAGACCGGACCGGGAGATGAGCTCCGCCTTCTCCTCCCATCGCCACAAGGACGCCCGTTCACGCAGCGAGTGGCTGATGAATTCAGCAGGGAGCGACGCAGGCTGGTCTTTCTTTGCGGCCATTACGAGGGCGTTGACGAACGCGTTCGTGTCGGACTTCGTCCGGAAGAGATCTCGATCGGGGACTATGTCCTAACCGGCGGCGAGCTGCCAGCGCTGGTGATGATTGATGCGGCGGTGCGCCTGATTCCAGGTGTGCTTGGTGATCCTGAGTCGGCCCAGCACGAGTCGTTCATAGACGCGCTCCTGGATTACCCGCAGTACACCAGGCCGGCCGAGGTGTGTGGGTTGACGGTCCCGGAGGTGTTGCGGTCCGGTAACCACGATGCCATTCGACGATGGCGAAGGAAGGAGGCGCTGAGGAGTACCTATCTCAAACGCCCCGATCTCCTGCGGGACCGGGCGTTCAATGAGGAAGATCGACAGTTGTTAGATGACATTACACGTGAAGAGTCGCGTGAAGCGCCAGTGAAGTGCACGGAGGAGGGGTAGTCACATGAATCGGTTGGAACGGATCCAACGATCGCTGGTCAGGAAGTCGGTTCCGTCCTTTGAGATTGGCGATACCGTTCGGGTCCATGTCAAAGTCGTGGAAGGTGAAAAGGAGCGGATCCAGGTCTTCGAAGGCGTCGTGATCAGTCGCAAAGGAGGGCGCAACAGCGAGACCTTCACCGTGCGGAAGGTGTCGTACGGAGTCGGGGTGGAGCGGATCTTCCCTGTTCACTCGCCGGCCGTGTCCCGAGTGGATGTGATGCGACAAGGAAAAGTGCGGAGGGCGAAGCTCTACTACCTGAGGGGGCGGAAAGGCAAGATGGCGAAAATCAGCGAACGCGAATTCTCCGCTCAATCCAAGGGTCAGGGTGGAACCGCGCGCAGCGGGCCGACAAAGCCGGCTGAGCTCGAGGCGACGCCCCAAGAGGCAGTTCCAGCCGGGAAGGTATGACCGACGCTGCGACCTGTGGCCTGGTCTCACGAGGCGACACGGCGGACACATAGCCTCAGTGGAACCCACCCATTTCTTTGAAACAGAGGCTCGCAAGTGCGGATACCGGCTTATCGCTGGTGTCGATGAAGCCGGGCGGGGACCTCTCGCTGGCCCCGTGGTTGCCGCAGCGGTGATCCTGCCCAGCCGATGCGAGTTGCCGAGCCTCAATGACTCCAAGCAGGTCGCAGAGGCAGTTCGCGAGCGACTCTATCGCGACATTCGAGAGCGCGCTGTGGGAGTCGGGATCGGCGTTGCGAGCGCACGCGAGATCGATGCCATGAATATTCAGGAGGCGACACGGCTCGCGATGAGCCGGGCGGTCCACGCGCTGGCGCCCCCACCTGATTTTGTCCTCATCGATGCGATCACCCTTCCCCTCGCTGCTCCTCCCCAGCGGTCCATCATCAAGGGCGATAGCCTGTCGGTGTCGATTGCGGCGGCCTCCATCGTCGCCAAGGTGACGCGGGATCACCTAATGTTGAAGTATCACCAGCGCTATCCCCAGTATAATTTCCGTGTGCATAAGGGATACCCGACGTCCGAGCACCTTCGACTCCTGGCAGCGCACGGTCCGTGCGAGGTGCACCGGCGAAGTTTTCGGCCGGTCTCCGCACTGACCGAGAGGGTGACAGGCTGGATATGATGACGGTCGCCCGGCGGGCAATCGGGCAGGCGGCTGAGTCGGAAGCCGAACGCTTCTTGCGCCGGAAAGGATTTCGCATCCTGGATCGGAACGTGAGGTCGGCCCTCGGTGAGCTGGATTTGGTCGCCAAGACCGACGGTGTGCTCGTGTTCGTGGAAGTCAAAGCTCGGAGGTCGTCGGCTTATGGTGGGGCGTCCTATGCCGTGAACGAGCGCAAACAGGCTCGGCTGGTGCGACTGGCGGCGAACTATTTGTCGCGTCATCGCCTTCGCAATCAGGCGTGTCGATTCGACGTGGTCTTGCTCACGGGTGGAGGGGCCGAGCCGTCCGGGATCGAGCATGTCGAGAACGCCTTTGAGGTGCCGGGGGACGATTTGCGCTGGTGACCGGCTGCGGCCTTGGCCGAGGGCTCCTCCCGATACGCGGATCATGATTCAACTCTTTCACGTCTCGAAGTACTATGACCGTCGCCCGGCTCTCTCCGACATCAATTTGCAGATCGACAAGGGCGAGTTCGTCTTGTTGATTGGGCCCAGCGGCGCCGGCAAGACGACATTGCTGAAGTTGCTGTTCTGCGAAGAACGCCCTGATGAGGGACAAATCCTCGTCCAGGGCCGGAACATGGCGCGCATGCGGCCCTCCGATGTCCCCTTTCTTCGGCGTACCATGGGGATGGTGTTCCAGGATTTCCGGTTGCTGCCGAAAAAAAGCGTCTTTGAGAACGTGGCCTTACCGCTCCTGGTTCAAGGCGCCTCGACGTTCGAGACGCGGAGGAGGGTCATGGACGCCTTGAAGGCCGTCGGTGTTGAGCACAAGCGTGACCACCGTCCGATGATGCTTTCGGCAGGGGAGCAGCAGCGGGTCTGCATCGCACGCGCGATCGTGAACGGTCCGATCATCCTGCTGGCGGACGAGCCCACAGGAAACCTCGATCCTGACCTCGCGGCTGAAATCATCGAGCTGTTCAAAGCGATCAATGCCCGAGGAACCACGGTGATGGTGGCGACGCACAACCGCCACGTGATCGAGCAAGTCAACCGACGGGTGGTCGCGATCAGCCAGGGCAAGGTAATGATGGACAAAGGGTATCGGGAGTGAGGCAGGTGCTCTATTGGGTACAGGAAGCGTTCGCCAATATTCGGCTCAATAGGACCACCACGGTCATCGCGGTGGCGACCACGGCGTTCACGCTGGCCTGTTTTGGAGTGTTCTTGCTGCTCTACCTAAATCTTAAGGAAATGGCCGACTCTTTGCACGAGGACTTCCAGGTGGTGGTCTATTTGAGTGATGACGTCGCCGCGCAAGATATCTCCAAGCTCCGGCAGACGGTGAAGGAAGACCCTGGTGTTGAGTCCTTGACGTATGTCTCCAAGGAGCAGGCGCTCATGGACTTCCGGGAGCAGTTCCCGGCTGAGTCCCACCTGTTGGACGGACTCGGGGAAAATCCACTGCCGGCTTCCTTCGAGGTGACGCTGGCACCCTCGTTGCGCTCGCCGCCGTCTGTCACGCGTTGGGCTGAACGGCTGCGAGGGCTTCCCGGTGTGGCGGAAGTGCGGTACAGTCGAGAGTGGGTCGAGAATCTGACCACCATGATCGGGTATCTGGAATTAGCCGGGTTTGCAGTTGGGGCCGTCTTGGCGGCTGCCTCGGTAACGATCATTGCCAGCACGATTCGCTTAACCCTGTACGCCCGCAGGGAAGAGATCCAGATCATGAGGCTGATTGGCGCCACGCCAGCCTTTATCACGATCCCGTATGTGCTCGAAGGAGCAGTGCTTGGAGCCATCGGCAGTCTGCTGTCGCTGGCGATCCTCAAAGGCGGCTTAGAATTCATGAAGCTGCAGCCCGGCGCCCCAGGACAGGTGTTGGGCCTCGAGACCGGGTTTCATTTTTTCCCCGTGCAGGTCTCGCTGCTCATGGTCCTCGTTGGACTGGTGCTCGGCTGCGCAGGCAGCTTGATTTCAGTACTGGATATGGGGAGAGCCAGGGTATGAGGGGGTGGGTCATCACCGCATTGGCGGTCGGGTTCCTGTTCGGCGCCCACGGTCCCGCCCCTGTGTTGGCGGGGAAGGGCTCGAACCAGCCACTGTCCCAGAAAATCGAGCGGCAGCGTCAGACCCTTCAAGAACTGAAGGGAGAGATCCGCGAGAAGAAGAAGTCCGCGCGCGCGGCGGAGGAAAAGCAGCGGACCGTCCTCGGAGCGATCCATAACCTGGACAAACGCCTCATGCGCTACCGCCGGGACAGGCAGGACATCAGTCGGAGACTGAAGCAGAAAGACCGGCAGCTGGAAGCGATTAACACACAGCTCGACGAAGTGCGGAGCCGCATCCGCGGGCGTCGCAGTTCGATTCTGGCGCGGCTGCGCGCCCAGTACATGGAAGGGCGCTTCGGGAGGCTCAAGGCCATCCTGGGAGCGGATAGCTATGCCACGTTCCATCGTCGTTTCCAATATCTCTCGGCTGTCTCACAACGCGAGTTTGATTTGATCAAGGCCTATCAGCGTGACCTGGAGCACCTGGAGCAGGTCGAGCAGCGGCGAACTGAAGCCCGACAGGAGATGCTGAGGTTGAAACAGGACACCGAGCAGAAATTGGGCAAGATTCGGAGCCTGCGAGGACAAAAGCGCCAGTTGCTAGCCAAGATCACCGGGCAGAAGGAATCCTATGAGCGAGCGGCGAAAGAACTGGTGCGGTCTGCCGAGCGTGTCGATGCCTTGTTGAAGGAGCTGGAGGAGCGAAGAAGGGTAGCTGCGGCGCGAGCCTCGAAGCTGAAGACCCCAAAAGCATTCAAAGGGCTCTTCAAATGGCCGGCTGATGGCAAGGTCGTGTCGTCTTTCGGCCGCCAGAAACACCCGAACTTTGACACCTATGTGCAACGCAAGGGAATCGAAATCCTGACAGAAGAAGGCAGTGCGATCCGGGCGGTTCTGGCCGGGCAAGTGGTGTATGCTGATTGGTTGAAGGGATATGGGCTCGTGTTGATCCTTGACCACGCCAATGGGTTTTTCTCCCTCTACGCACACGCGTCCACGCTGCTGGTCAAGGCGGGCGAAGGGGTGGAAACGGGGCAGGTGATTGGGGAGACAGGCGACACGGGAATGACGAAGGACAATCTGCTCTACTTCGAGTTGCGTCAGGGGGCGAAGCCGGTAGATCCGCTGACCTGGCTCGCGAGGCAATAGTGCAATCTCCCGGAAAGGACGGATGATTATGGAACAGCCACCGCAGCACAGGAGATGGTATCTGGGGCCGATCCTCGTGATGACGTTACTCATCGGTGTTCTCGTTGGAAAAGGCTGGGAACTCACGGGGTACGCCACGGAGACCTACGAAGAATTGAAGACGTTTTCCGAGGTGTTGACCCAGATCCAGCGGCATTACGTCGAGGACGTGAATGTGAAAGAGTTGGTCCTGGGCGCGGTCAGGGGGATGCTCTCCACGCTCGATCCGCATTCGGCGTACATGACCCCGGACATGTACAAGGAAATGCAGGTCGAGACCAGGGGCGAATTCGGTGGCATCGGTATTCAGATCGGCGTCAAGGACAACCGATTGACCGTGATTGCTCCGATCGAGGAGACACCGGCACACCGAGCCGGGATCCAGGCGGGCGATTACATTGCCAAGGTCAATGACGAGGCGACGAAAGATATGACGATTATGGAGGCGGTCCGGCGCATGCGGGGGCCGAAAGGCACCAAAGTCAGTCTGACGATTGAGCGTAAAGGGACGCCGGATCCGATCGTGTTTACCTTGGTCAGGGATATTATCAAGATCGAGAGCGTTCGTTCGAAGATCATCGATGGCAACATCGTGTATATCCGGATCACCCAGTTTCAGGAATCGACGGCTCGGGACCTCAGACAGGCGCTGAAAGAGTTTCGTGATCGGGAACACCCTTCCATGATCCTTGATCTGCGAAATAATCCCGGCGGGCTTCTCTCCGCGGCAGTCGAGGTGTCGGAGCAATTCATCCCTCCCGGCAAGCTGATCGTCTATACCCAGGGGCGGGAGGGACGAAAGGATGAGTATGTCTCGCACCCGAAAGATGACTACGAGGAGTTTCCGATGATCGTCTTGGTGAATGAAGGCTCGGCCAGCGCGTCGGAGATTGTGGCGGGTGCGGTGCAGGACTGGGGCAAAGCGGTCATCGTCGGCGCAAGCACGTTCGGGAAGGGCTCGGTCCAGACCATCCTGCCGTTGACGGACGGATCCGGGCTGCGGCTCACGACGGCGAAGTATTACACACCGAAGGGGCGTTCTATCCAATCCACGGGCATTACGCCGGACATTCTCGTCAAAGCTCAACCGGCTTCAGTCACGAAGCCGGGGAGCAGCGGGAGTAGCGCGTCGGCCTCGCAGTCGTCCATCTCCCCAGGGGGGGCCTCCTCGTCACCTCGGTCGGGCGACAAGGCCCCCCCCAACACCACCGGAGGCTTGGGCGCCTCGAGCGGTCTGGGGACGCTTGAAGACGATCCCCAGCTCCAGAAGGCCGTCGAGCTCTTGAAAACGTGGAAGATCTTCAAGGAGCTGCGTCCTCTTTGACAGGGATCCCTTGTGACGTCGGAGGGGGTGACCGCCTTCATCAGTGAGGCTTCCCTCAGGGACTAGGCTCGGATTGCCGTCGGGCGTGAATCGCAGCGAGCAACTCTTCTTCTGGGACCGCCGCGCTGTGCAGGGTTCGGAGCAGGTGTGAGCGGACGAGGGCCTCGAGGTCGGCCAGGGTTTGGAGGCCCAGGCGAAAGTAGAGATATTGGACCAAGGGCTCGGAGAGACCGGGCAGGGTGGTCCATGCGGCAATGTCCGGCGGCAACGGGCGTGTGAGCTGTTCGTAAGTCCTGATGGTCCCGCTCTCCAAGAATTCCTCAATCATGCCCGCCAGATCTTGGCCGATTCCGGCGATCTGCTGGAGCGCTCCCCGTCGGGCGACCGTCTCAATATCCTCGCCGAGAAGGAGCAGAGAATCGGCGGCACGTCGGTAGGCGCGAATTCGGTACCGATTGGCTTCTTTTGTCGCCAGCAGGTCGGCGATTGCCTGAAACAGCGTAGCAAGGGCTCTGTTTCGTTCTGTCATCGGAGTACTATGATGCCAGTCACCTCGCACAGTGGCGAGCGGTTCGAATCGGTTTGCAGGCGACGGCCCGGTGCACCACCTCCTCGTGAGGCGCCCATGCAGGCGTGCCGCCCTTTGTTGACAACCACTTCTGTCGTCCCGTAGGATACTCGCGCGTCTTCTGTTGAGGGGAGGACGGCGCAACGCCGAACACATCTGTGTAGGATGCAAAATGGTACGAGCTATGCAGATCCAGGTCAATGGAGAGTCGCGTAGCGTGGGTGCTGGTGGCACCGTGGCGGACCTGCTGCGCCAACTGGAAGTCGGCCCGGACCGTGTAGCTGTCGAGATCAACCTGGAGATCCTCGACCGTCAAGAGTTCGATCGGCGCGCATTGTGTGAGGGCGATCACATCGAGATCATCAATTTCGTCGGGGGAGGGGCGGAGGAATTGGATCATTGATGCATTGAGTCATTGGCTCATTTCAAAGAAATCATGCAATGAATCAATCATTCAATGAATCCATTCTTACGCGGAATCACTGAGGGACTGTTTCATTTCAGTGCGACAAGCAATGAGTCAATGCATCAATGATCACATGACTCAATGAGTCAATTCTTCCATGGGTGCCTGTCATGCAAGATGATCGACTAACTATCGCAGGACGCGAGTTCACATCGCGGCTGTGGGTCGGGACGGGAAAATATAAAGACTTCATCGAAACGCAAAAGGCCATCGAGGCGTCCGGAGCCGATGTCGTCACGGTGGCGGTCCGCCGGGTGAACATCACGGACCGGTCCAAAGAGAACCTGCTCGATTATCTGGACCCCAAGCGGTACACGATCCTTCCGAACACGGCCGGCTGCTATACCGTGGAGGACGCGTTACGGTACGCCAGGCTTGCCCGCGCAGCAGGCGTGTCCGATATGGTGAAGCTCGAGGTTATTGGTGATGAGCGGACGCTGTTCCCGGACACGGTTGGGTTGGTCGAGGCCGCCAAGGTGCTAGTGAAGGAGGGGTTTATCGTACTGCCCTATACCAACGATGACCCTATCGTGGCCCAGAAGCTCGTTGATGTTGGATGCCCAGCGATCATGCCGTTGGCTGCGCCGATCGGGTCTGGTCTGGGGATTCGGAATCCATACAACCTCAAAATCATTCTCGAAATGGTCAAGGTGCCAGTCATTGTGGACGCAGGGGTGGGGACCCCTTCAGACGCAGTGCTCGCGATGGAATATGGCTGTGACGCGGTGCTGATGAATACCGCGATCGCCGGCGCGGGAGACCCGATTGCAATGGCTGAGGCGATGAAGTGCGCCGTGCATGCTGGCCGGTTGGCGTACAAGGCGGGGCGGATTCCCAGGAAACTCTACGCGACTGCCAGTAGTCCGATCGAGGGATTTCTCTGACGCTCGCTCCACTGCGCCAGACCTCGCATGCCCCGCGTTGACTTTCCCCTGTATTTAGTTTCTGATCGCCATCAGACCCGCGGCCGGCCCCTGGTATCGCTCATTCGGGTAGCGGTGGAGGCTGGCGTGCGAGCGGTCCAGTTGAGGGAAAAGGATCTCGATACCCGCGCCTTGCTCGGTCTGGCTGAGGAGGTGCTCCGCATCACGCGCGAACACAGAGCTTTATTGTTGGTCAACGATCGCCTCGATCTGGCCATGGCGGCCGGAGGCGATGGTGTGCACCTGCGCGCCAGCAGCATACCGGTCGCGGTGACTCGACGGATTCTCGGCCCGGATCGGGTGATCGGTGTGTCGGCGCATACCGTGGAGGAAGTGTTCCACGCCGAGGCCAACGGCGCCGATTTCGTGGTGCTCGGGCCGGTGTACGAGACAGCCTCGAAACGCGGCTTCGGGGAACCGATCGGGCTGCGACCGATCGAAGACGCGAGCCGACGCTGCCGAATCCCGGTCTTCGCAATCGGCGGCGTGACGGTCCCACGGGTTCGCGAAGTGCGACAGTCCGGCGCCTTTGGTGTTGCGGTGATCTCCGCGATCCTCTCCGCGCCGTCGGTTGAATTCGTCACGCGTCAATTCCTCGATGCGCTGGCTGCATCCTGATGGGTGAGAGAGGTGAAGTGGTTGACCGCTTCAGGGGGCGGTGCTAGAATTCGCTCAGGTTGGGCTGTGGATTCCCTTGGGGTATCCGGGCGTTCGGAGAGCACGTGATGGCCGATTCGAAGAGGAGTCCAGGCCGACTCAACTCCCTCCGCGATTCCGTCAAAAAAATTACCGAGCGGTTGTCTGACGGAGATTCCAGCATGATGAAAAAAAACGATGATTACATTCGCGAGATGGAAAAGCTCCGCGTGCAGATTCAGTCGATGGAGGTGGAGCTACGCCAACTCCATCACTCGAGACATCAACTGGAGCAGGTCGCGAGGCAGAACGAGAAGCTGGCTGCGACGCTGCAGGAAGCCAAAGGACAAATCGAGGCGCTGCGTGCGGAAGTGGACAAGCTCACGGCGCCCCCATCCAGCTATGGCATCTTTTCCAGCCTGAACGGTGATGAAACGGCCAATGTGTATGTCTCAGGCCGGAAGATGAAAGTGAACATCCATCCAATGATCAAGGCGAAGGCGTTGCGGAAAGGACAGGAAGTCGTCCTCAACGAAGCTTTCAACGTGATCGAGGCTCGCGCATTCGATGGGCAGGGTGAGGTCGTGCGCTTAAAGGACATTCTCGAAGGCGGGCGCGCCTTTGTGACCCTGCACTATGATGAGGAGCGAGTTGCCGAACTCGGGGAGCCGTTGATCGGCGAGCGGCTGAGCGTCGGAGATCTCCTGCTCTACGATCCTCGGTCGGGGTATGTGATTGAGAAGTTGCCCAAGTCCGAGGCCGAGGAGCTCGTGTTGGAGGAGGTTCCAGAGGTCAGTTACGACGACGTGGGCGGTCTTGAGAAAGAGATCGAGCAGGTCCGGGACGCGGTCGAGTTGCCGTTCCTCTA
This sequence comes from Nitrospirota bacterium, assembly GCA_022545705.1. Lineage (GTDB taxonomy): Bacteria > Nitrospirota > Nitrospiria > Nitrospirales > Nitrospiraceae > JACZQN01. The sequence continues at coordinate 35,000 of JACZQN010000002.1, read as the reverse complement.
TCCCGAGCTCTTTGCCGAACATAAACTCAGTCCGCCGAAAGGCGTGTTGCTGTACGGCCCCCCAGGCTGCGGGAAGACCTTGATCGCAAAAGCCGTGGCGAACTCGATCGCGAAAAAACTCGCCCACCTGACCGGCAAGGAGCTCCGCAGCTTCTTTCTTCATGTCAAGGGGCCGGAGTTGCTGAATAAATATGTCGGAGAATCGGAGCGCCAAGTACGCGAGGTGTTCCACAAGGCTAAGGAAAAGGCGTCCGGCGGGAATCCCGTGATCATCTTCTTTGACGAGATGGACGCTTTATTTCGGACTCGGGGGACCGGCGTGTCCTCGGATATCGAGTCGACGATCGTGCCGCAGTTTCTGTCGGAGATCGATGGCGTCGAGCGGCTGCGCAACGTCATCGTCATTGGGGCCAGTAACCGGCAGGACCTCATCGACCCGGCTGTCCTGCGTGCTGGCCGCCTCGACATCAAGATCAAGATCTCTCGGCCCGACATGACCGCCGCGCGAGACATTTTCCGAAAGTATGTGACCGAAGATCTGCCATTTGCCCAGGCGGAGCTGGAACGTCACGGGGGGGATCGTCGCCGGTTGGTTGAACGATTGGTGGAGATGACCGCTGAGGCCATGTATGCCATGTCGGAGGAAAACAAATTCCTGGAGGTCACGTACGCCAATGGAGAGAAGGAGACGCTCTACTTCAAGGACTTTGCGAGCGGTGCGCTGATCGAAGGGATTGTCTCTCGCGCGAAGAAATTTGCCATCAAACGCGCGATCGCAACGGACGAGAAAGGCCTGAAGATGGACGACTTCTCTCGTGCGATCCGCGAAGAGTACAAGGAGCATGAAGATCTGCCGAATACGGCCAATCCCGATGATTGGGCAAAGCTCGCCGGTAAGAAGGGCGAAAAGATCGTCAATGTTCGGACCCTCACCGCAGGGTCGGGTGAATCCAGGCGGATTGAAACGATGGGTACGGGCCATTACTTTTAGACTCGCTCAGCGACGTGGGGTAAACGGACGTGCAGCGCGTGGTTGGTACGGAAACGGAATTTGGCATTGCCGCTCGGAATGCGGAGCCGCTGGATCCCGTTGCCCATTCACTCCAGTTGATCGGACACTACCCGGCAGTCCCTTCTCCCCAAGCCATTTGGGACTACGAGAACGAGAACCCGTTGCTCGATGCTCGCGGATTCGAGGTGGAAGGCGAACGAGAGCGGCCGGGACCTGAATATAATCGCTTGCTCAACAAGCTTCTCTCCAACGGCGGGCGGCTCTACGTGGATGGGGCGCACCCAGAATATTCAACACCGGAGTGCACCAATCCACGCGAGTTGGTCGCTTACGAGCGCGCGGGTGAACGCATCATGGCCGAGTGTCTCACCGCGTCAGCCCGATCGAGCGGCAAGGGCCAGGCGCTGGTCTATAAGAACAACACCGACGGCAAGGGAAACAGCTATGGGTACCACGAAAACTACTTGGTGTCGCGGTCTGTTCCCTTCGACCGCCTCGCACAGGTTCTGCTGCCGTTTTTAGTCACCCGACAGATTTACGCAGGCGCAGGCAAGGTCGGCGCAGAAAACCAGACGAGTCCGACCGACTACCAGATCTCCCAACGCGCGGACTTTTTCGAATGTCTGGTGGATCTGAACACGATGGTCAAACGGCCCATCATCAACACCAGGGATGAGCCGCATGCTGACCCTGCGAAATACCGGCGTCTCCATATCATCGTAGGAGACGCGAACATGGCAGAGTTGTCCACCTATTTGAAAATCGGCACGACCGCTATCATCGTGGATATGATTGAGGCGGGGGTCGAGTTTCCGAATTTAGAACTCGAGGACCCCGTGCGAGCGATCAAGGATGTCTCGCGCGACCTTGATATGAAAGCCACGCTGAAGCTGGCTGATGGCCGTGTCACCTCGGCCATCGGGGCTCAACACGCCTACTTGAAGGCGGCGATGGATTTCTATGCCTGCCATGAGCTGTCCCAAATCACCAAGGATATCCTGGTGCGCTGGGAAGAAGTGCTGGACAGGCTCGAGCAGGACCCGATGCAGTTGGTGCATGAGCTGGACTGGGTGGCAAAACGGCACATGATTCGGTCCTACATGGAGCGAAAGGGATGTGAGTGGAACGATTCCCGGGTGGCGCTCATGGACCTACAATATCACGACGTGCGTCCCGAGAAGGGCTTATATTATGCCCTGGAGCGCAGCAATCTGATCGACCGGTTACTCCAGGACAGTGAGATCGCCAAGGCGCAGCATACAGCTCCGCTGAATACGCGGGCCTATTTCCGAGGGAACTGCCTGCAAAAATTTCCTCGCTCGGTGTATGCCGCGAGCTGGACGTCGGTGCTGTTTGATGTGGGCAACACTGCCATTAAGAAGATTCCGTTAATGGAGCCTCTGCGCGGTACGGAATCCCTCACGCGCGAACTTCTGGAACACTCCGACTCAGCCGAATCGTTGCTCGCGAAGCTTACCACCTGATCGTCATCCACCCGTGCTGATGCTGCCTCGCATCGGGCAGAGCTGCTGATCATGGGGCCGGCTCACTGACACTGAAGGAGGCGGAACGACGTGCAGCGTGTCCCGGATGATGAAGGCTCCAGTTTCTTCGATTATCTAGCTCGCCATCGGCCCGACTTGGCGCCGCCGGGTCCGCCGTGGTCCCCAACATCCTCCTCCTTGCCGTTGAGCGAGGGAAGCGGCGCATCACCGTTGCCGCCGGTCACACACGGCACGACGGTGCTGGCCATCAAGTATCAGGGAGGGGTCGTCATCGCGGGAGACCGGCGGGCGACCGAGGGGTCCCAAATTGCGGGTCGCCGGATCGAGAAGGTCTCGAAAGTTGACGAGCATTCCGCGATGGCTATCGCCGGGGCGGCCGGCCCTTGCCTTGAGATGGCCAAACTCTTTCAGACCGAACTGGAGCACTATGAGAAGCTGGAGGGCCTCCAATTGTCCTGCGAGGGCAAGGCGAACAAGCTGGGCCAGATGGTCAAGGCCAATTTGCCCATGGTCTTTCAAGGGCTGGTCGTCATCCCGATCTATGTGGGCTATGATCTCAAGCGGGGTGAGGGACGGATCTTTAAGTACGACATTACCGGTGGCCGGTATGAGGAATCGGACTACCATGCGATTGGCTCCGGAGGAAAGGACGCGCGAAATACAATGCGGGAGCATTTCCGCAAAACACTCTCCGAGGAGGACGCGCTCCGGATTGCCCTGCTCGCCCTCTATAACGCAGCCGACGAGGATGTGTCGACTGGTGGTCCGGATCTTGTCCGCGGAATCTATCCCTCCGCCAAGCTCGTGAGCGCCTCCGGGATCTCCGACGTGGATGACGAACGCATGAAAACGATCTATGCTGCGCTGATCGAAGAGCGCAAGAAGGAGGGGTAAGATGCCCTTGCCGTACTACGTCTCTCCTGAACAGATGATGCAGGACAAGGCGGAGTATGCCAAGAAAGGCATCGCGAAGGGCCGGTCCATTATTGCCATGGAATATCGTGACGGGGTCTTGCTTGTCGCGGACAACCCCAGCGTGTCCCTCTTCAAGATCTCGGAGATTTACGACAACATCGCCTTCTCGGGCGCCGGGAAGTACAGTGAGTTCGAGAACCTGCGCAAGGCGGGCATCCGGCATGCAGATCTCAAGGGCTACATGTACAGCCGCGAGGATGTGACCGCACGGTCGTTGGCGAACGGCTATTCGCAGAGCCTTGGCACGATCTTCAGCCAAGAGCTGAAGCCGCTGGAAGTCGAGATCCTCGTCGTGCAAGTGGGGGAGCACGACCGGCCGAACGAGCTGTATCGGATTTCCTTTGATGGGAGCATCATTGATGAAAGAGGCTATGCGGCGATCGGGGGGCGTGCTGAAGCGTTGCAGGTCTTTCTCAAGGAGCGGTACAAGGGTGACACGCCGACCCTCAAAGCAGCCCTCGTGCTCTGCGTCGAAGCGTTGGAGAACATCACAAATCAGAAGCTCCCGCCCGAGGGGCTCGAGATCGCGGTCCTCGATCGCGCCCGCGCGGGTCGCAAGTTCCGTCGTCTTCCACCAGCGGAATCCCGCCAGATCCTTGCCTGAATCCGCTGACCGAGCAGTCGTCTTGGTTCCCTTCTGTTGAAGAACCCTATGCACGGGTGTATCCTAGAACCAGAGCGTGGCAGGATGCACAGCCTCCGTTATGAAACAGCGTATCCTCGGTCTTGAGAACGAATACGGGTTGATCTTCTCGCCCAACGGGCGGATCTACCTTCCGATGGAAAAGGTCCTCGGGTATATTTTCGAGGGCCTGATTCCCAACAGCTGGCCTTCGAATGCCTTCCTGGTGAATGGGGCCCGCTTTTACCAGGACACCGGCTGCCATCCCGAGTATTCCACGCCTGAATGCGACAATATCCTTGACCTGGTGATCCATGACAAGGCTGGGGAGCGCCTGTTGGAAGCCTGCCTGCCGTCGGCCGAGGAGCGTTTGAGGGAAGAAGGCCTCTCGGGGCAAATCTACATCTTCAAGAACAACACTGATTCGCTGGGCAATACGTACGGCTGTCATGAAAACTACTTGATGCGCCGAGACGTGGATTTCTGGAAAATCACGGAGCAATTGATTCCCTTCTTTGTCACGCGCCAAATCTATGCCGGGGCAGGGAAAGTGCTGAAGGTCTCGGGCAAGCCACAGTACTTCATTTCACAGCGGGCGCAGCATATCCACGAGAAGACCTCCTCCTCCACCACGTCCTCCCGGAGCATCATCAATACACGTGATGAACCCCATGCCGATGCTGAGAAGTACCGGCGGCTGCACATCATCGTCGGCGACTCCAATATGTCCGAGCATGCCACGTACCTGAAAGTCGGGATTGCGTCGCTCGTGCTCTCGATGGTGGAGGACGGGTACACCGTCTCCGGCGTCGAGCTAGAAGATCCCGTGAAGGCCATCCGTGAAATCTCCAGAGATCCCACGCTCAAGAAAAAGGTGAAGCTGGACGATGGGCGGCAAATGAGCGCGATTGAGATTCAGCGAGCGTATTGTGAGCGAGCTCATGAGTATCTCAGCGCCCAGTCGCACGATCCGGTGATGTTCGATGTCCTGGCGAAGTGGCTGAGGTGGTTGGACCGGCTGGATGAGGACCCGATGCAGTTGTTTCTGGAAGTGGATTGGGTCAGCAAGAAGATGCTCATTGACCGGTTTATGGCCAAGAAGGATTGCGGCATGGATGACCCCAGGGTCCTTCTGATGGACCTCCAGTATCACGATGTGAAGCGAACGCGGGGGCTCTATTATCTCATGGAGTCCCGTCTCATGGATGAGCGGGTCGTGGATGAAGAAGCGGTGCAGCGGGCGATGACGGTCCCGCCGCAGACGACCCGCGCGAAGGTGCGGGGTGACTTCATCCGCTTTGCCCGAGCCAAGAATCGCTCGTACACGGTGGACTGGACGTACTTGAAGCTCAACGGGTATTGGGAAGAAACCATCCTGTGCATGGATCCCTTCAGCTCCGTCAACCGCCGTGTGGAGGAATTAGTCTCGCAGGTGTCGGGACCTCGGTTCTACCGATGAACGTGACCGATCAGGATCAAGCAGGCTCACGCAGAGTCCGGACGGATCTGGTGGCGATCGTGGGGGTGATGCTGCTGGCCAGCGTGCTCCCTGTGGACCTGCTTCCGAGCACCCAACACGAAGCTCGCGGGGCGGACGGCCAGCTCAGCGGTAAGCAAGGGCAGGTCATTGTCGTTCGCGTGCCGGTCAGTCGTCATTCCATCGACGTGACCGGTCGGTTCCTCGGCCGGCGGATTCCCTTTTTCTACCAATCCAGTCCCGGTGGCCCAGGTGCCTATCTTGGGCTGCTGGGGATCGATATGCTGGATACACCGGGTAGCCATGAGCTCGTGGTTGACCTCAACGCTCCCGGGGAATCTCGGCGGTTGAGCTATCACGTACTGGTCATACAGGAGGACTACCCGGTCCAGCGTCTCACGCTTCCCAAGCGGATGGTCGACCTGGACCCAAACAGTCTCGTCCGAGTGAAGGCTGAGCAGAAGCAAGTACGGAGCGTGCTGAACACCGTGTCGCAGGAGCGATTCTGGAGCCAACCGTTCATTGAACCGGTACTCGGGGCGATTGCGGGTGCCTTCGGCCGAAAACGGATCATCAACGGCCAGCCGCGAAGCCCGCATAATGGCGAAGACATTGCCGCGCCCCTTGGGACCGAAGTGGTCGCCACCAACGACGGGGTTGTCAGGTTGGCGGTGGATCATTTTTTCTCTGGCAAGGGCGTCTTGGTGGACCACGGCCTCGGTCTGTATTCCATGTACTTCCACCTGTCTGAAGTGAGCGTGCAAGACGGCGAACCGGTGACACGGGGGCATCCGATCGGCAAGGTGGGTGCGACCGGTCGCGCGACCGGTCCCCACCTTCACTGGGGCGTCCGCCTGAACGGCGCGCGGGTCAATCCCTACGCGCTGATCAATCTCCCCCTCCTCGCTGAACCACGCAGCGAGGGGTAGCCGGCCTGCTTTGGAGGCCGACCCCGCTCCACTCGCGGGTCGGCCAGACCCTGGTTCGCTCGCCTCTCCGACAACCATGGGTGTGCCCACGTTCGCGAGGGTGGTGCGTCGGAGTGTGTGCAGCCGGCGTCGGCCCATTTCCGCGGGAATCCGAGCGCGAGGGTCCGTGCCCGTCGGTTACACGTTGGTTTTGACGCTGTGGCCGTCCGAGGTGAGGACTTTCTCGGCGGCGCGCGCCAGCTCGGCATCGGTGCTGTGGTCCTTGGCGAAGATGCGGAATTGCACGATGCGCGCAGGCAGGTAGTCGAAAAACTCCTTTAACGCTTCCTTGGAAATCGACCGGGTGGCCGGGTCGTAGACGTAGATCTGGAACTCCCCCATATTGAGCAAATTGAGGGGTCGCGGGTCTTGGTTCGCCATATCCACGCGGAAGTCCAGTTTCCTCAGATGCGGAGGAAGGGCCTGTCTGAGGCGGTGCTCGACGGTGCGTTGGTCGATGAATGTGCGACCCCGTTCGTCGCCTCGGGTTGGTAAGAAGGCGTTGTAGGCCATCTTCCACTTCACATCCCGCCCGAGGATGCGGGCCCATTCCCGTCCCAGTGCCCTCTTCGCTTTACTCCTCTCCCCGGGCCAGTGACGGACCGTCTCCATGAGCGACCAATCGGTCAGGTACAGATAGGCATCCAGTCGGTCCAGAGGATTATAGGGGAACAGGTATTTCATCGTGTCCCCAAAGATCTCCCTCAGATGAATGTCGATGGCCCGCGTCGTCCGATGGTAGTAGACGTTCGAGTAGAGATACAGCCGAGTGTTCAGGAACATCTGCAGGGCGGGCAGGCCCGTTCGGTGGATCGTCAAGCCCTTGGGGGTGATCAGCGTGTAATGGATGAGTCGCGTGAGATCCACAGGACCAACCGCGACTCCACACATGTAGGAGTCCCTGAGGACATAGTCCAGGTTGTCCGCAGTATAGATGCCGCCGATCACGGGTTGCAGGAACGCCACCCACTTTGGCACGCGCGTGCTGTCTTTCTCCGGATCCTTCAGGATCAGAAACGCAAGATGATCGGGGTCGAGGTGTTCCCCAGGGTTGAATGGGCCATGAGGACTTCGGCGGATCTTCCTGATGATCTTACCGAGCCGCTCGCGGATGAGCACTTGGCCAATGTGCTCGTGGGTCAGTCCAAACTGCTCCAAAAAGTTGGCGTCAAAGAAGTGGCAGAATGGTCCATGACCCAGGTCATGCACCAGCGCGGTGACGCGGAGTAGCTCTTCGATGAAATTGATGGAGGGGAGGTCCGGCACTACTGTCGCAAGCGAGGGGTACAGGTGGCGCGCAAAGCGGCCGGCTACATGCATGACGCCCAGGGAATGCTGAAATCGGCTGTGTTCGGCTGAGGGATAGACCCATCGGGCGCTTTGGAGCTGATAGATATAGCGCAGCCGCTGGACCCAGGGTGAGTCGATCAGGTCTTTTTCTGTGCGTTCCGAGGGATCAGGCGTCGAGTAGGGAACCGTAAACGTGATGTACTCGTGAATGGGATCGGCGATCAACGCCGACCCATCATACGGCGCGCCGAGAAGAGAAGGGTCGCCTATCATGGGGGTGTGTCTCCGTACGGGTATCTTAACTGAGGCCGAGTCTGGGAGGCAATTGTCCGCTCTCAGCCCGGGCCCGATTCCGGCGCGAACGGAACGTCGTGACGGCAAGGTAGGCGGCGGGATAGGTGAGAAGCGCGCCAAGCGTGCCCAAGGCCACTCCTCCGACGAAAAACGGGATGGCATAGGGCAGGATTTGCTCGTAGAGCGACTCGATCCCGAGGCCCTGCCAGTACACGGTCTCAACTTGCGGGCTGCCGAGGATCTCAAAACCCGTCCACACAGTGGCGGCCAGGATCGGCACCAGCGTCCATGGATTGTTGATCAACGAACCTGCGAACAGGGCAAGCGCATTGAGGCGGAACACCCACGCACAAAAGACCACGCTGACCGTATGCAGACCGTAGGTCGGCGAGAAGGCGATAAACACGCCCGTGGCGAACGCGAGCGCGATCCGGTGCGGCGATTCATTCAGGCGGAGGATGAGACGCAGGAGCGGACGGATGCGAGCTAGCTTGACCACGCGGCCTCTCGCGGGGTTGTACGGGCTGCCCGAAAATGCTGGTAGCTGGAGTCCGCGAGCTGAGTCACCCTTCCGCTTTGCCTCCGGAGGCGGAGTCCAAACGCTCTCGGCCGGATGGTTCCTATGCGGGTAATGCGGCACGTGGACCGTTGTGACACCCGACCGAGCTTCGAGCAGTTCCTCGGGGGAACCGTAAAAAGCAGTTCGTAGTCTTCTCCACCTCGCAGAGCCCAATCAATCGGGTCTACACCAGACGCAACCGCGTATGCACGGCAGGCGTCGGAGAGTGGAACTGCTGCGGCCTCAATTTCTGCCCCAACTCCGCTCTCCCGGCAGACATGGGCTAAATCCCCAGACAAGCCGTCTGAAATGTCGATCGCGGCGGTTGCCAGGCGGTCGTGCGCGAGGAGCAGGCCGGTCTGAAGTCGAGGTGTAGGGTGCAGGTGCCGATCGACCAGACTCTTCACGTAGCGCGGATTGGCACCCTCTCTCCCACGAGTCCGCCTCTGCCTTCGTCCCTTCCGAGTGAGGATCCTCAGTCCGGCCAATGAATCTCCGAGAGTTCCGGTCACGTACACGAGGTCGCCGACCTTCGCGCCGTCGCGCCTGAGCGCTCGCCCTGGTTCCACGCAACCTGTCACGGTCACGCTGACGAACAGCCCGTCCTTCGATTCGGAGGTATCTCCACCCACCAGTTCCACCCCATGGGGTCGGCAGGCCCGCATCAAGCCGCCATAGAGGTCATCGATATTCGATGCGGTGCATGATCGTGGAACGGCGACTGAGGCCAAGAGGTATTGGGGGGTCCCACCCATGGCGGCAATATCGCTGAGATTGGCTACGGCCGCCTTGTATCCAATGTCCGCAAAGGTGGCGGTGTGGAGATTGAAATGGATCCCTTCTGCGACGAGGTCGGTGGTGATGAGGAGTGCGTGGGCGGACGATGCTCGAACCATCGCCGCGTCGTCGCCGATGCCACACAGCACGGCCCGGCCTGTTTGCCCGTAACGTCGGCGCAGGCTTTGGATCAGGTTGAATTCGCCCACCTGTGGCAGCGACATCCGCAACGATCGGGTGCGCATCTCAAGCCGTGCCCGGGGGCGCGGGTCGGGCGGACACCGTCGGTGCGAGTGGCCGCGAACGGGGTACGCGTCTGGGCTTCTCCGGCTGACGGGGCCGGAGCCGCGGGCGTCTTGTCCTCTGCCGCTTGTCCACCGGCTTGGATTCGGGCTGCGCGGTGGTCGGTCGGCGTAAGCTGGCCTTGAGCACATCGCCCATCGTGTCTACGAAGACCAACCGGACGCCGCGCAACAAGTGCTTAGGAATGTCCGCGAGATCTTTCTGGTTGCGCTTCGGGAGGATCACCGTGGACAACTTCGCCCGTTTGGCGGCCAGGATTTTCTCCTTGAGCCCACCGACCGGTAAGACTCGCCCGCGCAAGGTGATCTCACCTGTCATCGCAAGATCGCGCCGGACCGGGATATTCGACAGGCTGGACGCCAACGCTGTCCCCATGGTGATGCCGGCCGAGGGTCCGTCTTTAGGAATCGCTCCGGCCGGGACGTGGATATGGATGTCGCTTTTGGCAAAGGTCGCGGGGTTGATGCCCAGCCGCTTCTCGCGCGAACGCACGTAACTGAGAGCAGCCTGAGCTGATTCCTTCATGACTTCGCCGAGGTGCCCGGTCAGGGTCAGCTGCCCCTTTCCCATCATCACGGTGGCCTCGATGTGCAGCACATCGCCGCCCGCCTCCGTCCACGCGAGCCCGGTCGCAACCCCGACTTCGTCTTTCTCCTTCTCGGTTTCGGGGAGAAACTTGGGGACGCCCAGGTAGCGGTGGAGATTCGCCGGGGAGATGGTATAGCAGCGGTCCTTTCCTTCGGCAATCTTTTTGGCCACCTTCCGCATGGTATTCGCGATCTCACGTTCCAGGTTTCGGACTCCAGCTTCCCTGGTGTAACGGAACACGATTTCACGGAGCGTCGGCTCGCCAATCCGGATATGTGCCTCCGTGATTCCATGCTCCTTCAGTTGGCGAGGGACGAGAAACCGTTTCGCAATGCCCAGCTTCTCTTCTTCCGTGTAGCCCGGGATCTCGATGATCTCCATCCGATCGCGCAGCGCGGAGTGGATGGGGTCCATGAGGTTCGCCGTCGTGATGAACATCACATCGCTCAGGTCAAAGGACACGCCCAAATAGTGGTCGCTGAACGTGTGGTTCTGTTCCGGATCCAACACTTCCAAGAGCGCAGCCGACGGGTCGCCACGGAAGTCCATTCCGACCTTATCCACCTCGTCCATCATGAAGACGGGGTTGTTGGTTCCAGCTTGTTTGATACCCTGAATGATGCGTCCCGGTAGGGCGCCGACGTACGTGCGGCGGTGCCCGCGGATTTCCGCTTCGTCGCGCACCCCGCCGAGGCTGATCCGCACGAATTCCCGTCCCAAGGCCCGCGCAATCGATTTGCCGAGCGACGTTTTTCCGACTCCCGGGGGGCCCACGAAGCACAGGATCGGCCCCTTCATCTTGTCCTTTAACTTTCGGACAGCGAGGTACTCGAGGATGCGTTCCTTGACCTTTTCAAGGTCATAATGGTCCTCGTCCAGCACCTTGGTGGCCGCCTTGATGTCCAGGTTGTCTTTGGACTTCTTGCTCCACGGCAGCTCGACCATCAATTCCAGATAGGTCCTAACCGTGGCGGACTCGGCCGTGTCCGGGTGCATCTTTTCGAGGCGCTTGAGCTGCTTCTCGCACTCTTTGAAGACCTTCTCGGGCATCTTGGCGTCTTTAATGCGTTTGCGGAACTCCGCGATCTCTTCAGCCCGCTCGTCCAGCTCTCCCAACTCTTTTTGAATAGCCTTGAGTTGCTCGCGCAGGAAATACTCGCGCTGGGTCTTGTCGATTTCGCCCTTCGCTTGCGCCTGGATTTTCTGCTGCATGGACAGCACTTCGACTTCCTTCGCCAGGATTTCGCTGACCCGCGTGAGCCGTGCAATGGGATCCTCCACCTCAAGGATGGTCTGTGTCACTTCGACTTTCAGCCCCAGGTTGGAGACCACCATATCAGCCAGGCGGCCGGGGTCGTCCAGGTTTTCAATGACGACCATGACGTCAGGCATGAGCACTTTGCCCAGGCTGATGATCCGCTCCAGCTGTTCCTTGACGGTTCGCGTGACCGCTTCGGCCTCAAGCGATGTGGCGGGCGGTTTGACTTCAACAATCTTGGCGATCCGCACGGAATAATAGGGATCGCTCTGGATATACTCCTGCACCCGGCCCTTCGACAGGCCTTGGACAAGGATTTTGATCCGCTCATCCGGAAGCTTCAGCATGCGCATGATGATGCCGATGGTGCCGACCGAGTGGACATCGTCCGGCGTGGGGTTCTCCACCTCGAGCACCTTCTGGGTGGCGAGAAAAATCATGCGGTTCCCGGCTAGCGCTGCCTCAATGGCTTTGATGGACATCTCTCGCCCGACGAACAAGGGAAGGACCATGTACGGGAACACCACGATGTCCCGGACAGGCAGCAGAGGAAGCTGATCGGGAATTTCAAGGTTCTGAGCGTCGTGTTCGGATAGTTCAGTTGGCATCCAGGCGATTCCTACCAGAACGTGAGCACCGATTCAAGCAATCAGGCGGGGAGCAAGCCAGCCCGTCGGTGTAGCTGCTTCAAGTACCGTGAGAAGCGAGGTCCAAGGGTTGGATCCTTCAACGCGAATTCGACCGTGGCTTGGAGGAAGCCGAGCTTATCCCCGGCATCGTACCGCTGGCCCTGAATCTCTCGGGCGTAGATTGGAACCTGCCGCGCGAGATGGCGCAGGGCGTCGGTCAGTTGAATCTCGCGATTTTTTCCAGGAACGGTGCGTTGCAGCGCCGGGAAAATCGCCGGGGAGAGCACGTAGCGTCCGATGAGCGCCAAGCGAGAGGGTGACTCTTCCGGAGTCGGTTTTTCGATGAGGTCGCGGACCCGATGGAGTCCTGCTGTCACCCGCTCCGAGGCAATGATCCCGTAGTGACTGACGTCAGCCATCCGAACTTTCTGGACACCAACGACGGCTCCGTATCCCTCGGCATAGACCTGCATAAGCTGGCCCAGGGCCGGCACTGAGGCATCGATGATTTCATCACCCAGGATGACCGCAAAGGGTTCATTGCCGATCAAATGCTGGGCGCACAACACAGCGTGCCCCAGTCCCAGCGCTTCAGGCTGTCTGATGTAACAGAATTTCGCCAACTCTGATATCCTTCGCAACTCCTTGATCAGTCGAACCTTTCCGTTCCCTTTGAGGGTCTCCTCCAGCTCAAAGGATCGGTCGAAATGGTCCTCGATTGCGCGCTTTCCCCGACCGGTGATGATGATAATATCTTCAATGCCTGCAGCGACGGCTTCCTCGACCGCATACTGAATGAGCGGCTTATCAACCAGCGGGAGCATTTCCTTGGGTGAAGCCTTCGTCGCGGGGAGGAAGCGGGTTCCGAGCCCAGCGGCTGGAATCACGGCTTTGCGGATCAAGGTTTTGCGCATCAGCAGCATACTATGGGATGGATTAAAAGAATGTCAAGAAACTCGGAAGAAGCGAACGACGCGTGCCCACGAGGGGGATCTGCGAAATCTTCTTTACATGTTTCGTAATGACACGTATAATTCTTCATGTTTTTCAAGTGCTTGATTAGATCTCTGTCGAGGGGACTTTTTTTAGCTTATGCGACCTCCTCTGCGAAGACTCTGGGTCAGGTCGAAACCAGTGAGGCGGTCGTATCGGCGTTCTCCCCGTAGCCCTTCGGGTCCTGGGATCCTACCCCACAAGCATTGGTCAGCGGACATCCCTTGAAAGGCCGCAGTGACCAATCCGGTGGGAAATCGATCATTGTGTCTCGCAGTCATGGTCAGCGCGCTTGTTGTCACTCCCGCCGGCGCGCTGTATGCCCAGGACAGTCCTCAAAAAGTCACGTCTATTGAGGTGCAAGGGAACAAACGGATTGAGGAATTGGCGATCCGGAGTCGGCTCACACTGAACGTCGGTGATCCCTATACGGCCAAAGCAATCCGCGCACAAATCCGTCTGATCTATGCGATGGGGTTCTTTGAAGACGTGCAGATCGAGGCGGAACCAGCGGCCGGTGGCCTGACAGTCATCCTCGTGGTGCGCGAGAAGCCCTTCATCACCGAAATTGTATTTGATGGGAACGAGAATCTCAACGAGGACAAGCTGAGGGAGAAGACCACGATCCGCAGCCAATCCTTCCTCGATCAGCAAGAGGTCAAAGAGAGCGCCGAACGAATTGAGTCGGCTTACCGTGATGAGGGCTACGCCAATGCCCGGGTCATCCCGATCGTTCAAACGCTGGAAGAGGATCGGAAGCGGCTGACCTTTTACATCAAGGAAGGCGATCAGCTCAAAATCGAAACCGTGATTTTCGACGGGGCGGAAGCCGTGTCAAAAAAGGAGCTCCTGAAAATGTTGGCCAACCGCGAGACGGTCTTTTTCCTCTCGCTGTTCACGGACGCCGGCATACTCAGGCGCGAGGAACTGGGCAACGATGTGGAGCGGATCAAGGAGGTGTATCTCAACAAAGGCTATCTGAACGTGCAGGTCAGTCTGCCGGTCGTCGAGTTGACGGAGGATCGCCAGGGCTTCACCGTGACGTATACGATCGTCGAAGGCGAGCCGTTCACGGTTGGCGAGGTCGGGTTTCGGGGTAATACGGTGTTTGAGGAACAGGAACTCATGAAAGAGTCGAAGATTAAGCCCGGGGAGGTGTTCCAGCGCGCCGCGATTCGTGAAGAGAAAACCCGACTCGAGGACCTGTATGGAGGGAGGGGGTACGCATTTGCGCGGGTGACTCCCTCGGTTGTGCCGAACCCCGAGACAAAGACAGCGGCGATCATCTTCCGCATCGAGGAAGGGGAGATGATGAGGGTCAATCGAATCACGATCAGGGGCAATGACAAGACCCGCGATAATGTGATCCGTCGCGAACTCCGGCTCAACGAACAAGAAGTCATCGATACGAAGGCGATGAAACGCAGTTTCCAGCGGCTGAACAACCTGAATTTTTTTGAAACGGTCGAAATCTTACCCAGGCAGGTGGCCTCTGACAAAGTGGACCTCGATGTCAAAGTCAAAGAAAAGCCGACTGGATCCTTCAGTATCGGCGGTGGGTTCAGTTCCCTGGATCAGCTCACGGCGATCGCCGATATTACGGAGGGGAACCTGTTTGGGCGCGGCCACCTGTTGCGGGTGCGAGGGCAGTTAGGGCAGCGTCGAACCCTCGGGGTGATTTCCTTCCGCGAGCCTCATTTTCGCGACTCGCTGACGTCCGTGCAGCTCGATGCGTTCAGCACCGAGACGGACTTCCTCACCTATACCGAAGCAAAGGCGGGCGGTGGGGTCTCCTTCGGTCGGTGGTTTTCGGAGTTCACATCCGGGAATCTGAGCCTGGTGGGCGAGGCATTAAAGATCAGCGAGGTGGAAGCTGACGCACCGGACTTCGTGAAAGACCAAGAGGGGAATCAGTCCACAACAGGGTTCCGCTCCTCGATCGCGCGTGACACACGGGATTTCTTTCTGGACCCGAGAACCGGGATGAGGAGCAGCCTCAGCTTTGATCTCGGGACGCCCGCGCTCGGGGGCACCAATAACTTTTACAAGCTCGGGTTCGACAACAATAAATACACCCCCTTGTTCTTTGACATCCGCCATTCGATTCGAGCGCGATTCGGCCTTACGGAGGGCCTGGGCGGGAAACCGGTTCCGCTGACGGAACGGTTCTTCGTCGGCGGAATCAACACGATGCGCGGGTTTGAGTTCGGACGGGCGGGCCCTGTCACCGAGAGTGGGACGCTGCTGGGGGGCACGAAGCAGATCATTATTAACAACGAATTCATTTTCCCGATCTCTGCTGAGGCCAAGCTTAACGGGGTCCTGTTCTTCGATTACGGCAGGGGATTCGACGATACGGAGGACCTGGACCTGGACCTGAGGGAAGCTGCCGGTATCGAGGTGCGGTGGATCTCGCCGTTCGGTCCACTTCGCCTCGCGTATGGAATCAATCTGGACCCGAATCCGCTTGAGAAGGATGCTGTGTTTGAATTTTCCGTGGGATCGCTGTTCTAACGCGTCCACCGCAGAGGTGATGGGAGTGACTCAGGAATGAAGTTGAAAGAGGTAGGCCAGGGAGCTGTTCGGCGGCTCTCGAAAGTTCCATCGAGCTGCACGATCGGTCTCGTGATCGGTCTTGCCTTGAGCGGGTGCGCGACCAATTCGTCGCCGCAGCTTAGCAGCCAATCCGGGGTCCGCATTGGGGTGATCAATCCCCAGCGAGTGCTCAACGAAACTGAGGCCGGCCAGAAGGCTAAGGAAGAGCTGACTACGTTCACGGACAATCGCCGGGCCCTTGTGGAACTTGAGGAAAAAGAACTGAAGCGGATGGAAGGAGATCTTCTGAAACAAGCGAGCGTGCTGAGCGCCAATGCCAAGAGGGGACGCGAGGAGCGGTTTCGCCGTCGGATGATCGAGTATCAACAGAAAGTCAACGAAATGAACCGGGAAGTCCAGGTGAAGCAAAAGGAGGTCCTGGAAAAATTCAGGAGCAAAGTCGCAGAAGTCGTGGCGGAGGTGGCTCGGGAGAACGGCTTGTTGGTCGTGATTGAGAAGGGGCTGGGCAGCCCGACCGTCTACAGCGATTCCTCGCTGGACATGACAGCGCAGGTGATCACCGAGCTCAATAGGGGAGCCCGGTGACGGCGGACGCTCGAATGCGTAGGCCTTTGTGCGAAGGGAGCGTTGAGGGATGAATCGGGGAACCTCGCTTCTGGCCGCTGGATCCATTCTGTTGATCATGGCGGGCCAGGCGAGCACAGGTCTGGCGGCGGAGACGTTCAAGGTCGGTGTGATCAATCAGCGCGCTGTCATGGAACGGACGAAAGCCGGACAACGTGCGTTGCAGGAACTCAAGGAGTTCACCGCGAACCAGCAGCGAATCCTCGCGGCTGAAGACGAAGATATGAAGCAGCTCGAACGTGAGCTGAAGGAGCAGGAAGCCAAGCTGAGCAAAGCGGCCAAGCGTGCGAAGCAGGAGCAGTTTCGGGCCAAGCTGGAGCAGTACCAGCGCCAACTTCAAGAGTTGAACCGGGACATTCAGCTCAAGCAACAGGAAATGGCGGATCGGTTTTTAAGAAAAATCGATGAGGCGACCTCAGCGGTTGCGAAAAAAGCCGGCTATGGAGCCGTGCTGGATATCGGCGATGAATCCACCTTGCGGGTCGTGCTGTATCATCACCAAGCGGTTGACCTGACCGATCGAGTCGTGAAGGAGTTTAATCGGCGGAACCGGTAGTGCGCTAGCCAGCCGCATTATAGGAGGAGGCGGGACTGATGTCAGCACTGGACAGTACGGAAATTCGAGCGACGCTTCCCCATCGGTATCCGTTTCTGCTCGTGGATCGGATCAGCGAACTGGAGCCTGGCCGGCGCATCGTCGGCATCAAGAACGTCACAATCAATGAGCCTTTTTTCCAGGGCCATTTCCCCGATCGACCGGTCATGCCCGGTGTACTGATTCTGGAAGCCATGGCTCAGGTGGGGGGCGTGCTTGCGTTCAAGTCGTCCCCGTTCAAAGGCCGGCCTGTGGTGTACTTGACGGGAATAGACAACGCCAAATTTCGAAAGCCGGTGGTGCCGGGTGATCAACTCCGTCTGGAGGTGGAAGTGCTCAAGCGGCGTCAGCCGTTCTGGAAAATGCGTGGGAATGCGTTTGTGGAGTCGGAGTTGGTCTGCGAGGCGGAACTGACTGCCATGGTGACAGAGGAAAAAGCTGGGGACCGTTAAACGTGAATCGTGAACTGTGAATCGGGAGCGTATCGGTTAACGGTTCACGAATAACGATTTACGTGCCGGCTCTGGTGGAGGCAAGCGAGTGCCGATTCATCCCACAGCGGTTGTGCACGCCAAGGCCGAACTCGCCGAGGGTGTCGAGATCGGTCCATTCTCGGTGATTGGCGAGCATGTCAAGATCGGTCGCGGAACTCGCCTGATCTCACACGTCTACATTGAAGGTTGGACCGAGATCGGAGAGCGCTGCCAGATCTATCCCTATGCCTCCATCGGGACTCCGCCTCAGCATCTGCAGTATCAGGGAGAGCCGACGCGTGTTGTCATTGGCCACGACAACATCTTGCGTGAATACGTCACGGTGAACAGAAGCACTGTGCAGGGCGGTGGCGTCACCACCATCGGGGATCATAATTTTCTCATGGCCTATGTCCATATCGCGCATGACTGCCATCTTGGGAACCACCTGATCATGGCCAATGCGGCCACGCTGGCGGGCCATATTACGATCGGTGACCACGCCATCATTGGTGGACTGGTGGGAATCCATCAGTACGTACGGGTAGGCCCCTACGGGATGATCGGGGGATGCTCAGCGCTGGGACAGGATGTGCCGCCGTTCATGCGTGCGGCGGGCGGCTATCGAGCACGGCTCTACGGAGTCAACTCGATCGGCCTCAAGCGTCACGGGTTTTCCACCGTGCGAATCGGTGGCCTGAAAAGGGCTTACGAACTCTTGTTTCGGTCCGGGCATCGGATGGCTGAGGCCATCAAACGGGCTCGGGATGAATTTAGGGACAACACGGATGTGATGGAAGTCGTAAGCTTTATGGAGAGCACCAAACGCGGCGTGTGTCGATCGGTCGGGAAGGAGATGGAGAACGAGGAGTAACGGCATGCCTGAGACTGTCCCACCAGGGCCGGCTCTGGTAGAGCCCGGCGAACG
This sequence comes from Nitrospirota bacterium, assembly GCA_022545705.1. Lineage (GTDB taxonomy): Bacteria > Nitrospirota > Nitrospiria > Nitrospirales > Nitrospiraceae > JACZQN01. Next base: position 16,574 of record JACZQN010000002.1, on the reverse strand, counting down.
AATCGGCCTTATCGCAGGCAATGGGCGTTTTCCCATCATTTTCGCGCAAAATGCGAAGCGGCTGGGGTATAGCGTCTCGGCGGTCGCTCACATTGGCGAAACTGCTGCGGAGCTGGAGGAGCACGTCGAGCGGATTCACTGGATCAAAATCGGACAGTTCAACAAGCTCATCCGGGTACTGAAAGAGGACGGGGTCCGCCAAGCGGTCATGTTAGGCGGCATCAAAAAGACCCATGTGTTCACGACGGTCCTGCCGGACTTCCGCGCGCTTTCCGTGGCAAGCCGTCTAAGGCAGTTGAAGGATGATGCGATCCTGCGTGAGGTGGCGGCCGAGCTGGAGAGCGAGGGCATTCACATCCGGGAATCCACATTCGGTCTTCGCGGAATCCTGGTCGAAGAAGGACCCGTGACAAGGCGTAGCCCGTCTCCCAAGGAGTGGGAAGATCTCCGGTATGGGTGGGAAGTGGCGCGCGAGATCGGTCGGCTCGACATCGGCCAGTGCGTGATTGTTAAAGACCGAGTGCTTGTGGCGGTCGAGGCAGTCGAGGGGACCGATGAAGCGATCCGCAGAGGCGGCGCCTTGGCTGGGGATGCCACGGTCGTGGTCAAGCGGAGCAAGCCCCAGCAAGACCTGCGGTTTGATCTGCCCGCGGTAGGTCCCGCCACCATCGAAACGATGGTGTCGGTGAAAGCGTCGGCCTTGGCGGTAGAGGCGGGCCGAAGCGTGATGTTGGATCGAGAGGCAATGCTGGCTAACGCGGAACGGGCAGGCATTACTATCGTGGGACTTCCCAGCGATCGAGAGCCGTGAAGCCAGTACGCATCGGCGTGATCGGCGTGGGGCATCTGGGGCAGCACCATGCTCGCCTCTACGCCGAGTTGCCGAGCGCCAGGTTGGTCGGCGTCGCGGATATCGATCCGGATCGAGCGAAGCTGATCGCTGAACGGCACAGCGTTGCCGCGCACACGATTGCTGCGCCGCTGCTGGAACAGATCGAGGCGGTGAGCGTGGCGGCGCCGACCTCGGTGCATTACGCCTTGGTAAAGTCCTGTCTCGAGGCAGGCGTGCATGTCCTGGTGGAGAAGCCCATTGCGGTCACGCCGGCCGAGGCGCGAGAGCTGATGGAGCTGGCACGGTCATGCGGACGGGTTCTTCAAGTCGGCCACATCGAACGGTTCAATCCCGCCATCAGCGCGGTCCGTCCCTATATCGACAAACCGGGATTTATCGAATGTCACCGTCTGAGCCCCTTTGGCGTGCGAGGCACCGATGTGGATGTCGTCCTCGACCTCATGATTCACGACCTGGATATCATCCTCTCGTTTGATCCTGGGCCTGTCGAAGAAGTCCGTGCCGCTGGCGTGCCGGTCCTGTCGCCAAATATCGATATTGCCAACGCGCGGATTGCCTTCGGGAGCGGGTGCGTCGCCAATCTGACGGCCAGCCGAGTTTCAGCGACCCCCATGCGCAAGCTTCGGCTGTTTCAGCGGGATGCGTACATCTCCGTCGATTACCAAACGAGAGAGGGGCTGATCTATAGGCGGCGGCTCGGGCAGGGGAATCGGCCTGAGATCGAGATCGAGCCGGTGCGGGCTGGCGATGAGGAACCGCTGAGGTTGGAGCTAGAGGCCTTCCTCTGTGCTGTTCGGACCAGCACGCCGCCTCCGGTATCCGGAGAAGACGGCGCTGCAGCGCTGGACTTGGCTCATCAGGTGCTCGAGGCAATCGGAACCTTCGTGCAGCGCCACACCTGAGGACGTCAAGCGTGAACGGGACGCGTGAAACGTGAACCGTGATTCCTGAAACGTCGAGTGAACCCGGAGAACACCCTTTTTGGACGTGTGACGATTAACGCTGAACGGTTCACGAATAGAGCCATGCCCCGAATTCTGATCGTAACCGGTGAGGCTTCAGGCGACCTCCACGGTGCGAATCTTGCCCGCGCCCTTCGAACGCTCCGGCAGGATGTTGAGATCCTCGGGGTGGGTGGCGACAAGATGCAAGCCGCCGGTGTCCAGTTGCTTGCCGGGATCCAGCGGCTTGATGTCATGGGCATGCCGGGGCTGGCGCAGCTTCGTGCCGCCCTTCGCAACTACTCAGCCTTGACCAGATTCCTGCGCCAGACACGCCTCGAGGCGGTGGTCTTTATCGACCATCCGGGGCTCAACCTGCGCCTTGCTCGTGTGGCGAAGAAGGCCCGCCATCGCGTGGTCTATTATATCGCGCCCCAGATCTGGGCATGGCACTCGAGCCGCATCCGTTTGATTTCTCGGGTGGTGGACCGCATGCTCGTGATCCTGCCCTTCGAGGAGGTATTGTACCGGCAGGCCGGGATCGCCTGCGACTTTGTCGGCCATCCCCTACTGGATGCGGTCGACCCATGCTATGACCGCGCAGAGCTACGGAAACGCTTCGGGTTCGACGAGGCGGCAATCGTCATCGGGCTCTTGCCGGGCAGTCGTGAAAGAGAGGTCCGGTCCCTCCTGCCGATTATGCTGCAAGCAGCCGCGCGGCTTGCTGGGCAGTACCCAGGGCTTGAGCTGGCAGTCGCGCAAGCCTCGTCCATCCCGGATGGTCTGATTGAAGCGCTTGCTGAAGGCAGTGGACTCAGCGTTCGCGTCTATCCGGATCAGCCGAACGAGATCATGGCCCTCTCGGATCTGTTACTGGTCGCGTCCGGGACGGCCACCCTGCAAGCGGCGGTGATCGGCACCCCCATGGTGATTACCTATCGTGCTTCGTGGCTGACCTACTGGCTGGCACGCATGCTCATCAAGGTCAAGCATGTCGGATTGGTGAACATCGTCGCGGGCCGCGGGATCGTGCCCGAGCTGCTCCAGCACGAGGCATGCCCCAGCCGACTGAGCGAGGAAGCGGCGCGCCTGCTCAGCGATCAGGTTGCCTCACGCGAGATGCGAGCGGCCTTGCGCGGGGTGAGGGATCGGCTGGGTGCGCCCGGCGCGTCAACCCGGGCGGCAGCCGTGGTCCTTGCGGAGTGCCACGCATGAAGGTGTTTCTCAGGCTGCTCCACTACCTTGTGAGGTACCGGTTCCGGCTGATTGCCGCATTTGTCTGCTCGGGCCTGGTGGCAGGTCTGACCGGCGCATACGCCTGGATGGTCCGCCCGGTACTGGACGGGATTTTTATCAGCAAAGACGAGTTTCTCTTGACTGTGCTGCCCATCGTGATCTTGGGCGTCGCGGTGTTCAAGGCAGGGTTTAGCTACGGGCAGAGTTATCTCATGAACTATGTGGGTAATCATGTGATTGCCGATGTGCGCGAAGAACTGTTCCTGCAGCTCATGCGCCTGCCGGCCGGCTACCACGATGCCAACACCTCCGGACGGTTGATGTCGCGCGTGATCAACGACGTCAATCTGATGGCCGGCGCCGTTGCAGGGGTCCTCAAGGATCTGTTCCAGCAGGGACTGACGTTTGTGGCGATGATGGGGATCATCTTCTACCAAAATTGGAAACTGGCGGCGGTGTCGCTCGTGGTGGTCCCGATGTCGTTCTATACGGTGACCCAGATGGGGCGGCGCTTACGTGGGCTTGCGACCCGAGGGCAGGAAAAGATCGGCGACATGGCCTCAGCGCTCCAGGAAGCTCTGACCGGCATCCGAGTGGTCAAAACCTTCGGCCGCGAGGAGGCTGAAGGAGCGCGGTTTCAGCACAGCAACCGGGCCTACTTGCGTGCCACCATGAAGGGGGTCCAGGTCTCCTCGCTTGTCTCCTCGCACATGGAGGTGATCGGAGTCCTGGGTGTGGCCATGATTATCTGGTACGGCGGCTACCTGGTGATCGATGGCGAGATGACGCCCGGCGCGTTCTTCTCGTTCTTAGCCGCGATGTTCATGGCCTATACTCCCCTCAGGCGCCTGGCGGGCGCGAACAACACGATTCAACAGGCGCTCTCCGCTGCCGAGCGGGTGTTTGGCGTGCTGGATTTGGAAAACGAGCGGGATCGCGATCGAGGCCTTCGGGAATTGTCACCCATTACCCGGTCGCTCGAATTCAGGGGCGTCACGTTCCAGTACGATGGAACGGAGCAGCCCGCGCTCCGGGACATCAATCTGTCCATGTCTGCGGGAGAGGTCGTTGCCCTGGTCGGGAGCAGCGGGAGCGGGAAAACGACGCTCGCGAATCTGGTGCCCCGCTTCTACGAGCCGACCCGGGGCATGATCCTCCTCGATGGCCAGAATACTCGAGAAGGCACGCTGAAGTCGCTTCGCCGGCAGATTGGAATCGTTTCGCAGGACACGGTACTCTTCGACGAGACGGTCAGGAACAACATCGCCTACGGCAAACTCGATGCAGCCGAGCATGAGCTGGTTGAGGCAGCCCAGGCGGCGTACGCCCATGATTTCATCCAACGCTTGCCGGACGGCTATGACACGGTCATCGGAGAAAATGGAGTCAAACTTTCAGGAGGGGAGCGCCAACGACTGGCGATTGCGCGGGCGATCCTACGGGACCCGCCCATCTTGATCCTGGACGAGGCCACCTCCTCACTGGATTCCGAGTCGGAGCGAATTGTGCAGCTCGCACTCTCCAATTTGATGAGGAATCGGACCACGCTGGTCATCGCGCACCGTCTTTCTACGGTGCAGAACGCGGACCGCATCATCGTGCTGGACCGCGGCCGTATTGTGGAAACCGGCTCGCACGAAGAACTGCTCCGGAACGGTGGACGGTATCAGCGCCTGCACGCGATCCAGTTTCAGGACGCAGAATTGGCTCATTGAACCATTGAGGGATTGTTTCATTGAACCAACGAGTCAATGGTCCAATGAAACAGTGAATCAATGACGAAGTCGGGATTGCTGACGTGGTTAAAAATGGGCTTCCTGCCGCCGATTGGCGCGTGGGTCATCCGGACCCTGGGATGGGCCATACGGATCCGGACCGAGGGCAGTGAGAGCGTGGACGATCTGTATCGCCAGGGGAAACGACTCATCATCGCTTTTTGGCACGGGCGGCAACTGATGATGCCGCTTGCCTATCGCGGGACAGAGGCATATATCCTGATCAGTCAGCACCGAGATGGAGAGCTTATCCACCAGATTGTGTCGCGTTTCGGGTTTCAGTCGGTACGGGGATCCACGACCCGGGGGGGTGTGCCAGCCCTTCGGCACCTCATCCGACTGGGCAGGGCTGGCGTGGACTTGGTTGTGACGCCAGACGGGCCGAAAGGGCCGTGCCAGGTTGCCCAGGTGGGTGCGGTCCAGTTGGCGAAGGCCACCGGTCTTCCGATTGTGCCACTCACATTTAGCTGCTCAAAAAAAAAGTCTTTCGCAGTTGGGATCATTTCCTAGTCCCCTATCCGTTCTGCCGGGGCCTCTTCATCTGGGGAGACCCGATTTGGGTCCAGCGCGATTCGACGGAGGTCGACCTTGAAACGAAGCGCCGTGAGCTGGAGGCAGCCCTGAACCGAATCACCGACCAGGCTGACGAAGCCGTCATGCGTGAAGCGTAAAGCGTGATAGGTGAGGCGTCATGCGTTCATCGTTGATATGCAAAAGCTGGAGGAACTCGCTGGACATCTTTGCTCGAGTCAAAGCGCTGTCCGGATCGGGCTAGGCTCCTACGTTGAACGTGTAACGATTCGCGGTTAATGGAACATGCGATGTGGTACCTGGCTTACAACGTTCTTCTCCTGCTGGTTTCGCCCCTCATCCTCCTGACCCTCTTGGCCAAGAAGCGCTGTCGCCCCGGCCTTGCCCAGCGGTTCGGGGTTCAGCTCCCCCAGCTCAAGCGTCCCGGCCAACCGTTGGTGTGGGTACACGCCGTGTCTCTAGGCGAGGTCGTGGCAGTGGCCCCGCTGATTCGGGAGCTGCATGCTCGGTATCCGACCTGTCAGCTTGTGATCTCGACGGTCACCGAAACCGGGCGGGAGGCTGTGGAGCAAAAGCTGGATGGTGTGGCTCAACATTGTTACGCGCCCTTGGATTTCCCCTGGGTCGTCGCAAGATTCGTCGAGGCTTTGAGGCCGACCGCCTTTTTGTTTGTGGAAACCGAGCTCTGGCCAAACCTGCTCAGAGTGCTGGCGCGCCGCGGCGTGCCCTCGATCCTAGTCAACGGTCGGCTTTCCTCACGGTCCTTTCGCCGGTATGCGGTGGTGAGACCCTTTCTTAGGCAGGTGCTAGGGGCAGTGACGGCGATGCTGATGCAGTCCGAGCGCGATGTGGAGCGCATCGTCTCGCTTGGCGCCTGTTCGACCCGGGTCACACGAACCGGGAACATCAAATTCGATCAACCCCTGCGCGATTCGAGCGCTGGTGAGGAACACGTACCACGGAGCGCGATCGGTTTGTCCGAGGATGAAGAACTGATCGTCGCTGGAAGCACGCACCCGGAAGAGGAAGACCAAATCCTGGCTGGGTACGAGATGCTCCACCGAGAATTTTCATCGCTGGTCCTCTTGCTCGCCCCTCGGCACATCGAGCGGGCGGCCCAGCTCGAAGCCACCGTCAAGGCGCGTGGGCTGCCTATTCGTCGGAGAAGCTCGCACGGGTTGGATGCATCTCACGTCGCGACAGCCGCGGGTCGCCGCGTGATCATCCTGGACACGCGTGGTGAACTGGCCAGTGTCTACCGCCATGCGGTGCTCGCGTTTGTCGGCGGGACGCTCGTGCCGGTCGGTGGCCATAACTTACTGGAACCGGCCCTCTGGGGGAAGCCCGTGTTCTTCGGACCGCACACGGATCACTGCGCCGAGATTGCTGAACTGCTGATTCGAGCGGGAGGCGGGGTGCCTGTGCGTGACGGGGAACAGCTCGCGCGCGAAATGGCTACACTGCTTCGCGATCGGTCAGCGCTCGACCAAAGGGGCGAGGCGGCCCGAGCCGTCGTGATGGAAAATCGCGGGGCGGTGGCGCACAGTCTGGAATTGATCGGAAAGATCGTGGATGCGCAACTGCGGACCAACGAAGCGGTTGGTTCCACGATCCTGCCCCTAGCCCGCACGTTCAGCGTTCGGTCCTTATCATTCCCGCGCTGGGCGCTGAACGCATTGGCGGTGCCCTATGGGCTGGCGGTCCGTGTACGGGCGGCGCTGTATCAAAGTGGCTGGCTCCCACGGCGGCGCCTTCCATCTCGGGTCGTGAGCGTGGGGAACCTCACAGTCGGTGGTACCGGGAAGACGCCGGTCGTAATCTCACTCTCCCAATGGCTCCTGTCCCGGGGGAAACGTGTTGCGGTGCTCAGCCGGGGCTATCGCCGACAGGGTTCCTCGCCCATGCTCCTGGTCTCAGATGGCCGGACGATCATCGCGGACCCGGCGGAGGCCGGTGATGAGCCATATCTGATTGCGCAGCGTTGCCCCGAAGCGGTAGTTGCAGTCGGAGCGAATCGGTACAGGCTCGGCCGCTGGGTCCTCGAGCGGTTTCCGGTTGATTATTTTGTCTTGGACGATGGATTCCAGCACCTGGCTCTGCACCGGGACGTGGACTTGCTGTTGGTGGACGCGTCGGACCCGACGGGTCTAGAAGCCCTCCTGCCTGCCGGCCGCCTGCGGGAGCCGCTCTCAGCGGCGGCCCGCGCGACAGCGCTGGTGTTGACCCGGTGCGACTCGACGGTGGGTGTGCCCGGTAGGCTGGCTTCACTTCCAGCTTTGACCGCGAACGGGATTCGCCCGATCCGAATCCAATTCAGGGCCGAGGCTTTCATCGACGTGGTGACGGGGGCGGTGCAGGGGCTGGAGAGTGCATCAGGCCGAGCGGCGGTCGCGTTCAGCGGGATCGGCAACGTGGAATCCTTCCGTAGGCTGCTGACCGAACAGGGGCTAAAGCTTGTCGGCGAAGTGGTCTTCGCGGATCATCACCAATACACCCAACGCGATCTGCAAGCTATTCAAGACCGGGCCAGGCGTGATGGCGCAGAGCTCGTTGTGACAACAGAAAAGGATGCGGTCAAGATCGGCCAATTGGTTCGCTCGCAGGACGACGGACCGCGCATCTTGGCGTTGCGTCTCGGAACGCAAATTCTGGATGGCCGCGATCAATTGGAGCGACTGCTCCTGGGAGTGAATGATCATTGAGGGAAGGCGAGTGGCAAGGGGCGAGAGGCAATGGGGTAGAGCCGATAGCTTCGGGCCCTATTCAGCGTTGAGCATTCGGGGAATCCATGCGTAAGGAATCCGTCAAGCGACTGCTCGTGCGAACACCCAATTGGATCGGCGACGCCGTCATGAGCGAACCGGCGCTTTCGGCTGTGCGGAAACTCTTTCCGTCCGCAGAGATCACCTGGTTGGCCAAACCAGCGATCGCGGAGTTGTTCCAGGGCCATCCCGCTTGCGACAAAGTGATGGTGTACGAGGATCGCGGTCGGCATTCGGGGATCACCGGGAAATGGGCGTTAGCGGAGATGCTGCGCGGTCAGCGATACGAGCTGGCGATCCTGCTGCAAAATGCCTTCGAAGCGGCCATGTTGGCGTTTCTGTCGGGGATCCCGAGACGTTATGGGTATGCCACGGATGGCAGGAAGTTCTTACTTTCGGATCCGGTGGTGAAGCCCACGACGACGCGACACCAAGTGGATTACTTCTTGGACATGTTGCGTCCCTTGGGTGTGGAGGGACAGGCAAGCGCCCCTCAGCTCTACCTGACTGCTCAAGAAGAGCGTGAGAGGGAGCAGAGGCTCGCACAGTTTGGAATCGGTGAGGCTGACTGTCTCGTGGGCCTGAATCCGGGATCCATGTACGGTGGCGCGAAGCGGTGGCTGCCAGATCGCTTTGCGGAGACAGCAGACCGGCTTGTGCGTGAGTCCGGCGCAAAGCGCATTCGGGTCGTCATTGTCGGGACAGGTGGCGAGGAAACGCTCGGTCAGGCGATCGCTGAGCGGATGGCGTCGAAGCCGATCATGCTCTCGGGGCAGACATCCATTCGACAATTGATGGCGGTGATCAAGCGTTGCAGCTTGTTCATCACCAATGATACGGGACCGATGCACATTGCCGCTGCGTTCGGCGTCCCGGTGGTCGCCATCTTCGGGCCAACCGATTGGCGCACGACCGCTCCGTTGGGGACCGCTCATTCCATTGTCCGGCACGAGGTGGAATGCGCTCCGTGTTTGTTGCGTGAGTGCCCGATCGATCACCGTTGCATGACGCGCGTCACCGTGGATGAGGTGTGTGAAGCAGCTCTCACGCAACTCCAAGCTGACAAGCAAACATGTATCGAGCTGACAAGCGTTCGGTCTGACAACGTGTCAGCTCGTCTTCAAGACGTCACGGTCTTTCTCGACCGTGATGGAACCTTGAATCGCGACACCGGCTATGTCGAATCGCCGCAGGAATTGGACCTGCTCGCCGGCGTGGTCGAGGCCGTGGCCCGGTTGAACAGGGAGAGGGCGCACGTTGTGCTGATCACGAATCAGTCCGGGATCGGCCGCGGGCTCGTGAGCAGCGCTTCGGTTGACGCCGTCCACGCCCGGCTTCGTGAATTACTCCACGCCGGCGGGGCGTCGCTCGATGGAATTTACTGCTGCCCTCATCATCCGGACGATGGCTGCTTGTGCCGGAAGCCCGGAACCCTCCTGGTCGAGCGCGCGGTGGCCGAACTGGGACTTGATGGGACAAGTGCCTATGTCGTAGGTGACCAGAAGCGGGATGTCGAGTTGGCCCGTCGGATTGACGCGCGAAGCGTGCTCGTAACTACTGGGCCGACCAGCCAACAGGCGCTCGCGGATCTCGAGGCGGAACGCCTGATGCCGGATTACGTGGCCGTCAGCCTGGGCGAGGCGGTGGAGTGGATTCTGGAAGACGCTGCCAGTCGTCAGCCATCAGCCATCAGCATTCAGCGCTCAGGAACCCGACAACGGCGGTAGCGAGCGATGCGGGACTCGGCGATCGAGGCTTTCCCACACATCTCATCCGTCTCGAGTAAAGGCTGATTGCTGAGAGCTGTAGGCTTCTTGTTATGGCTGACTACCGACGTATCCTCATCATCAAACCCAGCTCAATGGGGGATATCGTACACACGCTCCCTACGCTGAGGGTGTTGCGGGAACGGTTCGCTGATGCGCACATCGCCTGGTTTGTGAAGCGGCAGTGGGCAGATCTGGTGGAACGAGCGGACGGACTCGATGAGGTCTGGCCTGTCAACCCGGGTTTCGGCAATTGGCTAGCCCAGATCCGGCGCGTTCGTGAGGTTGGGTTCGACCTCGCCATTGATCTGCAAGGTCTGTTCCGCAGCAGCGTTCTGGCGTGGCTGGCTGGCTGTGCGACTCGCATCGGGTTTGCCAACGCACGGGAAGCGAGCCCGTTCTTCTACACCCACCGGGTACCGGTTCCCAACTCAGACCTGCACGCTGTGGATCGCTACCTACTGATCGCGGAGGCGTTGGGTGCTCCGGTTCAAGGAACGCCGGAGTTTCGCTTCCGTGGCTTTCCTGCTGACAGGGAAGAGGTCGAGAGATTGCTGGGCCATCATGGTGTGACGGCGGGCGCGCCCTGGATCGCGATGAATGTCTCAGCCCGCTGGCCGACCAAACGTTGGCCTCCGGAGTTTTTTGCAAGAACTGCCGACCGACTTCAGCATGAGGGCCTGGGCCCTGTTGCCCTGATCGGCGGGCCTGATGACTCTGCTGTGGCAAACGCCGTGAAGCGTCAGATGCGGACCACGCCCGTTGACCTGACCGGGAAGACCACACCAGGACTCCTGCCAACCTTACTCAAATCCGCGCAGCTACTGCTGACAAATGATTCGGGGCCGATGCACATCGCGGCGGCGGTAGGGACGCCGGTCGTCGCGCTGTTTGGCCCGACCAGCCCCCTTCGCACCGGCCCGTACGGACACCACAAGCGCGTTCTCATGCACAAACTCCCGTGCAGTCCCTGCTTCAGCCGGACGTGCCGCAACACGGTGCAGCTTGAATGCCTCGAGAGTATTTCGCCTGACACAGTGCTTGAGGCTGTGCGGGAACGGCTGGCGCTCCGGGTCGCGCATTGAAGCTTCGATGAAGATCATGGTGTCCGAATCGTCCGCAACGACTGGCGGCCAGGAGCTGGCTGTGCTGCTGCATGCCGAGGGCTTGCGCAAACGCGGGCATGACATTCGGCTGGTGTTGGAGCCGGGGAGTCCGATTTATGAGATGGCCACCCGTAAGGGTCTGCCTGTGAAAGCTATTTCGATGGGGCGTCACCGTTATCCCCTGGCTATCTGGGCCCTCAGGCGCCTTATGACGGCTCAGAAACCGGACATTGTGCATGTGAACAGTTCCCGAGACAGTTGGATCGCAGCGCTGGCCGCCCGGCTTGTCCCATCGCGCCCCAAACTGGTCCGCACCCGGCACATTTCCACACCCCTGAACAGGAACGTAATGACCCGTTTTCTCTATCGGCGTTTGCTTGACATGGTGATCGTGACCGGGGGCGAACTCACGCGACGGGCGTTGATCGAGCGCGACGGGTTGGAGCCGGAGCGGGTGACAGCCTTCCCGATCGGAATCGATCTAGAGTACTTTCGGCCTGGCCCTCCGGAACGGGATCTACGGCTGGAGCTTGGGTTGGGCCCCGACCACAGACTGGTGGGGCTTATTTCCTATTTACGTGCCTACAAGGGGCACGAATATTTCATTGAAGCGGCTTCGCACGTATTGACCCGCGAGAAGGACGTCACGTTTCTCATTGTGGGTGAAGGACCGGAGGAGCAGAGGATCCGGGCGTGTATTGCCAGGCTCGGGTTGGCAAAACAGGTTCGGCTCCTGGGCTACCGAGCGGACTTGCTGGATGTATTCCGCTCGCTCGACCTCTTCGTCATTCCTACGGTGGAAGCGGACACGATCCCTCAAGTGCTGATGCAGGCGCTCGCTCTGGCATTGCCGGTCGTGTCCACAACGGTCGGTTCGATTCCGGACGTGATCCGGGACCGCCAGACCGGCTTTCTTGTTCCTCCCCGTCATGCGGAGGCGCTGGCGGAGCGGATCATGAACTTACTGGCGGACCCTCGCTTGAGGGAAGAACTGGGAGGACGCGGGCGGGCGCTGGTTGAACGGGAGTACTCTCTCGAGAGCATGCTGGACCGGCTGGAAGCCGTCTATCGGAGGCTGGCAGCGGCATGACACTGTCCGGTAAGGGTTCCTTGCAGTCATTCCGGCGCGTCCTCGTCTTCTGGTGGATGCTGTTCCTGGTCATTCAGCAAGCCGAACGGCTGTTTCTCCTACCCGAGGCGATTGCCTCTGAGACCCCGTCGCTCAGCCTGCTGGCCAAGACGCTGGCCACGGGGCTGAGGGCGGACTTGATCACCGCGACCATAGCCGTGCTGCTGGCAGCCCTCCTCGCGGGCGCCGTTGGAATCGTCCGCGCGAGCGCTGTGAGATGGTTCGGGGCGATCACCAAGCGCGGCGCTCACTCACGAGCGCTGATGAGATCCTGTGGGGCGGTGGGCGTCTTGCTCATGGTGTTGCTGATTGTGGATATGGGCTATTACGGCTACAACCAGCAGCGCTTGAATTTTGTCTTCTTCGAGTACCTCGGGGATCTCTTCGTACAGGCCAGGGGCGGAGCGGCAACGACGGAGCACGCCACCATGGGCGACCAGGCCATCCGCCAGTCGGCCGCCGAGCTCGGCGAGGTCACGAAATGGGGAGGAAGATTGATCGGATTCTTCCTCATGCAGGCTGTCGCGATCGGAGGATGGTGGCTCTTGTTTAGAAGGGCGATCGAGCCGGCCCTGGCCCGTTGGGAGACCGCGGTCCCTGGAAGGGTCAATGCGATGGTGGTCCTTGGACTCATCATCGGCGCAGCGGGCGCTCATCCGCAAGGTCCGTATGCCATTCGGATTGTCGAGATCAGCAGCGCGACGTACTATACCCTGGCGCAGAATCCCGTGGTGTACGCAAGCGAGGCTCTCCGTGCCACCATTGCATCAAAACTCAGTCTCGGCATGCTGCCGGAGCTGCATGCGATGCCAGTGGATGAGGCGATTCACCTCGCTCAGGACATGCTAGGCGGACAGGATCGCTTCCCATCCACACAGTACCCGTTTGTCCGGGAGCGCAAGGAAGGTCAGGCGGTGCGTCTCCCTAGACTGGCAAACATCCTGCTCGTGTACATCGAGGGGTTGGATCGGCGCTATCTCGGCACAACGAAGCAGGGGTATGCCGTCACGCCCTTTCTGGATCGTCTGAAAGGCGACAGCGTCTATTTCGAGCGTTTTTTCACCAATGGCACACAGACGTCACGCGGGCTTTTCGCGTCATTCTGTTCCTACTACCCTCGCCAGGGAACGTCGGCGATGAAGACCAGATACACGCATGACTACCTCTGCCTTCCTTCCTTGTTACAGAAGGCAGGGTACCATACTGAAATGGTGATCGGTCACCACCGGGACCTCAATCGCCTGCACCTGTTCATGTCGCGCAATGGGTTGCAGCACTTGTACGACGAGAGCGATTTCCCTGAGCATGCCGAGCGGCTCGGGCTTGGCCTCACGGACGGCGCCTTGTTCGATTTCCTGCGGAGCCGAATCGAGACCCTGCAGGAAGCTGGTCGGCCGTTTAACCTTGCGACGATGACGCTTAGCACCCACCACCCCTTCAAGGTTCCACTCACGCATCCCGCCGTCCGCGCGCTTCAGGCCGAGCCGGACGGCTACATTGCCGCGTTGCGTTATGCGGACCTGGAATTCGAACGGTTCTTCACAGAACTGCAACGAGACGGGCTGTTGAAAAATACGGTCCTGTTCATCCTGGGTGATCACGGGCGTCACGAGCGCGTGGGACGCACCGATCTTGAGCGGCAAGTCGGACACTTCATGTCCCCGCTTTTCATCTGGATGGATGAATCCCTGCGAAGCCCGTCAACGTATCGTCCCCGGATCGTACGAGCCGTTGCGAGTCAGGTGGACCTCGCGCCGACGATTCTTGCCCTGAACGGCTTGACGCCGCGCCTATCACCCTTTGTGGGCCGAGACCTGAGTTGCGCTCTCGTCGAGGACTGTCTCCAGGACAACTTCGCCTTTCTCACCAGCGTGTATGACGATATGATCGGCATCGCTGACAAGGACGGCGTCTCGGTCTACTCTCTTCGGACCGGTCGGTTCTACCGAACCGATCACCGGTTCGAGGGTCCGGCGGTGCAGCGCGCTGTGAATGAGACGGATGCAGATCCTCAATTTCGGCAGATGCTAGCGCTCTATATCAGCTCAAATGTCCTGCTGGAGCAGAACCGGGTCTGGTCGTGGATGGAATTGGGCGGGAAGTTGTGACGAGCACCTCTCACAAAGTCTCGGCGCTGGTGATCGCGTACAACGAGGAACCGAATATTCGGGCCTGTCTGGAGACTGTGACATGGGCCGATGAGATCGTGCTTGTGGATTCATTCAGCACCGATGCCACGGAGAAGATCGCCCGGGAATTTACCGAGAAGGTGTATCAACATGAGTTCAGGGGGTTCGGCCGGTTAAGGAATGAAGCGCTGACCCACACGTCGCACGAATGGGTGTTTAGCTTGGACACAGACGAGCGCGCGACGCCCGAGGTGCGAGACGAAATTCGGCGAGTGCTGAAGGACGAACCAGACGCGGATGCCTACTTCGTCCCACGGCGGAACTATTTCCTCGGACGCTGGATCCGTCATTCTGGATGGTATCCCGATTACCGCCAGCCCCAGTTGTTCCGTAAAGGCCGGATGCGGTATCGCGAGGATCTTGTCCATGAGGGATTCGAGCTGGATGGACGAACGGGGTATCTCAAGGAGCACGTGCTGCAGTATCCGTTCCGAGATATCGATCACTATCTAGCCAAAATGGATCGCTACTCGGACCTGATGGCCCAGCGTTTGGTGCAGGAGGGACGCCGGTTCCGGACGCATCAACTGGTCACGCATCCGCTATTCACGTTCGCCAAGATGTATCTTGGTCGGGCCGGGTTTCTGGACGGCATGCCCGGCCTGATCTTATCGGGCTTGTACGCCTACTATACGTTCATCAAGTACGCCAAGCTCTGGGAGCTCCGCAGCAATTGAATCACAAATAACGATTGAGCCCGTCAAAGAAACCGTGATTGAGTGGCGATTGGTCTGAGCGATGAAGGTCAGCGGATTTTCCATTTGCCGAAACGCGGTCAAGTTCGACTATCCGATCGTCGAAGTGATCCGGTCGGCACTGCCCATTGTTGACGAGTTTATCGTCAACGTCGGCCAGTCGGACGATGGGACATTGGAGCTCATTCGCTCGATCGAATCTGAGAAAGTTCGGATTATCGAATCGGTCTGGGATGACTTGATGACCAAGGATGGCCTCCTGTTTTCCAAGGAGACAAATGTTGCGCTCTCTCATTGTACCGGTGCTTGGGCACTCTACCTTCAGGCGGATGAAGTGCTGCACGAGCGGGATTACGACCGTGTAGAGAGAGCGCTTCGAGTCGAGCTTCATAACCCACAGGTTCTCGGCTTCACATTTAGATATCTCCATTTCTATGGTGATTACTGGAGCGCGAATCCCTGGGCTTACCACCGAGCTGTACGCATTATTCGAAATAACGGGTCTGTCCTCTCCTGTGGTGATGCGGTGGGGTTCTGCCTGAAGGAAGACGGAGGGTACCTTCAATCGCAACACCGCGAGCGTGTGCGGGAATCTGGAGCCACGATCTATCATTACGGGTGGGTGAAGCCGGGGAAAGTATTACTGGAGAAGTTCAGGTATCAGGTAGCGCGGCACCATGGTGATAACCCTCCTGCCGAGCAGGCACAGCGACTCAGCCAAGAGACCTTCGAATTTCCAGACTATTCGATTATGAAGGAGTTTCGCGGAAGGCATCCCGCTGTGATGGCGAGCCGAGTCTGCGAAGCCAAGCGGCTGCGTTTCCGATTGAACCGGTGGTTGAACCCGCGATTTTATACGGCGGTTCTGCGAAGAGGATTTCGGGGATAGAGCTATGGCCAGTGGGAAACAGCTAACCAGGTTAGGAGCTATCCCAAGGCACCTAAGGTTGCACATTCCACAAGTTCCACGATCGTATACGGGGCGCCTGTACTTTATTCTTGGACCTGGCCTCGGCGATACGGTGAATGATTTTAGAATCCTACACGAAGTTATGGAACTCTATCCCGATGCAAAAGCTGTGGTTTATGCCGATCCACGGTGGAAAGGCCTCTATGAACTGGTTCCGGAGCTGCGAGGTCTACCAATTCGCTATCATCCTCAAGCTCCCTCTGGCGAGCTTCAGTCCAAGCGGGAGCAGAAACCCTATTACCAGACGTTTCAGCACATTATTCAGGAGATTTGTGCCGATACATCAGATTCTTCTGGACTTGTTGCCGTAGGGTCCTTCAAGTGCCCAGATCAATTAGCAAGGAAAGAGCCAACCATCAGAATGAAAGCCAGAGCGATCGGTCTCTCTCTGCCACCGGAACGGTGCCGACCGTTCCTTCCACTCACAGAGGACCATGTCGGTGAGGCTCAGCAAATTCTTAGGGCGCGGGGACTGATTCCAGGATGCTACTTGGCTGTGGCGCCTCACAGCTTTCCAGACAAAATGTGGCCGTACGAAGCCTGGGAGAGCCTGATAGCAGACCTTCAACAATCCACGAATCTGCCGACGCTCGTTGTTGGTGTTGCTGGATATCGCCCCGT
>JACZQN010000092.1 GCA_022545705.1 Nitrospirota bacterium | reverse complement strand
GCCTGTACCCTGAGCCGCCTCCGTCTGGACTTGTGCCGAACTGCCAGGAAGCCGGCGTGCTGGGCGTGCTGGCTGGAACGATCGGTGTGCTTCAGGCCGGCGAGGCTCTTAAAGAAATCCTCGGCATCGGGGACACGCTCGCCGATCGCCTGCTGATCTATGACGCGCTTGACATGAAGTTTAGGAAGGTTTCCCGCCCGAAAGACCCTGCATGCCCGCTCTGCGGGAGTCACCCGACGATCACCAACCTCAGCGGCAACTACAGCGTCTCCTGCAGTCTCTAGCGTGTCCGCGCTGACGGTTCCCCAACATATCCTGGACGACATGGTCGCCCATGCCCGGGAGCTGGACCCATATGAATGCTGCGGTCTGCTCGCGGGGAAAAATGGCGCCGCCAGTCATCAGTACCGGATTACCAACACCGTGGCCAACGATACGACCGCCCTCCAGGTGTTCGAAGGGGCACAAGTGAAGCGGCTCGGGGACCTTGTAGACACCACCCGAGCTGAAGTGGCGTTTTTCATGGACCCCAAGGAGATGCTGGCAGCGTTTAAGGATATGCGGGAGCGTCAGCTTGAGATCACGGTGATCTATCACTCCCATCCGCGCTCACCTGCTTTTCCGTCCTCTACCGATATCGGCCTCGCGTACTACCCTGACGTTGCCCACCTCATCATCTCACTCGAACACAAGTCCAGACCCGACATCCGAGCCTATTGGATCCAAGACCGTCAGGTGATCCCGGCCGATTATCAGGTCCTCTGACCCCCCTGACCTCACCCCCCACCGGGGCTGCCGTCCAAATCAAAATTCTCTGGCACAAGCGGGGAAGGGGTGGCATAATAAGTGCACAGTCTGCGGACCTTAAGACAGGAGGCCACGGCCCATGTTCAGGAACCCCACTCCCCGCCCTATCATTCGCTGGACCCTACTGCTCGCGGTCCCGCTCATCTTGACCGGTTGGGTTGACCTCGCCTTCGCGAAGGAGAAGAGCATCTTCAGCCCGATCATCCACGTCAACAAACAGAAGGGCTTCATTGTCGTGTCAACCGACTCTGGAGTCGTCGGCGTGGCAGTCAGCAAGGAAGCCAAGCGTCATCTTGGGAAGCTTCCTGCTGGCACCGGCATGATCGACATGGTCGTCGAGATGAGGAATGGGAAACCCCCGCTCCTTAAGAGCTGGAAGGTCGTTGGCGGCGAGTCGGCTTGCAAACATTTCGACGGGAAGAGATGTAGATAAGTCTGTCGCGTGTCATTCCCATCAAGCTGACGCAAGCCGCCTGAGTAGGTACTGACATCGTTCCCATTGACCTTCGGCACGCGTGCGTGTCAAGGCGGTTGCCCCCCAATTCCCTATCAAGAATCGTGAGAGAGGTAGCCACGTGCGCGCCGTGGAGATGCATGCATGACGCCGCCTATTCGGAACTGCCCAGCATGTCGTCGATCAGCGGGCGATTCAAGTCACTACACCCAGGGCAGATCGTATCGAACAGCGCCTCGTGATTAGCGACATAGTTGCGTGAATCTACCAATTGATCGGTGAGAACGTGCTCGTAGCACGTCTCACAGAGCATCATGAAGCCGCGCATCACCGAGACCGTCTTCCGTCCTATGCTTCCCTGCATCGCAGCAATCGATCCACGTTACGATAGAGAGGTCACACTGATCCCTTCACTTGGGCAATCCAAAAATCCTCGTTCTCCAACTCGACCCCACACCGCGGGCACTCGTACGGACGGTCCGGCGGCGGCACCGGCATCTCGGTGTCCTCAACCTTCCCCCGGCACACATGGTAAAAATGCCCTCCGGCCTCCTCGCTATCCAGCGGATCATTGACAAACACCAGAACCATACAGCGACTCCTCCTCCCCCGCTTCGCGGAGTATACCTGGCCGTCACTCCCCTCCGCAATGGTCGCTCAGGGCATCTGTCCTCTTGTTAGACCTGAAATTGAGCCTCGTAGAGACCGGCGTAGAGGCCTCCTCGCGTGAGGAGGTCTTCGTGAAGTCCTTGCTCGACGATCCGCCCTCGGTCCACCACAACAATCCGGTCAACATGATGAAGGGTGGAGAGCCGGTGGGCGATGATGAAGGTCGTGCGGTCGTGGGTGAGGTAGTCGAGGGCTTCTCGGATTTTGACTTCGGTCTCGGTGTCGACGTTCGAGGTCGCTTCGTCAAAGATGACGACGGGCGGATCTTTGAGCAGCACCCGAGCGATGGAGATACGCTGTTTCTGCCCGACCGAAAGCTTGACGCCGCGCTCCCCGATCCACGTGTCATACCCCTCCGGAAGCTCGCTTATGAAGTCATACGCACGGGCCGCGCGCGCCACTTCCTCAATCCTGGCCTGATCGGCGGTGAGATCGCCGTACGCGATATTCTCACGAACGGTTCCGTTAAACAAAAACGGCTCCTGCTGCACCAGCCCGATCTGACTGCGGAGAAAGGCGAGAGGCAGGTCCCGCACATCATACCCGTCAAGGCTGACGACCCCACCCTGCACATCATAGAACCGCATCAACAACTTGAGCATGGTGCTTTTGCCCGCTCCGCTTGGACCAACCAGCGCAATGCATTCCCCCCTCCTGACCTCCAGCGTCAGGGTCTGGAGCACCAGCACATCCGGCCGGTAATGGAACGTGACGTTGTCGAAATGAACATGCCCCTGCAGCCGGGTTGCCGGCGGGACCGCATCCGGTCGGTCTTGAACCTCCGACGGCGTATCCAGGATGTCGAAGACCCGCTCGCTGGCCGCCAGTGCATGCTGGAGCATGTGATTCACAGAATGGATTTGATTCACCGGCACGTAAAAGAGGGCGAGATACGAGAGAAACATGACGAGCTCTCCCACAGTCAGCGCCCCCCGCGTCACCTCTCCGGCTCCGTACCAGAGGATCAGGGCGGTCCCCAGGCTGCCCACGAAAATCATGCTCGGCGCATAGAGCGACCACAGGTACATGACGTTAAGATTACTCTGACGATACTGCCGGCTGAGGGCGCCGAACCGCGCACGCTCGTACGACTGTCGGTTGAAGCCCATCGTCTCCCGGATTCCGGACAGCGCGTCTTGCAGATAGGCACTCAACTCCGCCGCGCTCTTCCTGATCGCATGGTAATAACCGTGTACCCGCCGAGTGAACCCCGTTGCCGACATGACGAGAATTGGGATCGGGACTAATGACAGTAGGGCCAACTTCCAGTTCAATATGAACAGTATGATCATGATACCGATCAGCGTGAGTGAAGCGGTGAGCAATCCTTCGAGGCCGTCAATAAAAATGCGCTCCACGTGTTCAGTATCACTATTGACGCGCGACATAATCTCGCCGGTGGAACGACTCTCGAAGTAACTGACAGAGAGGCGCTGCAGCGCAGCAAACACTTGGTTGCGCAGATCAAACACCACGTGCTGTTCCAGGGTGTTATTGAACCGGATCCGGAGGGAGGCGAACACGTTCTTCAGCGCGTAGGCCCCGACGAGCGCACCGACGACCCACACCAACAGTTCGGTCCTCCCGGCTTGAATGACATCATCAATGACGATCTTCACGAGCCACGGCGGCACCAATTCTGTCGCGGTGGCCAGCCCCGCGCAGAGAAAGGTCATGAGAGCAAGCAGACGATACGGGCGAAGGAACTGCAGGATCCGAAGAAGAGTCTTCACAGGCAGCGGACTTGAAAGTCCCCCCCCCGTAACAAACAGACGGCTGAGGGGATGCGCAGGTCGCTGTTAGATAACATTTGCAGGCTCTTTCTGCCAGTACCGATCAAACTCTTCGAGGTGGGTCAAGGTGGACAGATCCGTCATTCTGTCAAGGAAGACCTTGCCAATGAGATGGTCCATTTCGTGCTGAATGCAGACCGCAAAGAGCCCGGTGGCATCAAGCTCGAGCGGACCTCCGTATCGGTCGAGACCGCGAACCCGGACCATCGAAGGACGGGTAACCTTGCCGCGAAGCCCATCCACGCTCAAACAGCCTTCCCAGGTCTCCACCTGATTGGGCCCGTAATACACAATCGTGGGATTGATCAGCACAGTCTCTGGAAAGCCACCCGCACCCGAGCAGGCCATCACGATGACTTGCTGCGAGCGAAAGACCTGTGTGGCTGCCAGCCCGATGCCAGGCGCGTCGGTCATGGTCTCCAGCATATCGTCAATGAACTGCTGGAAAGCGCGGCCAGGGATTTCCCCAGGATCAACAGGCTGCGCAATTGTTCTGAGGATTGGATTCCCCAATTTCGCAATTTTAAGCCGTGCCATTCACCCACCTTATTCTCGCCGCAACGTGCTGCACAGCGGTTCTGCGAGACAGCCTTCCACATTCGCCTTATAACACAGCCCCGTCCAAGCCCGCAACAACGACAGCGGATCAGGACTGAGACTCAGACCTCAGTCTTGCTTTCGTGATTTCCGCGCTTGACGCGGCTTCGGGAATTGAAAGGTGCTTTGGCTTTCGCGCCACCAGGTAACCCATTCCTGCGCCCATTCCTCTCGATCCTTTTTCGTGGAGCTGGCCCAATCATGCAGCTCGGTACTGTGACCGGTCAGCTTCCACAGGGACTGGACTGCGGTGATCCCCACAAACTGCTCCTCATCCGAAATGAGCGCAAGGAGCGCCGGAATGACCTCTTTTTCCCGCACATACCGAGCTTGGAAGGCTGCCCCAGTCCGGATCGTCGAATTAGGGTCCTTCGCCATGACCGCGATC
Organism: Nitrospirota bacterium; assembly: GCA_022545705.1. Taxonomy (GTDB): domain Bacteria; phylum Nitrospirota; class Nitrospiria; order Nitrospirales; family Nitrospiraceae; genus JACZQN01. The sequence goes on along the minus strand of JACZQN010000092.1, from coordinate 3,891 downwards.
GCGGACGGAGTCTGCGCTGGATCCAAGCGGACCGAGACACGCAACGCATGTTCACGGATGCGGGACATCTCAAAAGGCTGCTTCGCGGTCTCGATCAGCGCCGGGACCGCACCCGGGTCCTTGATCATGGACAGCGTTTCGATGGCGTTGTATCGGATCCGTGGCCCCGGCATTGTGAGGGCCTTGACCAACACGGGAACAGCCCCAGGTCCCAGATGGACGAATTCCCCCATTGCCCAGAATTCTTGCTTTCCTGCAAGCAGGGGGACCAGCGCTTCTGCCCGTTTGATCTCCTCCGGGCTCAAGGGTCTATCCAAGGGAGGCACCGAGGTACTGGGAGCGTCCTCGGCCTTGGGAGATCGCTCAGAGGGCAGCGGCTGCTCGAACGGCGATTGTACGGGAATCGGCTGAGCCAACCCGGCGGTACCTTGCCCCGTCGTCAGACCGCACAGGAGTACAGCCGCGCCGAGGAATGACCCGATGAGAACCCTTGGCAGTATGTCCGCCATACTCAACATCCTTCCTCTGGTTTCATGACGCACAAGATGTGCGGTCACCGGTGCGCCCGCACGAATCCACCCCGATCCAAAATAATTTCCGCGGCCCTTCGAGACCCTCAGCCCGCGACGAGCCTTTCGACGGGCTCAAGGCCCCGAGGGAAATCGAGGGGCTCCCCTCGACAGGCTCGGGGCCTGAGCTTGTCGAAGGCGGCCGAGTCGGGCCCCGAGCCCAGCCGAGGGGCGATAGCCGTGTTCGGCCGTATCAGTCCGGGTCCGACACACTCGTAGCCAAAGGACTTTCGGATCGGGGTTAATTACGTTGAGGACGGTCTCCTGAGCTCTGATTCGTGGCGCTGGGCAGGGACCATACTCGAGAAAAGACTGGCCCAAGTTGATTCAGCTGTGCAATGTGTGTGATGGAAGCCATTGTAAAATCGCTTTCTCTTGACCGGAAAGCCCCTTGGCGGTACATCTATTCTAGAGGGAGTGTAGCCTTGGAGCAGGTCAACTCAGTAGAACATTCCCCGGCTGGTACGGAATCCAAAAACGATCCGGAGAATCAGCAGGTTAAAACCGTCCAGCGCTTGCTGAACCTGGTGGATAAGACCTTCAGGACTACCAGGGCTTACGGCAAAGCGAACCAGCTTTCCCAGAAGTTCATTAACCAGCTTTATGATGAACTGACCGCCCACCTGGAAGGGCATGGGACCCTCGGCGTCGTGGTGCAACGGTTCGAATTCTATTATCAGGGTAAGGTTGTGTATCAGAAGGCCACGCCCTCGGAAAACCTGGCGTTCAAACTTTATGCGGAGGGCATTCGGGAACTGTCATTCTCCCGAGGCCTCTCCAAGGAAGACCTCACCCATTTCCTCGAGTCGCTCGGAGCTGATTATGACTTAGAGGGAGACGAGGAGGAGGACATTGTCACTCGGCTCTGGGACAAGGGCCTCTCCACGGTCTCCATTGTGACGGCCGAGGAGATTATGGCGAAGTCAGGTTCAACTGACCCCCTGGCGCCGCAAGATGCACTGACCCTGAACAGGCCCGTTTCGCACCTGAAAGACATTACCGCCGAGGAGCTTGCCAATCAGAAACGGGAACAAGCTGCTGATCCCGCCGGGCGCGACGTGCGCAGTGGCGTGACCACCGGCGGCGAAACAACCGATGGCCACGAACTCGTCGATCGGGATTTTGAGGAAGCAGCCCAAAGCTCCGTGGAGGGTGTTTCCGAAGGGAGCACCGGCACGGGCACAGCCAGGATTGTCGAATCTGCCAGACAGGGCAAAGGGCAGAGTGACAGAAGTCAGGTCGCTGGCAAAAGCTACTTCCGAGCTAACCTGCCTCAATACGAAGTGTCGCCTGAAGAAATGAACCAGCTTGCCGTGCAGCTCAGAACAGAGTCGGTAAGGGATGATACCGCTTACGTCCTGGACATGATGAGAGCGATGCTCGCGAGCGAGAAGTCACCCGTCCTTCTCACAGAGTTGCTGGATCTGTGCGGCGAGATTCTCAAAAACATGGCTGAGCTCGGCAACTGGAAGCATCTCAACACCATCGTGGGCGTGTTGCGCGAGACGAAACGTCGGAAGGACCTTACCGAAGAACATCAGGAGAAGCTCTCGCAATGGTTGGACTCGCTGGCTGATCCCAAAACCATTGAAGACATCGCCCAACTCCTGAATCTAAACACTCAGATCGGAACGTACGAGTTGTCGGGTTTTCTGCAGAACTTCAAGCCCACGGCCGTTCCATCGCTCTGTGTGCTCTTGGGGAAACTGAAGGCCAAGCACCACCGCCTCACGCTCTGTGATGCGCTGACGACATTGGCCAAGGACACGCCGGAGCTCTTGACGCAGGGCCTGACAGACTCCCGATGGTTCTACGTCCGGAACCTAGTGTACGTGATTGGCAAACTAGGAAACCCGCGTTTAGCCGAGGCTGTGCTCCCACTTACTGCTCACCAAGATAAGGAAGTGCGCAAGGAGGCCCTTCGCACTCTTGAAATTTTACGGCCTTCGGGCAGCGACAATCGATTGGTCTCCCTTCTGAATGATTTGGATAAATCCGTCCGACTCGAGGCGTTGAATTTACTCAAAGTGGGGCAGTATCGCACAGGGTTTAGCACGTGGGCTCCCATCGTCGGTCACGAGCAATTCCTGCGTCGGTCCAGCGCCGAACTCCGGGTGTGCTTCGAGGTCATGGGCCAAACCGCGAGAGATGAGGCTGTACCATATCTGCAACAACTCGTGACGCAACGGCTCTGGCCACATCGAAAGATGAGGCAAGAAATCGGTACTCTGGCGGCTGAGGCACTCGGAAAAATAGGATCCCCGGCTGCCCTCGCAGCCCTGGCGACCGGGCAAAAGCGCTTCAACCGCGTAATTCGCGAGGCCTGCGCATCAACTCTGGAAGCCTTAATGAACAGGCGAAAGATCAATCGCTGAGGGTATGGGCAGTGGACGCACACAAAGGACCCTCCCAGCCAGGCTCGTCGAGCACCTCCCCGATGCAACCCATTCTCACACACGACAAGTCTCTCCCGGGCAAGATTACCGAAGGGACTGAAGCCAAGCACATTCTTGATCAAGAGACTGTCCTGCTGGGTTCGCAACTTGTCACACAGTTCCATATCCTCCTGAAGACCGTCCGCATCCACGATCGATCCAACGCGGCCTTGGGGCACGTGCTGGATGCCCTCCTCACAATTCTCAAGACTCTGACCCATGGCCACCCTGCGGTGCTTCGGCTCCAGAACGATTTCCTCTATCTCAACGACCGGCACCTCAAGCTCAACCCACAGTTGATCACAATCTTCATGGAATTCATCGACAGCCTCAATGCGAGAGGCATTGGCGAGATTAGATTCAGCGATGAGCTGAGGGTCGACGATCTGCGGGAATTCTCTTACCTGTTCATCGAGCTTGACCCTGAATCTTCTACCCTCAGTGACTTCAAGCAGCAACTGAAAGAACGGGAAATTCGTGGAATCGACGTGGAGGAGGCCACGTCATTTTCGGTAAGGGTGGGCGATAAAGCCAAGCAGCCGAAGGCTGTGGCCAAGAACTTGTACCTCAAAGCGGTGACGACCGTCGGTGCAGCGATGAAGAATATTGCGGACGGGAAGGCTCCGAGCCTTAGAGAATCCAAGCGGGTCATCCAAAATATCGTGGACCTGATCCAGCAAGATGAACCGATGATTCTCGGACTCACCACTCTCCGCTGCTACGACGAATACACACATAACCATTCGGTCAACGTGTCGCTGCTCTCGCTCGCTCTCGGCACACGCGTCGGCTTCCCCAAGGCAGCCCTCGTGGATCTGGGACTTGCAGGTCTCTACCATGACATGGGGAAGACTTCGGTTCCGTTGGAGATCTTAAACAAGACAGAG
>JACZQN010000143.1 GCA_022545705.1 Nitrospirota bacterium | reverse complement strand
CTCGTCATGACGTACTGTAAAAGCTGCCTGGCTAACTATGGGGTCTTCGACGAGAGCCGGTACTTTCACCCAGGGCAGCGCATCCCAGTCGTTGTCGTCAATGGCACGGTGTTGGGCATTAACATTTGCGAAGACATCTGGTTTCCAGAGGGACCAATACGGGCCCAGGCCGCCGCTGGCGCAGAGGTGATCGTCAACATTAATGCGTCACCCTTCCACATGGGAAAGGGCCGGGTTCGTGAGCAGATGCTGGGGACGAGAGCCAGGGATAACGGGGTGATTGTGACGTATACCAACATGGTTGGGGCACAGGACGAGCTGGTGTTCGATGGGAACAGTCTCATTCTCGATCAGACCGGCGAAGTGATTCTCCGGGGCAAGGCCTTTAAGGAAGATCTGTTGGTTGCCGATCTCAACATGGCCGCCGTAGGCCGTGCCCGGATTGCCCAGGGGCGGAAGAAATGGCCATCCAGGCGCGCCGCCCCTCGCACGGAACGCCTTGTGATCTCTGACCGCTATGTCGCTCGAAATCGAGCGCGGGTCCTATCTGCCAGCGCGTCGCTCTTGGATCCGCTCGAAGAGGTGTACCAGGCCTTGGTGTTGGGCGTACGTGATTACGTGCGGAAGAACGGGTTCCGACGCGTCCTGGTCGGGTTGAGCGGGGGTATCGACTCGTCTCTCACCGCGGTGATTGCCGCGGACGCTCTGGGGCCATCACAGGTGTCCGGCGTCTTCATGCCTTCTCCTTACACCTCGCGTGAGAGCCGAGAAGACGTGGCAGCCCTCGCACAGCGTCTCGGTATCAAGGTGCGCACGATCCCGATCACGCCCGTTTTCAAGGCGTACCTGCATTCCCTCTCTTCCTCGTTCGAGGGTCGGGAATCGGATACGACCGAGGAGAATCTCCAGGCCAGGATCAGAGGCAACACCCTGATGGCGCTTTCCAACAAGTTCGGAGACCTCGTTCTGACCACCGGCAACAAAAGCGAGATGAGCGTGGGGTATGCCACGCTCTATGGCGACATGGCAGGCGGGTTTGCCGTCATTAAGGACGTGCCGAAAACGATGGTCTATGACCTCGCGCGCTTCCGGAATCGCAAGGGCGCGAAGCCTGTCATTCCAAAGCGGATTCTGGAGCGTCCGCCGTCAGCAGAATTGAGGCCGGACCAGAAAGATGAAGATTCTCTCCCGCCCTATCCGATCCTTGATCCGATTCTTCAAGCGTATGTGGAAGAGGATCGTTCTCCGGAGGAGATTGTGGAAATGGGCTTCGACCGGGAGACAGTCACCAGAGTGATTGCGATGGTGGATCACAGTGAGTACAAGCGGCGGCAGGCTCCTGTGGGGATCAAGATCACCCACCGTGCGTTTGGCAAGGATCGCCGGATGCCAATCACAAACGAATATCGGACTCTTTAGGGATTAGATCGTGTGGGGGCAAGGCCCACGCACGAGGACGAATACGCACAATGGCGTGCGTCATGACGATGGAGTCGGTTTAATGGGCAGTTGTCAATCTGGTGTGATACTGATTGCGAGATAACGGAGGTCACGTATCATGAAAAACGATAGCAGTTGTGGTTTTTTTGTTCGTCGAGTCATTGCGGCACTGGCGTGCCTGGCTTGGGCAACGTCGATTATTCTGACCCCGGTCTGGGCACAGGATGATGAAGGTGCATTCGCGAAGTCTGGTCTAAAGTTGAGTGGATTTGTCGATCTGTCCTACACCCACAACTTCAATAATCCAACTGATCGGAAGAACCCTGGTCGGGTTTTCGATGACAGAGATGATGACTTTACTCTCCATCAGACACAGCTTTTCCTTGCGCGCGAGGCGGTTGCAGGCAGTGATCCGCTGAGCCGGGCGGGCTTCGGTCTCAGGTTGGTCTTTGGTCGGGATGCAGATGCGATCGCTCCCACACGTGACGAGTTCGACTTCGAGGAGGCGTACCTTGCCTATGCTGTGAACGACAAACTGCAGGCCACATTAGGGAAGTATGTGACTCTGCTCGGAGCTGAAGTGATCGATAACACAGGAAATTTCAATATTTCACGTTCGTTTCTTTTCGGGCATGCAATCCCATTCACGCATACCGGCCTTCGGCTGACCTACACACCCACCGATAGGTTCCAAATGAATATTGGTGTGGTCAATGGCTGGGATAATTTCTCAGAAGACAACAACACGAAGTCTCTCGAGTGGAATGCTGTGCTGAGCCTCCCGGGCAACATCTCCTGGTCGCATGCCATCATCTATGGGGATGAACCGGATGCGGCGGTTGGTGACAACCAGCGACTGGTGTATGACTCGGTGTTCTCCATCCAGCCCCATGATCAATGGACCTTCCTTATCAACTTCGACTATGGGATTGAGCAGGGGACGTCTGTGGTAAATCCTGGAACTGATGCCGAGTGGGTCGGGGTGGCAGGATATATTCATTATGACGCCTCCGACCAACTGGGGCTTACGGTACGGGGTGA
>JACZQN010000091.1 GCA_022545705.1 Nitrospirota bacterium | reverse complement strand
TTGGGAGGAGCAGGCCTCTCAGGCTTGATCCCACCTTCCCAGGACGGACCTGTGTACATCTCAGGCGACAGGCCGCCGGCCTTCCATTTTGACTCAAAGTCGGCAGCGGCGCGGTTCGGCGTGTCGCCCTCGCCGACGACCTGATTCCAAGGGTAGACCTTGGGGGCGATCTCGCAGCGATCACCATTTCGACTGAGGTAGAGTGCGATCGGATTGCCTCGATAGGGACCGAGAAAGATATGAACGTTGCCGACGTATTCGAGCAGACTTGCCATACTCCTAGGCCTTGGAAGGATGCACGATGATGCCACATCAGGGAGAGCCAGGCAAGAGGACACGGGTGCCTGGGGTGACCCTCGTGCTCCCGGAGCGCGCACATCAGAATATGCTCGCTCGACGGCCGCAGTCAGGGTCACCCCAGACACCCGCCGGGAGAAGGGATGCAATAAGGGCCCGGCTTCTATTTCGCGATGGTAATGGTCGGGGCAGGAACTCTTGTCACGTCGGTGACGGTCATCTGAAAGAGCTGATACAACACATCAAAGGCTTCGCGATTCCATTTCGAAAAGCGCTTCTCACCCTCCGGCGCGGGATCGACCGAATACCACAAACCTTGTTCTTGCACCAAGAAGACGGCGTCGTCCGGCGGGCTCAGGGTTTCACGGATCGCAAGAGTTTTAGGAGGATTGACCAAAACCTGGCCCGTTCTGGGATCCTTGTCGACATGAAACTCAGGTTCTTCCGCGATGCCTCGTCCAATGAATCCAAGAATGGCTTTAAAGTTCCGGAGTTTGATCACACCGTGGAAGGGATAGTCGCCTCCAGGGGCGCCAGGCCGAATGTCCACGAGGATGAAGTTTCTTGGATAATGCTGTGCTTTCTCCTGCATGGATCGCCGCTCTTCCTCAGAAAGTGCAGGTAGAGAGTAGTTCGTGATCGCGATCCTCCCGATGACCGGCTCAGGACCATTCATAAAACGGATGGCTCCTATATGGAGCTGCCGACTCAAGTTGAGCGAGGAGAGGTGGAGAATCCGGCGGCGAAACTCTCGATATTCCTCCTCCAAGTGCGGCTGGTTCAGAAGAAATCCGGATTCGTCGTATCCGTCGAGGATGATTCCCCTCGCTATGAGCCGGAGAATAATGGCTGGATCAATTCCCTGGTGGGCCAGGAACTCGAACTTGGTCTCATCCATCGGGGTCAGAATCCGTTGCGTGAATTCTTCGCCTTGGATCGGGATGATGCTGATCGTGGGGTTCTCGGCCGCGCTGCTCCCTAGCATCAGCCTCAGCGGAGGCACACCGCTGCTGAAGGCCTCAAAGGGAAATCCCAGGACGCTGCTAGTGACTCGAAAATCAAAGGTCGCGGCGATGTGGGAGACAGCCGTGAAATGGACAGGATGGTAATGGCGAACTCGCGCGATGTTTAACAACAACAATTCAGTTTCAACCCGACTTACCGTACGATCATATTCCAGGACCGCTCGGTGCATGGCGATGGGGGAGACGCATCCTCCGAGGCTGGACAGAAACAGCAACGGGATGATCCACAGGGTTGGTCGCTTCAACATAGGACTCCCAGTAGGCTTGTCGTCACAAGTAGCGCCAGACTCGGCTTACGCCGTCCGCCGGGATACAGCATTGCCCTCTGTGAACAGAAGGATCCCGCGATGGTGCGCGCGCGCGGCGAGATGGCCTTTTCGGTCTGCTGCCTGGCCCGGGCATGGGGTGTGAGGCTTACGTTAGGGTTTGGCAATTGGAATCGGGGCGCCAGTGGTGTCAGCCTGGGTTCGGTGGACCAGGTAGACCGCCATCGTGAGGACGACGACGACCACCACGTTCAGTCCGATGTCGAGCAGGTATCGCTGAAATAATTCCTGAGGCACCTCGGTGAGATGGGCAAGCTCAGCTCCGGCGGTCAGGATCCGGCGAATTGACGCGATGATCCCGATATTCAGGAACGGCTCAAGCGTGATGACGTCGGTGTGGAGGAATCGAATGACGGTCCTGAACAGCTCCAGCAGAATAATGACCAGCAACAGGTCGTTGACCAGTGTCAGGGCGGCGGGGAGGAAGAGCTTGCCGGCTTCCGTGGCAAACGCGAACCAGCTATACGCAAAGACCAGCATCCCGAGGAAGAGGAAGCTGAAGCCCGCCGTGATATAGCCCCACTGGTCCAGGCGCCTCATCCAGGAGACCAAGCGCCTTAACTTCTCATCCTTTACCTCAAGCATGCGCGCCTCCGCTTACGTGATATGCTACGCAGTCCCTTGTGGCCCTGATCCACTCGGCGAAGAGCCTCGCATTTGTCCAAATCTCAAATCCTGCATCGAACTCAATGTGAGGGAGTGACCGCAACAGATGATCTCGCGAAAGCCGGCTCCTCCGTCGATGATCATGACGCGAAGCCCGCAGGAATTGGGGTGGAGCTTTTTTTCGTCGAGGATGACCGAGACTGGAACAGGCCCCTTTTTTCGTCCCAGCGGCGAGCCGAGCTCCGTGACGACGTCTTCTTCGGTTAACTCGTGATCGCAGCAGACGATCTTTTCAAAGCCCTCGCCGCCGCTCATGACTTTGACGACCAGCCCGCAACTTCCCGGATATCGCTTAAATTCGTCGATGAGATCACCTTTCTTGATAGCCATGCGGCCTCCCTACTTACTGAAGCTGACACGGGGCCAAGCTGGCAGGCGGAAAAGAGGCCATGACGTTGCCGAGCACTGCTCCTGGGTTTCTGAAGACTTGTCAGCTTGAATCGTGTCAACCTGCCTCTATCTTTGCGGCGGCGATCCCGCGTTGCTCGTTCACGAGTCGAAGGGCCAGCAGCCCGATCGCAAAAAACGTCGCGATGGTGAGGATGGCCCAGCGCTGGCTTCCAGCCCAGACTGTCACTTCCGCGTATACAACGGGGCCCAGGATGGCGGCAAACTTGCCGGTGACGGAAAAGAACCCAAAAAACTCACCTTGTTTGCCGCTTGGAGTAAACAACCCTAGGAGCGTGCGACTTGCAGACTGATTGGCTCCGAGGACCGCACCGGCGAAGAGCCCGATTATATAGAACTGGGCGTGGGTTTGCACCACCGCGGCGCTGCAGGCGACCGCAATCCAGACAACGAGTGTGAAGCCGATCGTCCGTTTGGCGCCGAGCCGGTCGGCCAACAGGCCGAACCCCACGGCTCCCAACCCCGCCGCCACCTGCACAATGAGGAAATAGATAATCAGATCGCCAGGCGAAAAGTCCAGGACTTTATTTGCAAAGATCGCAGACGCCACGATCACGGTGTTGATCCCATCCGTATAAATAAGGTAGGCGACCAGATAGGCAACGAGGTCCCGATAGCGAGGAAGCTGACGGGCAGTGGCCGCGAGCCTCGCGAAGCCCTGCCGCCAGAGCGACTCTCCCGCTCGCGTAGGTTGGGGAATCGCGCGCTCCCTGAGAAACAGAAAGGTCGGGAGTGACCCCAACAGAAAAAACGCTGCCGTGACGGCGAAACTGAGCCGGTAGAGAGGGAGGTTGGCTTCTGCAAATCCACCTTCAATGAAAGGATACGCGATCGCCAAGGAGAGCAGCCCACCGACATAGCCAAGTCCCCACCCGTAGCCGGAGACTCGGCCCATATAGGCAGGAGTCGTAATCTCAACCAGGAAAGCGCTACAAAAGAGGAATCCGAGATCGAACGCGATGTTGGCGATCGCAAACAAGAGAAGACCTGCCCAGACATCACCGGCTTCGACAAATGAGAGGAGAGCGGTGAAGGTCACACAGATGAGGGTGGACGCTATTAAAAAGGCACGCTTCCGCGCTCGCACGTCGGCCATCGCGCCCAAGGTGGGGGACAGGATGGCGACACACAGCATAGAGATCGCATATCCCCAAAACCACAGGCGCTCGGCTGCGCCTTCTCCGCCGAAATGGCCAGCGACCACTTGAACGAAGTACACGCTGTAAGCGACTGTGACGATGAGGGTGGTGAACGAGGAATTCGCGAAGTCGTACATGCACCAGGCCCAGATCTCTCTGGGTCCGGCCGGTCTGCTGCTCACACCGAGGCTTTCAGGCGCCGCTCGCTCGTTCGGCGGATCGTATCGAGCAGCGCATTGTGTGCCGATTTTCCCACTGTCTCAGTAACAGCGTGAAGCTCGACGGGCGCGTAAGGTTTGAGGAACTGTGACTTCGCCTGGGCGATACGACCCAGGGAGGCATCGAGTCGTTGCGTGGAGATCGTACCGTCCGTCACCGCACGCAGGACTGCCTCCATCGCGCCAACCTGGCGATCCCGGTCCTGACCGATCAATAGCATGTCGGCACCCGCAAGAACGGCCTGGACGGCTGCCTCCTTGATGCCGTGATGGTCCGTGATGGCGCGCATTTCCAGGTCGTCCGTGAGCGTCAGGCCCGTAAAGCGAAGTTGGCCTCTGAGGAGATCGGTCAGAATGGCGGACGACAAGGTGGCTGGGAGGTGTTCGTCCAGGGCAGGGTACAAGACGTGCGCGGTCATGATAGAGGCGAGCCGGTTCTCGATCGCATGAAGGAACGGGCGTAGCTCGAGTGCGCGTAATCGCTCGAGGGAGGCTGTGATCACTGGCAATTCGCAGTGAGAATCTGCGGAGGTGTCGCCGTGACCTGGAAAATGTTTCCCACAGGCAAGCACCTTGTTATCTTGCAAGCCCGAGATCGTAGCAAGTCCCAATTCGCACACCAGCGTGGGACTCGCCCCGAACGAACGGTTCCCGATGATCGGGTTGGCTGGATTGGTGTTGACATCCAGAATAGGAGCCAAATTCATGTTGATGCCGACCGCCCTCAGCTCGGCGGCCGTCGCTGAGGCGGCTGCGTAGGCCAATTCGGACGAATTGCACCGTCCGATGACCTCACAGGCGGGGAAGATGGTAAAGCCGGCCGGTAGGCGGGAGACTCGCCCACCTTCCTGATCGATCGAGATCAACAGCGGCGGGTCGGAGGCGTGTTCCTGAAGTGCATTGGTGAGGCTGGCGATCTGCGAGGGAGTGTCCAGGTTCCGCGCAAAAAGGATAAGACCGCCGGGTCGGTACTCGGTCAAGAAATCGGCCAGGTGTTTGGAGATCGAGGTGCCGGCAAAGCCGAGCATGAAAAGCTGGCCGACTTGGTTGCGTCGCGTCATCAAGGACCCGAGTTCTACTTCGTCTTGCTCTCCATAGCCTGGTTGATGAGATACTGAATTAAGAGCCGGGTTCCAATGCCGGTCGGGCCCTTGGGGATGTAGGCTCGCTCACGGTCGCTCCAATCCGTACTCGCGATGTCGAGGTGCACCCACGGGTAGTCGCCGACGAACTTGCTGAGAAAGAGGGCCGCCGTGATCATGCCACCGCCTCGCCCACCGATGTTGCGCATGTCGGCGACGTCGCTCTTGAGCTGCTCGAAGTAGTCTTCCCAAAGCGGCATTTCCCAGACACGCTCACCGGCTTGGAGGCCGGCTTGATCGAGGCGTTTCTTGAGCGCGGCATTATTGCCCAGCATGCCGATGGCGAACTGCCCGAGCGCGACGGTGCAGGCTCCCGTCAGCGTAGCCACGTCTATAATGGCGGCCGGCTTGTACCGGGTTGCGTAGGTCAGTCCGTCCGCCAGGATGAGCCGTCCTTCGGCGTCGGTGTTCTGCACTTCGACCGTCTTCCCCGAGAGCGTCGTCAGGATGTCGCCTGGTTTGATCGCCCGCCCGCCGGGCATGTTCTCGGTGGCGGGGAGGATCCCGATCACGTGTAACGGGAGGCGAAGTCGAGAGGCTGCGCGAATGGTGGCCAGGACTTCAGCGCCGCCCGTCATGTCGGCTTTCATCTGCTCCATGTTCTCGGCTGGCTTGAGCGAAATTCCCCCGGTATCGAACGTGATGGTCTTGCCGACGAGTACAATGGGTTTCGTGCCGTGGCTGTTGCGTCCCGTGCGCCTGTGACCAGAGTATTCGAGCACGATGAACTTGGGCGGCTCATGACTTCCGCGGGCGACGCCCAAGAGCGCGCCCATCCCGAGCCGCTCCAGGCTCTGCTTCTCGAGCACTTTGAGGTGAACCGCTCGCTCTCTGGCGATGGCCTTGGCTTCCTTCACCAGCCGGGTGGGCGTCATCACGTTGGAGGGATGGTTGCAGAGATCACGGACGAACGCGGTCGCCTCTGCGCTGGCGAGTCCCCTTCGGACGCCTTCTTCCAGGTCCGACACCTTCCCGTTAGTGGGAGCCAGCATGGTTATGCGCGCAAGACCTTTTGGTTCGCTCGACGCCTGGCTCCGATAGACGGAAAAGCGGTAGGCTCCGAGGAGGGAGCCTTCGACCATGGCCTGCGCCACTTCAAGCGGAGAAGCACTTGGCACGGCCAGGCCAGGTATGGGCGTGGCGAAAGACCGCGCGCCGGTTTGCGACACCCGCTTGACTGCAGTTCCCATTGCCTGTCGCACGGTGTCTGTGCGTATGTCCTTCTTCTTCCCAAGGCCCACGAGAAGCACACGCTTCGCCGGGATCTTACCCTGAGTGTGGAACAACACGGTCTGGTTCTGTTTTCCCTCGAACTCGCCGCTCTTGAGCAGGCCACGGAGCGAGCCGTGGAGCGCTCGGTCCACAATCGAGGCCTCTTCCTGCATCGCAGAGTCTCCCTCGTGGTGGCTGAGGACCAGAACTTCAGCCGGCTCGGCCTCGATCCGCCCTTGCTTCACTCTCACATGCACCACATTCAACCCGTTACACTCCCGCTGGATTCCAAATACTTGTCGATTCCCCTACACTCCTCGCATATTCGGGTCCCAGATGTATTTATGAAGCTGAAGTTGGAGACGTACCGGCAGCCGATCCTCCAACACCCACTCCGCGAGCTGGCGCGGCTCAAGCTCGCCGAACACCGGCCCAAACAGGATCGTGCAGCGCCCTGCCAGCTGGTACTGCGTGAGGATCGAGCAGGCCCATGTGTAGTCAGCACGATCCTTTATGACAAACTTCACCTCATCCTTGGCGCTCACCCTGGCAAGATTCTCCCAGTCCATTCGCTCGACCATGCCGCTACCCGGGCACTTGATGTCCAAGATGATGTGAGCTCGCCTGTCGACGGGGGAAATATCGATCGCTCCGCTCGTCTCGATCAGGACATCGTAGCCTTGCGAACAGAGTCGTTCGATCAGCGCAAGTGCGCCTGGTTGATGGAGTGGCTCGCCGCCCGTGACCTCGGCCAGGGAACAGTCATAGTTCTTGACGGAAGCGAAGACCTCCTCGAGTGTCATCACGGTTCCCCCTTCAAAGGTATATTCGCTGTCGCACCACGTGCAGCGCAGGGGGCAGCCCGTCAATCGAACAAACACGCACGGTCGGCCGGCGTAGCTGGATTCGCCCTGAATGCTGTGGAAGATCTCAGTCACTCTCAGAATTGCTGATGTATTCATTGCCGATTGCGTCCAACAATTCTTCAGGTCAGTTCCACCTCGCGATGGGCCAACCCTGACGTCGCGCGATGCGCGCCATGCCTCTGATGGGGTTGACGACCAGCGGGTGTCCCACGAGCTGCAGAGTCTCGACGTCGCCTGGACTGTCCCCGTAGGCATAGCAGGCTTTCAGGTCCAGGCAGTGTTCTTGAGCGAAGGATTCGAGCAAGGATCGTTTGCCATCTCCGTAGGGGAGGGGCGGTAGGACACGCCCTGTGTAATAGCCTTCGAGATTCCGCTCGGGTTTTGCACATAGCACGGCGGCCACATTGAGATATCGTGCCAGAGGGGCGATCAGAAAGTCCAGGCAGCCGGTGAGCAGCACCACGAAGTGGCCGGCGCTCCGATGCGACTCCAGCTTCGCCAATCCGTGGGAAGACAGGCGCGGGCAGATTTCGTAGCGGACAAATTCTTGCGCGCGCGCGTCAATTTCTGCGGAGAGCTTGCCATCGAGATAGATTTTTTGCTGGCGCAACGGGTGGAGGGAGAACGGAGGTACGTGCCGGATCCAGAACCAGAGGCTGTGGGCCGCCTCAGTCCAACCTATTACGCCCTGCTTCCATAGATAGCGACAGAAACGAACCTCGATCGCCAAGCCAGGGAGAAGCGTGTTATCCACGTCGAAGAACGCTCCGACACGGGCATCGGAGCCGCGAGCGCCTCCGGGTATCTGAGTGGAGCTGTGCACTGCTCTCTTGGAAAGGCTATCAAACGAGGGATGCGAATTTCTGTGTAGCCTCTGCGGCTTCCGTCACGCACTCGTGAGTGATTCTATCGAATAGGGCCTTGATTGACAAGACTTTTCGGGCGCTTCTATAATCGCCGCGGCGCCGAAGTGGTGGAACTGGTAGACACGCACGTTTGAGGGGCGTGTGGGGAAACCCTTGCGGGTTCGAGTCCCGCCTTTCGCACCATTCTCCGCCAGTCCATTTCCATGACTCGCCGGTGCAGCCGCCGGCCCCCTATGTCCCGCGGGAGTACGTCGTCCCATGAAAGCAACCGTTCTCGAGCCCACTCCGTCCAAGCGCACCCTCGAGGTGGAGATCCCCGCCGAGGAGGTGGAGAAGGAGCGCCGACAGGTGGCGCGCAAGTACGCAGGGGCCGCCTCCGTCCCCGGTTTCCGCAAGGGGAAGACGCCGGCGGCGCTGATCCGCAAGCGCTTCGCCAAGGAGATCCAGCAGGAGGTGGTGGAGAGCCTGACCAAGGATTCCACCTGGAAGCTCATCTAGGAGCATTCGCTGGTGCCGCTGAACGCTCCGGCGGTGGGGGAGGTGA
>JACZQN010000090.1 GCA_022545705.1 Nitrospirota bacterium | reverse complement strand
GATTTTGTGAACCGAGTTCCACCGGGGCAATTTTGTGGATAAAGATGCCAGGCAGCGGGGCTGAGCGCTGATCGCTCGTCAGTGTTATATAGGTGTTAGCGAGAGCGACAAAATGGGCAGGAGAGCGGGGGAGAGAAACAAAGAGAGATGAATGAGCGATGTGGCGATCATGCAGGCGGGGCAAGGGGATTGCCCATGTCGTCAAGGACTTGAGCAACCCCCTCTTGTCTGGTCCCAAAGCAGGTGCGCTACCAGGCTGCGCTACGCCCCGACACTCCAGCTCCTCTATTCTACACCATACTTCGCAAGAGCACCTTGGCTTTGATCACGGCCCTCGCTCTATGGCTAATCCGGTTTTTTTCGTCCGAGGTGAGCTGGGCCAAAGTCTTTCCCAGTTCCGGGACATAAAACACCGGATCGTACCCGAAGCCCTCCGTTCCTACGGGTGCTTCAGCGATGAACCCTTCCAGTACTCCTTCGACGACTTCCACCTTTTCGGCGGAGGGTCTTGCCACGGCTGCCACCGTGATGAAGCGGGCTCGGCGCTGCTCCCGCGGAACGCCCTCCAGCTCACGGAGTAATTTGCGCCAATTATCCTCATAGCTCGCGGTCTCACCCGCATATCGCGCGGCGTACACGCCCGGTCGGCCCCCGAGCGCCTCGACCTGCAACCCGGTATCGTCCGCGATGGCAGGGAGGCCCGTATGCCGCGCTACTGCGCTCGCTTTCTTGACCGCGTTGGCTTCGCAGGTCTCCCCGTCCTCTGCTACATCCGGAACTTCTGGAAAGTCGGCCAGTGTCCGGAGCCTGATTCCCAGATCACCGAGCAAAGCAGCCAGCTCGGCGCACTTGTCGCGATTCCGCGTTGCCAGCACCAGCTCTTCGATCAGCTACAGTGCTCCTTCATCTCCCTCGATTCACTACACGAGCTGGCGCCCACAGGAGCCCGTCAGCCCGTCACAGGCGGCAAGGCAAAATGAAAAAGGTAAAACGGACGGGCAGGTCTTGTAGAACCTGCCATCGTGATCATTCGAGATTTCCGACCATTTCTTTTTGCAACGCGACGAGCCCCTGGATCGCGTTCCATCCGAGTGTCAGGAATTCGTCGAGATCCTTTTTCTCAAAAGGCTGGCGTTCGGCGGTGCCTTGCACCTCCACGTACCGCCCTCGTCCCGTCATCACAAGGTTCATATCCACTTCAGCCTTGGAGTCCTCTTCGTAGTCGAGGTCGACCAATACTTCGCCCCCCACACGCCCAACGCTTACCGCGGCAAGATAATCCGTGAGGGGGCGCTTTTTGATCAACTCCCTTCTCTTGAGAACTGCGAAGGCGTCGGACAAGGCGATGAAGGCGCCGGTGATCGAGGCGGTTCGCGTTCCCCCGTCGGCCTGTATCACGTCGCAATCCACCCAGATCGTCCGTTCACCCATCTCCTCGGTCTCTGTCACGGCGCGTAAGGCGCGCCCAACTAACCGCTGAATCTCCATTGTGCGGCCGCCCTGTTTGCCGCGCACCGCCTCGCGAGTCGAGCGTTCTTGGGTGGCGCGCGGGAGCATCGCGTACTCAGCCGTGACCCACCCACGCCCCTTGTCTCTGAGGAATGGCGGGACCTTCTCCTCCACCGATGCCGTGCAGATGACCTTTGTGCCACCCATCTCGATCAGCACGGACCCCTCGGCATATTTAATAAAGTCTCGGGTGACTTTCACCGGCCGCACTTCATCCTTCCGCCGACCGTCCTGCCGCAGGAGTTGCATCCCCTTATTCATGCAAAGTTCACCCACGTCGAAGAAAAAGTGATTATAAGGAGCGGCGGACAAAAGATCAATGAAGACAGGTACAGGGGACGCGGGGCCCTCAGGAGTCCACGCGCTCGGATGCCCCTTGATCGCGACGCCGGCGCCGAACGACTCTCAACCGATAAATGAGGAGAGCAACAATCAGCGTGGCGATGCCAAGCACAAAGGCATTTTCGTAAGGGAAAATGTAGGGCATCTGTCACTGCTCACTACGTTCAGCCAAGATTGCCAGCACGCCGCAGTGCTTGCGCGTCCATGTGTGTGGTGCGCTCAGAACATGGCGAGTCTTACTGGTTGACAATCCTGCGAGCAAGATGCTACAATAAATACTCGTTGACCGGTGGGTCCTCAGGATTTTCCTGCCAGGTACTGTCTCCGGTTTCTCCAACAATCCGAGCACAAAGCCGCGGTCAGAAGCGAAAGGAGGAGTGCGTGTCATGAATGCGCCAATTGTCACCCGGAACTGGATTGGGTATCTCTGTGAGTCGCTCGTCGATTCCGGCGCAATGCCCACGTGGGAAGCAACCAAGTATTTGACTGACAATCTCTTCAGCGAAGCTCCCAATCCCCGTCTGCACGAGTCCAAAGCCCCCTATGAGAGGATCTCCCAGTTCCTCCATCGTGTGTTCAGTCCCATCGTGGAGGCAGCGACGCGCACCATTGAGCTGCCCGCGGCTGCCATGATCCATATCTTCACGGACATCAGCCTTATCGGCAGCTCCGCTGTCCTCGTGGTCTATTTCCCCGGCCAAAACCGCCCGCATCAGTTGTTGATGTTGGATGCGGTGCGCGCCTGGGACCTGGTATTCCCCGACGCAGAGGCTTTCAATGGCTGGGCTGAAGAACGCTTCGGGTGGATCACGGAGGCTCTCGCCACTGCAGCAGCTCGTGCCCACGTCGAAGCAGTCGCGGTGAGCGTCTGAGTTGTCGCCCAGAGCCGGGAGCCAGCCGCTTTCAGCACAAGGCAAGGCGAAGGGCAAAAGGAACAACGCCTTAGAGATCATAGTTCAGGTTGGGGCTCAACCATTTCTCGACTTCCCGCGTGTCCATTCGCTTCCGTTGGGCATAGTCCAAAACCTGATCTCGACCGATTTTGCCAACCGCAAAGTACTTCCCACCGGGATGGGCGAAATAGAAGCCGCTGACGGAACTCGCCGGATACATGGCAAAGCTCTCCGTGAGATAGATACCGGTGTGTTTCTCCACCTCCAGTAGGTCGAACAACAGCCGCTTTTCCGTGTGGTCAGGACAGGCGGGATAACCCGGCGCGGGTCGGATCCCCCTGTACCGCTCACGGATCAGATCCGGGTAATCGAGCTGTTCCCGCGCTCCATACCCCCAGTCTTTCCGAGCTTGTTGATGCAGGAATTCAGCGAAGGCTTCGGCCAGCCGGTCCGCGAGCGCTTTCGCCATGATTGAGTTGTAGTCGTCATGCTCCTTCTCAAAGCGTCCGCAGAGGGCCTCGATGCCGATTCCGCTGGTCACGGCAAAGGCTCCCACATAATCGATCCGTCCCGCGGACTTCGGCGCAATCAAATCGGCGAGCGCCAGATTGAACTGCCCCGCCGGTTTTTCCGATTGCTGCCGGAGGGTATGGAGCGTGGTCAGGACCTCGGACCGCCGTTCATCACCATACAGTTCAATATCATCGCCGACGCTGTTGGCGAAGAAAAACCCGTACACTCCCCGGGCCGTGAGCAGCTTGCGATCCACGATCTCCTTGAGCAAGCTCTGTGCGTCGTCAAAGAGTTCTTTCGCTCGGCTGCCCATCCTCTTGTCCTCCAAAATCTGGGGATAGTGGCCACGCAACTCCCAGGTATGGAAGAACGGAGACCAATCGATGAACGGCACGATTTGGTCAAGCGGGAATGGGTCCAGCACTCGCGTCCCGACGAACGCCGGCTTGAGAATGTCCGCGGTCTTCCAATCAGTAGGACATTTCCGTACCCGCGCCTGCGCAAGAGGCAGTAACGGCTTTTGCGCTTTCTTTGCTTCATGCGCTTGGCGCGTCTGGTCTTGCTGCTGTCGTATCTCTGCGGTAAAGGCATCGCGTCGCTCCGGACTGATTAACTGTCCGACCACACCCACAGCTCTCGACGCATCCAGCACGTGGACCACCGGTTGGTCATACGCCGGGGCGATCCTGACCGCCGTGTGGGCTTTGCTTGTGGTCGCACCACCGATCAGCAGGGGCAGGCACAACCCTTCTCGTCGCATTTCCCCCGCGACGTGCACCATTTCCTCCAGCGACGGCGTAATCAAGCCGCTGAGACCGATCATGTCCACCTGTTTTTCTCGGGCGGTACGGAGGATCTTCTCACACGGCACCATCACGCCTAGATCAATCACCGCATAGTTATTGCAACCAAGGACCACGCCGACGATATTCTTCCCGATGTCGTGCACGTCACCTTTGACGGTGGCCATCAGAACGGTGCCTTGAGCGCGTAAGTCTCCCGATGCCTGCTTTTCGGCTTCCATAAAAGGATCGAGGTACGCAACGGCTTTCTTCATGACGCGGGCGCTCTTGACCACCTGCGGCAAAAACATCTTCCCGGAACCGAAGAGATCACCCACGACATTCATGCCCGCCATCAGCGGCCCTTCGATCACCTGAAGCGGTTTGGCACACTTCTGCCGTGCTTCCTCCACATCCTGCTCGATGTGCTCCGTGAGTCCGTGCACCAGTGCATGCGAGAGCCGCTCTTCGACCGAGCCGTGGCGCCAGGCATCATCTTTGACGGCAACTTTCCCGCGTTGTGTGACGGATGCTGCGAACGCCACCAGCCGTTCGGTCGCGTCGGGGCGCCGGTTGAGCAGCACGTCTTCGACCAGCTCCAAGAGGTCCTTGGGAATCTCCTCGTACACGCCCAACTGGCCCGCGTTGACGATGCCCATGTCTAGACCAGCCCGGATTGCATGATAGAGAAAGGCGGAATGCATGGCCTCCCGCACAGCGTTATTGCCGCGGAACGAAAACGAGATATTACTGACACCGCCGCTCACCTTGCAGTGCGGGAGCGTCGCCTTGATCTGGCGAGTGGCCTCGATGAAATTGACCACGTAATTGTTGTGCTCCTCGATGCCGGTGGCGACTGGGAGGATATTGGCATCAAAGATGATGTCCCGTGGGGGAAAACCGACCTCCTCGGTCAAGATGCGGTACGCCCGTGTGCAAATCTCAACCTTGCGCTCCAGCGTGTCAGCTTGGCCGATTTCGTCGAACGCCATCACGACAGCCGCAGCTCCAAACCGTTTAATGAGCCGGGCGTACTTTTTAAATGCCTCTTCGCCTTCCTTCAGGCTGATCGAATTCACGATACTCTTCCCTTGCACGCACTTGAGCCCCGCTTCAATCACCGGCCAGTTGGAGCTGTCAATCATGATCGGGACTCTGGCGATGTCGGGCTCGGAACCGACGAGGTGCAGAAACCTCACCATGGCTGCTTGTGAGTCCAACAGGGCCTCATCCATATTGACATCGATGATCTGTGCCCCGCCGTCAACCTGCTGCCGGGCAATAGCGATTGCGGGTTCATACTCACCATTCAAAACACGTTTCGCAAAGGCGGGCGACCCTGTCACGTTCGTGCGTTCGCCGATGTTGACGAAATTCGAGTCGGGACGGAACGTCAACGGCTCGAGTCCGCTCAGGCGGGTGAGTGGTTCGCAGACGGCAGGAACGTGCGGCTGACATTCCCGCACGGCCTCAGCGATTGCTGTGATATGCGTTGGCGTGCTTCCGCAGCATCCGCCAACGATGTTCAGCCATCCGTGCGCCGCAAAGTCATGCAGGTCGGCGGACATCCTGTCCGGAGTCTCATCGAACCCACCAAACGCGTTGGGCAGCCCGGCATTCGGATAGCAACTGATAGACACCGGGGCAATGTGGGCAAGTTCCTCAAGATACGGGCGCATCTGCTTCGCGCCGAGTGCGCAGTTAATGCCGACGCTCAAGAGGGGCGTGTGCGAAATGGAATTCCAGAAGGCCTCTATCGTTTGCCCGGAGAGTGTGCGCCCGCTCTGATCCGTGATCGTGACCGACACCATGATCGGCACGCGCCGACCGTGTTCTTCAAAGTACTGATCAATGGCAAACAGCGCAGCCTTGAGGTTCAGTGTGTCAAACACCGTTTCGGTGAGAAGCACATCCACCCCTCCATCCATGAGTCCCCGGACCTGTTCCGAATAGGCCGTCACCAACTGATCGTACGTGACTGCGCGGAAGGCGGGATTGTTGACGTCCGGTGACATCGACGCTGTGCGATTCGTCGGGCCGATCGCACCCGCCACAAACCGCGGACGGCTCGGGTCCTTCGCCATCGCGGCGTCAGCCGCCTTGCGCGCAAGGCTGGCACCCGCCACGTTGAGCTCATAGACCAGATCCTCAAGTTTGTAGTCGGCCATCGAGATCGCGGTGGAGTTAAAGGTGTTGGTCTCGATGATGTCCGCTCCGGCTTCGAGGTATTGACGATGAATGGCCTCGACGATCTCCGGGCGGGTGAGGCAGAGCAAGTCGTTGTTCCCCTTGACGTCCTGCGGGTGACCGGCGAACTGATCGCCCCGGTAGCCTGCCTCATCAAGCTCGTAGGTCTGAATCATCGTGCCCATCGCGCCGTCAAGAATGACGATTCGACGACGGAGCAGGTCTTCCAACCGGCATGTTCGATCAACTGGGTCGGCCTGGTTCATGGTGAGAGGGTGTGTGTGGCCATCGAAGCAGGTGCACACAACTCCTTGTGCTCGATCCCCTTGATGTTACGACAGAAATGTTTCGGTCATGATACTGGATCATGGCAAGCCAAGCAAGTGAATGCCCCTATGGGATGATTGACTTTGGAGGAATCACAAAATAGGATGCTTGAAAGAGTTACCGTCGGAGAGGTTCTTTGTCCTACCGTCTTGCCCTGCGAGTCCTGAGTGCTGGGTGGGTGTGGCTCCTGGCCACGATGTTGGCTGGCCCGGCCCAAGCCGGCCCGTATTTTGAAGATGGCTACCTTGGCCTCACGCAACCGGAGTTGCGAGCCAAACTCGGCACTCCTCACGCAGTCCGAGACAGGAAGGCCGCCCTGCGGGTGTTCCGGTATTACACGTTCGAGGACTGGGATGATTACTACAAGAAACTGATCTCGCCGGAATTCGGCGAGGATGTGTATAACTATAAACGGGATGGCGTCAACGTGCGGTACTCATTTCGGTATCTTCCCGATCTTAACGACCCCGCTGATTATCCGATGTTGTTCGTCTATCTGGCGGAGGTCGAGTTTTCTCCGGCCGTCCCGATCGAACAAATTCCTGCTCTTGTGCCTGAGTTTCGCCCGCCACGGGAGCCTGACACGCCCGCCTTTCGTTCGAATGTCTGGGTGTTGATCTTCAAGGGTCCTCCGTCGCCAGAAGCGCGGTTCATTGTGAGGCAGAGGGGCAAGGAAACGTATGACTGGTCGTTGGCGTTTCAGTTGTTCGCCCTGCGGGGATTGCCAAACTTCCTCACCATAAAGGATCGGATTGACCGCGTGGAGATCAGCGCACAGAGTGTCCAGTTCGTCCAGCGGCGGCAGCGGTTGACGCACGAGCCCATTCTCAATCCGTACTCCAAAGAATTCGCCCTCCAGCTACCACCGCCGCCCCCACCGACAAAGACCATCCCAGTGCCGAAATACGCCGATTGACCATTTGGGCACCGGGCCGGTCAGGATCCCCCGCCACCCTATTCCAGTTGCTGAAGCTGCCGGTCCCTTTCTTCCTGGAGCCGTTCCACTTCGCTGGCTTTCTGCTTCACCCTCTCCATCACGTTGTCGGTGGCCACAGCCCCTGACTCTCCCGACATCGGAGTAAATTTCTTACCAAGCTCCGAGAAATACATCGAGTAGGTGGTTCCAACAATAAGGAACATCAGGAGCCACTTCATTGCAAACCGCAAGCCGAGGCTCTTGGTCAGGTGCATGGTGGCAAGCGTGAGCACAATGCCGACGAAGCCACCAATGAGCACCACTGACTGATACACGGTCATCCCCGGGATAATGGTGTCGGGCAGCAGGCTGAACAGCTTTCGCCCCAGACCCTCTGCCTTGGACGCGGCAGCCGCTGGCAACGCTTTCAGGTGCTCAATGGTTTCATTTCTCTCCACGCCCCCTTCCGGGACATGGAGAGCTTTCGCACGGGAGCGGTACGACTCCGGGATTTTCTCCCACGTATCCGTGGCGACCACGGTACCATTGACATCCTCATAGGTATAGACCGTCTTAGATGCGAAACCTGCGCCAAAGCTCCCGACGAGCGAGATGACCATCAAGGGACCGAACAGTCCGACGCGATGCCAGTTCACAGTCCTCTCCTTCCTCGCAACTTAGGACAGATGGTACGATGTAAGTATAGCGCAGGGTTGCCGTATGGGCCCTGGAGCTGAAAACTGATCAGTCTCGCTGACTTCGTGGCCAGTAGGCCCAAACTGTGACACCGACCACAAGCAACGTGACGGCGAAGACCACACCCCGGGGGGCCGGCAAGTAGACTAGGCGTTCGGCGTAGTGGGCCAGGAAATCCCCCACGTAGCCCAACGCCGGATTATGACGCCGGCGCAACCAGACCTCCAGGTGGGTCAGCGGGCACGTCCACTGGAAGAGTTGCAAGCACACGCTGAAGGCGAGAGCTCCCACGTGCAGCCATTTGACCCACCGCACCCACCGGCCGATAAGCGCTCCGCAAATAATGAACAGAATCCAGAGAAAATGGACTACCACGATCACGTCGGCGGTGATCTTCCAGGCCATCGTACTCCGTGAGGGGGAAGCTAAGTCCATCGATTCATAAGTTCGATGACGACCCTTCGACAGGCTCAGGGTCATCCCGAGGGAAATCGAGGGACGAACTTATTCCCTCAGGACTTAGTGCTGAGGGAGCATCCGGCGTTGAATTTACGG
>JACZQN010000089.1 GCA_022545705.1 Nitrospirota bacterium | reverse complement strand
GGAGCGCCCTCGCAAGCATTTCAACGGGGTGCGGGTGCGGCCGGGACAGCCATGAGTCCATTAACGGGCACTCAGGGAGTGATCCCGGGACAGCAGGATTGGAGATTACAGCAGCACGAATGGAGCCGCACGAAGGATTTCACCATTGAAGAGGCCTTTGCCCAGTTCTCCGTTCTGCAGACTGTCAAACGCCGGTTGAAGCAGTTTGGGTATGAGTTCTTCGACGTTCAGGCCTCGAGCTTCGCTCCCGTGCTGGATGTCCCGGTGGGGCCCGACTATGTGATCGGTCCCCGGGACTCTCTTGCCATCCATATCTGGAATGTCCCGGATCGGAGCTTGAATCGCAGCTACATCGTGCCGGTCGAACAGGACGGAATGCTAGTGATCCCCCAGGTGGGGGCGATCCCGGTGGGTGGCCTCACTTTTTCGCGGGCAGAACGGACCATCCACAGCCGGCTAAAGAAGCTGTTGAAGCGCTTTGAGGTGCATGTCTCCATGGCGCGGCTACGCACGATCAAAGTCTACGTCGTGGGAGAAGTGGTCCGTCCTGGTGCGTATGAAATGAGCGCCCTCGCGACCGTCTCCAACGCGGTCTATGCGGCCTGCGGACCGGCCAAGTCGGGTTCGCTGCGGCAGGTGACGGTCGTGCGAGATGGGCGAGTGGTGGCCAAGCTGGACTTTTACGATTTTCTGCTGAAAGGCGACCGGACCCAGGACCGGCGGCTCCAGGCTGGTGATGTGGTTCTCGTGCCGCCGCTTGGCGCTGTGGCAGCGATCAGCGGTGCCGTCAAGCGGTCGGCTATTTATGAATTCAAGCCTGGCTCGCGTCTGACCGATCTTCTCCGTCTTGCCGGGGGTCTTACTCCTATCGCTGACCGACAACGCGGCCATATTTATAGAGTGGAACCCGGCCGTGGGCGTGTCTTGATGCAGGTCGATCTGGCGCAGGCTTTTAAAGCTAGGTCAGCCAATAAGAAAGGGAAGGAGAAAAAGAAGTCGAGCCCATTAGGAGCTAACCCGATTATTCATGATGGCGACTATGTGCGGATTGCGTCGCTTCCGACGCAGGTGGCTAATGTGGTGAGCCTAATAGGCGCGGTCAAGAGTCCCGGACCGTATGAATACCGGCCGGGCATGCGGGTTCATGACCTGTTGACGCGAGATCAGTTGACTGTGGATGCCTATTTGGATCGGGCCGAAATTATCCGGACCGATCCGGTCACCTATGGAACTCAGGTGATTCAGTTCAGCCCCGTCGCGCTGTTCACGGGTGATCAGGAACAAAATCATCGCCTTCACCGTTTGGACCAAATCGTCGTGGCCAGTCAGTTTCGTCCGCCGAAGCTGGTTGTCTTGGAAGGTGAAGTCAAACGTCCAGGTTATTTTACCATCGAGCAAGGCGAGCGACTGAGCTCCGCGTTGAAACGGGCTGGCGGGTTCACGCCCAACGCCTTTCCGCCGGGCATTGTGCTGATTCGGGAATCGGTCAAGCGAAAGCAGGAGGCTGAGCTCGAACGGTTTATCGTGGCCGAGAGGCAGCGGCTCACTGCGGAGTCGGCGGGCGTGGCGGCAGGCAGGGCCCAAATTGCCGGTGGAGGCGCTAGCGCGGAGCAACAAGTTCTGGCGCTTCGGTTGCAACAACTGGAAGCAATTGCGTCACGGGTAGACTTAGGCCGTGTAGTGGTGCGTCTGGATTCGATCGAGCGGCTCGAAGGAACGGAAGATGATATCAGACTGGAAGCGGGCGACCGCATCACGATTCCGCAGCCGCCACAGACCGTGAGTATTATCGGCTCCGTCAAAAATCCGAGTAATGTCGTGCACCGGGTGGGGCTTAGCCTGCAGGATTATTTGGACCAGGCGGGCGGTCCCACAGAGAACGCCAATATGAAGCAAGTCTACGTGATGCGGGCGAATGGGGCGACCGAGTCTGCCTATGTCCGGGTTAAGGAGATGCAGCCTGGAGACACAATCGTGGTGCCACAGAAGATTGAGGCCAAGACGCCCAAGCTGGCCCTTTGGCAGTCTGTGGCCAGCATCGTCGGTAGTATAGCCCTGGCAGCGGCTGGCATCGCAGTGATCGGGAACCAGTAACGAGGCACAGGGCTGAGGCCTCCGCAAGTAAAAGGTAAAAAGGCAAAAGTAGAAAAGGATAAGGCGTTTTTTGGTCTGTTGCGTCTGTTGAGTCGTAGGAAGACGCAACAGACGCTACGACGCGATGGACGCAATCGACGCTAGCGACGCAACAAACGCGCCGACGCGATAGACGCAATGACGCAATAGACGCAAAGAACCCCGTGAACGAGACAAACCACATAAACCAGGCCGGTCCGGCGCAGGGCGGATTCGACGATGAAGTCAACTTACTAGACTACTGGCGTGTGATTTGGAAGCGCCGGTGGCTCATCGGCGGGCTCTGTGTGGCAGCCGTCCTCACCGCTATGGTGGTCAGCCTGCAGATGCCCAAGATCTACGAGTCCACGGCGACGCTCCTGCCGCAGTTTGATTCCAAGCAGGGAGGCGGACTGGGTGCGCTACTCGCGGCAAGTGGGGCGCAGAGTTTTGGTATTTCGTTGCCGGGGATGCCCGCGACCCCAACGGATATCTTTGTTGCGATGCTGAAGTCACGCACCATGGCGGATGATGTCATTAAGCAGTTCAACCTGTTCGAACTGTATGAAGCCAAAACCATGCAGGGTGCTAGAAAGGCACTGGAGGGCCAAACCAAGATCAAGGTTTCGAAGGAGAAAGTGATTAAGATCACCGTTGAATCCGAAGACCCTCAATTGGCGGCGGACATCGCCAACTTTTACGTGACGAAACTGGATCGCCTGAACCGGACTCTGAATGTCAGCAAGGCGAGCCAGAACCGAGCATTTATTGAACAACGATTGGACGAAACGCGAGTCAATCTGGTCAAGGCTGAGGAAACCCTCAAAGAGTTCCAGGTGAAAAATAAAACAGTAGCTGTCGAAGCCCAGTCCCAAGCGATGTTCACGGCTGCTGCCCAGGTGCAGGCGCAGATTAGCGCCAATGAGGTTGAACTACAGGTCATGCGGAGCTACCTGTCGCCGGATAATCCGGAACTCGCGCGGGTGCGGTCGAGCATCGAGGAGCTGAAAAAGCAACTGCGTCTGCTCGAGTTCGGGAAGAATGGGAAGGGCATGTTGCCTGGGGATCGGCTGCACCCGGCCATGATCACGGTGCCCTTGCTGGCGCTGGACTATGGGCGGCTCATGCGGGAGTTGAAAGTGCAGGAGACGCTCTATGGCATGTTAACCTCTCAGTACGAGCAAGCGAAGATCGCGGAGGCCCGCGATACCCCTACGGTGCAAGTGCTCGATCCAGCGATCCCCGCCGAAATGAAAAGTAAGCCCCGCATTCGTCTGAACATGATGATTGCGGGAGTGCTCGCCTTGTTCCTCTCGATCTTCCTGGCGTTCTTCCTGGAATATCTTGACCGCATACGGGCGCAAGAGCGCAAGTAAAAGGTAAAAAGGCAAAAGTAAAAAGTAAGAAGAGTCGATCTCGCCTCGTCTCCCCCGAGGTAATGGCCAGCCTGTAACGCTTGCCCGCCTCCTTCACAAATTCCACCACTCCAGGAAACAGCGGCGGCTTCTTTCTCGCCGTGTGTTCCTGAAACCACCCCGCTTTCCGATCCATCATTCTCTGCAATATCACAGGGTCGGCCCTGTTATCAGGACTGAGCAATGAGGACTCAGGACTGTGTCAATCATCGTGAGGCGTGAGGCGTGAAGGGCAAAGGGTAAACAACCTTTAGCCTTGCGCAAAGCGCGTTTTCGCCCGGCGACGAATAGTGTATAGTCTGGCCCAGCGTCAAGGACTCGTGCGGTTTCGGAGGGGAGAGTGACCGATCACACTGTGCTAAGCGACCTGCTGGTGATCTTCGTGATCTCGATCGCCGTGGTGTTCCTGTTTCACCAGTTCCGCTTGCCCTCGATCGCGGGGTTTTTGGTGGCCGGGTCGCTGATTGGGCCGTATGGCCTGAATCTCATCTCGGACCTCGAGGTGGTGCAGGTGCTGGCCGAGATCGGCGTGATCCTGCTGCTGTTTACGATCGGGATCGAGTTCTCGCTTGCGAGCCTGACCGCTTCGCGGCGCCTGTTGCTCATCAGCGCGCCCCTTCAGGTCCTCGGCGTTCTGCTCTTGGCCACGGGTGTCGGGGTGTCGATCGGGCTTCCGTATCGTCAGGCGATCTTCTGGGGCTTCCTCTTCTCGCTCAGCAGCACCGTCATTGTCCTGAAGGCGCTGGCGGACAGGGGCGAGAGCGATTCCATCCATGGCCGGGCCACCATTGGCATTCTGATCTTTCAGGACCTGGCCGTGGTGCCGATGATGCTGATGATTCCCCTGCTCGCCGGTCCGGCCGAGGGGGGCATGACGGAAATGCTCGTGGCGCTGGCCGAATCAGCAGTGCTCGTTGGGTTGATTGTTGTCGCAGCGTGGTTTCTCGTGCCCAAGCTGCTTGAACAGATTGTGAGAAGTCGCAGCCGCGAGCTGTTTCTTTTGACGATCATCGTGCTCTGCCTTGGGATCGCCTGGCTGACCTCGATGAGTGGCCTCTCGCTCGCGCTGGGCGCCTTCATCGCGGGGTTGGTCATTTCGGAATCCGAATACAGCCATCAAGCGATGGCTGAAGTGCTGCCCTTCCGAGACAGCTTCAACAGTCTGTTCTTCGTCTCGATCGGGATGTTGATGGATTTTCGCGTCCTGCTGTCTCATCCGATGCTCATTCTGGGGCTGATCGGCGCGGTGCTTCTGGTGAAGTTCATCACGTCCGCCGGGGCGATGTTGGCCATTGGGCTCCCCCCCCGTTCGGTGATTCTCGCGGGGATCGCCCTGGCGCAGGTCGGCGAATTCAGCTTCATCCTGGCGCTCGAGGGTCAGAAAGCCGGGCTGTTTATTGGGGAGGCGTATCAAGTGTTTCTGGCGGTATCGGTGCTGACGATGGCGATCACGCCTTTCCTCATCCAGTGGGCCCCTCATGTCGCCAGACGGGCCGAAGCGTTCCAGCGTCTCTATCATTGGTTTCCCGGCAGGACCACCACCCATGTGGCCCATACGATGACCGGGCACCTCAAGATCAAGGACCATGTGATTATCGGGGGCTATGGTCTGAATGGGCGCAACCTCACGCGCGTGCTGGAAGAGACGGAAATCCCATACGTGGCTCTTGATCTGGATGGCGAGACGGTGCGACTTGAGTCGCAGAGCGGGGTGCACATTTACTACGGTGATATTACCAATCCAAGGGTGCTCCGCCATGTCCGGATCGAAGACGCCCGGGTCCTCGTGGTTGCGATCTCGGACCCCTTCTCCGCACGGCGCGCGGTGCAGATCGCGAGAGGGCTCAATCCCGCTCTCCATATCATTGTGCGCACGCGGTACTTAAGGGAATTGGACGAGCTGCATCAATTGGGGGCCGACGAGGTCGTGCCCGAGGAGTTCGAAACCTCCATCGAAATCTTCGCGATGGTCCTGCGCACGTACAAGATGCCCCAGGAGCTCATCATGAAAAAGGCGGAGCGGGTCAGGACAGAGGGATACGCGTTGCTCCGGCGCAGCGCGTTGCCGGAATTGGCCCATCATCTCCGCGCCGGTACGCTGACCGATGTTGAGGTCGAGACCTTTCGCATCGAGATGGACTCGCCGGCCGTCGGGAAGACCTTAGGACAGGTGGCCATCCGCCCGCGGACCGGCGCATCGGTCATCGCCTTCACTCGAAACAGTGTCACGGAATCGAATCCATCACAGAGAGTCCGATTAGAGCAGGGTGATGTGGTGGTCCTGTTGGGCACGCGTGAGCAGATTCGGCGGGCGATCGGCCTGCTGGTTGATACCAAGGTGACGTAAGATTTCACGGGCGTGAGCCCGGGGAGCTTCACTGACTCTGGGTGGTCATGAGGTGATAGGCCTCTTGCAGTGAGCCCACCTCGATGACCGTGAGATTCCGCTGTCTGCCCAGTGCATAGAGGTTCCAGTTTGGGGTCCGCGCTTCGCCTTTCGGCACGAGTAGCATCTGCATCTTGGCGTCGGCGGCGCCCTCCAGTTTGCTCGGCAAGCTGCCCACTTTTCGGATCCGGCCGTCGGCGGTAATCTCACCGGTCAGCACCACATCGGGACGCAGCGTGTCACCTCGCCAGGCAGCCATGATCCCGACAGCCACAGCGCCACTGGCGCTGGAGCCTTCGGTGAAAGTGTTGTAAGTGTGGTTCTTGATCGTGAGTATCCAGTCTCGCTGGTCTTCCCTGAGGGCATTCGCCGCCGCGGCGAACGCCGTGCGGATCCCCTCCTTCCAAGCGCCACCGACCGCAGACCCCGGGGAGAGTTCATTGAACAGGATGGTGGGACCACGATGCTCAGGATCCCGGTCGAGCTGAATGGCAATATAATGGATGCCGCCGACCTTTTGACTCCCGTTCAAACTGACTGCGAGCGCTGGGACGGTTGCGAATCGATGGGGTTCTGCGTCAGCCGGGGGTGGGCAGTAGAGCGCCCAGGTTGCACAAGCGACAAGAGCGCTGTAATGGAGGAACCAAGTCCTGGGTTTCTGCATCGAGGGCCCTCCTCTATCTTCCTAAATCACTAGCGTATGCGAGAGTTCTCGTTTCCGCAAGGAAATGAGCCAGATAGATAGGGTTGGCTGGTCCTGGAGGAAGTGGCCTTGACAGCGAAAAGAACCAGATACTATAGTGAACTCTGACGTAGGAGTCGTTCATCTGAAGACAGTCCGCTGTTGCTCGTGAGGTGAAACGATGACTGTGGCAAAACTTGAACCAGCAACGACGCTGGCGGAATTACAGGAAACCAAGCCCGATCGCGTGACGATTGTCGTGCTCAGCGGAGACATGGATCGTGTCATGGCTGCCTTTATCATTGCGACCGGCGCGGCTGCGATGGGCATGCAGGTCACCATGTTCTTCACGTTTTGGGGGCTGAACGTCATTCGCCGTCAGGGGACCGCGAGCGCGGCGAAGGATTGGTTGCGCCGGCTCTTTGGTGTCCTCAATAAGGGCGGGGCTCAAGGTCTGCCTCTCTCGAGATTTCATTTCTTGGGAGTCGGGACCCGGATGATGAAGCGCGTGATGCGCACCAGTAAAATGCCCGCAATTCCGGAGTTGCTGTCCATGGCGCAGGACCTCGGCGTCCAGTTCATCGCCTGCACAACCACGATGGGGCTGATGGGGATCTCGAAAGACACCTTAATCGATGGCGTGGATCAGTTGGCCGGGGTGTCCACCTACCTGGCTGAGGCAAGACAGGGGAGCGTGAACCTGTTTATCTGAGTGAAGGGAAGCTTGCAAGCGGATCTTTCGTGAAGGAGCACTCCATGATACAAGCCGATGTGAAGCTGGATACGCTGGGGTACTTCTGCCCTATGCCGATTATTATGACCTCCAAGAAGATCAAGGAACTCACGACGGGGCAGGTCTTGGAGGTGCTCTCCGACGATGAAGGGATCAAGAAAGATATGCCTGCATGGTGTCAGACCACTGGCCACGAAATGGTAGGGTTGGAAGAGGAAGCCAACGGGGCCAAGCCCATTTATAAGGCGTACGTGAAGAAAACGAAGTAAGGTGAGTTGGGGATAAACTCAGGGACGAATGGGAGCCGGGGATGCGAAGTCCGCATTCCCGGCTCTTTTTTTATCCGGGATACCCTATGGTTCCAGAACAAATCCACCACTTATCTCCAGTGACTCCACAACATATTGCACAGCTTGTATTCGGCCTACCCCGTATATTGTAGTTTTCGCTTGACTTCACAAGTCGCCCTTGCTATAGGCAACTTGTAGCCACGACGCTTCCCCTGACCAAGGCCGTTGGTGCGTGTCATGACCAGAGTGTGGACCCTAATACCGCTTGTCGGTTTGAGGGGTGGCATGTCTGAAACGGCAGGTTCCACGATACGTCATCTCACCCTCGTCCGCGATTCGCGAACGTCTCTCCTACCAGTTCGCCGGAATAAGTCCCCACACCAGAGTCAGAGTTCTCATGCTGCGCGGATTTCCCTGTTCGGTCGAGACAACGGAGGTCAGCGCCAGACAAGGAGGTGAGCAGATGGGATCCAGTGGTCTCGTCTTCAATGAATGGGTGGCTCAGGTCGCAACCAAAGCTGTAACCGGACTCAATGGGGGACGGACAGAACCGATCCTGGACCAGCACAAAGGGGAGCAGGCAGGACTTCTGGTAGAAGCCCCCCTTGAGCGCGTGGTCGTCTGTGGTCGTGAGCAGGCCGCGTTGTCGTTATCCGATATCAACGAAATCAAACGCGTGATCGCCCGTACCCAAGCTCGGCGGGCGATTCTCTATGTGCCTGCGGACACGAGCATTCCCAATCCGGTTGCCCTCTTGGCAACCTTGTCCAAGATTGAGATTGTCCGCATGGCAGGCATGAACCAAGTTAAGTAGAAAGGCACAAGTAGAAAAGCTAACAATTCGAAAACTTTTACCTTTTACCTTTTACCTTTACCTTTAAGCCATGCTCGCGGGGCCTTTTAGCCTGAGGTACGTTCATCTGTTTGTCGGCAATCAATCGCCGGGCGCGTTTATTCTGTCCAAAAACGGCAGGTCGGCCAATTTTGTGGGCGCAAGCCCTGACGATCTGGCTGAAACGCTCGAACACTTCGCCCAACATTCCAACTACCGGTACTTCTGGTTTGCCTATACCTCGTCCGCCGATGAAGCGGTGGAGCTGGAACACACTTGGACCCATCGGTACCAGCCTTCTGACAACACCGGACCTTCGTCGGGCATAGACGGAACCGATTGGCATTGCACGACGACGGGCTGTGCAACATGCGCGCTGTCCCGAGCTCGCTCCTGATCGCCTACTCCCTCTAAGCTTTCCCCCACTCCCAACCATAGACAGCTTT
>JACZQN010000088.1 GCA_022545705.1 Nitrospirota bacterium | reverse complement strand
GGAGACTGTGGTGCCTTGAATCTCGAACTCGATCGTGGAGCCGAGATCAAGTCCCAGATTTTTGGCCGCGTCCTCTTCTACTGACACCAACGGCTTGCCTGGCAGCTCACCCGGGGCCCACCAGGTGCCTTTCGTGATGGCGTTGCCCTTCGGCAGTTGGGGAAGAAACGTCAGCGCGTAATCCCGTGTGAAAAACCACTTCTTTCGCCTGTCTCGCTTCCCGCCCGTTTCTTGGTCGCTCTCAAGAATCGATTCAACCGGCTGCCCGTTCAGCGCGTGCAGACGTGACCGGACGATTGGAGTTGCCTGAGGATTGGGGTCGGTCGTCCTTGCTCGGATGAGGCTCATGAACGCGTCCTTCTGATCAGGTTGAATGTCAATAAAGAAGAACGTGGGGGCATCAGCGGGACGGCTCTCTTCGACCTGGCGCAAGAGGGAACGTTCCAGGAGCGAGACCGACACGATCACCATGACCCCGATCCCCACTGCAACCATAACAGGCGTCGCTTGGCTGCCTGGCCTGTGCAGGTTGCTGATGGCCTGGCGGATGATGAGGGATCTGGGACCGCGTACCAACTTCATCACGCGCACCACGGCGAGAGCGGCGAACAGGAGCAGAACCACGGCGGCAGCCAACGCACCGATGAAGATGAGCCCAACCTTCCATGAGCCGGCTTGCCAGATGGCCAACCCGGCTAAGCCAACAGCAATTCCCATGGCCGTCAGGAAACGCAGGCGATCAGCAAGCCCCAGCCATCGTCGCCAATCCGCCCGCCGGCTGGGATGCGCCAACCCTTGGCCACTGTCGCCGGACAATGCGGCGCGCTGAAATATCAGGGCGGGTTGGATGTCACGAATCCCCAGCAAGGGCCAGAGCGTGAACAGCAGCGTGGTCAAAATCCCGAGCGCGACGCCCTTCAGAATCGGCAACAGGGACGCCATGGTGAGGTTGTGCGAAAACTTTAGTTGATGCAGCAGATCGCTTGAGAGCATTTCGGCAAGGATCGGGGGCAGGGCTCCCTGAACGCCGACCCCCAATGCCGCCCCCGCGAGGCTTCCGATGATGCCCAGGAACATCGTCTGAAACAGGTAAGTCCGGACCACGATGCCGGAATCGGCGCCCAGCGTTTTCAGGATCGCGATGGTCTGGAGCTTCTCACGGAGGAAGGCCCGGACTGTGGTAGCGACGCCGATGCCCCCGACGAACAACGCGATCAGTCCGACCAGGCCGAGGTAGCGCGTGAGCTGGTCCAGGAAGCGCTTGAGCTGCGGTTGCGCGGTTCGGTACGTGATCACGCGCGCGGATTCGCCGGCCAGACGGCCCCGTAGCTCATAGAGCAAGGCCTCAGATGACACGGTCGGTGGGACGCGCAGAAGATAGCGCTCCCGGACACGGCTGCCCGGTTGGATCAGCTCGGTCGCCGCAAGTCCGCTGCGAGAGATCATCACCCGCGGGCCCAGGCTGAACATAGTGGCGACGCGGTCCGGTTCCTTCCGAATGAGGCCGGTGATGGTGAAGACCGCTTGGCCGATTTTCACGCGATCCCCAACCGCGAGGCCCATCCGGATCAACAGAGCCTGCTGGACCAAGGCACCGTAACAGGGAGCGGACTGACAGCCGGACTCGGGCGGGGTCAGGAGTTCAGCGAGCGGCCGATCTGGTTCAAGCTGCAAATCTCCATAGAAGGGGTATCCCGCATCAACTGCCTTCAGCTCCACGATCTGCGTCGGTGGAAGCTGCCCCAGATCTAGGGCAACGCCAGCCCCTGCAGTCGGCACCGCGGCCATCGCCACCAACTCACTGACGTGGATCGTGGTGATCCCGCGGGTGGCCAGCGACTGCAGGACTCCTTGCCCTTTCTCGCTCAGGAGCCGAGACAAGCGGACTTCCACGTCGCCCCCCAGGAGCCCCCGCGCCTCCCGGGTCACCGCTGTTTCCACATTCGCGGCAAAGAGCCCGACGCCCACCAGCGCGCTGACCCCGAGCGCGATGCAGACGAAGAAATACAGGAAATGCCGCCAGGCCGCGCGCGTCTCTCTCCAGGCCATCTTGAGTGGGAACAGGGTCATGACTTATTTCCTGGAGGGGCCGAGGCGGAGGCATTTGGGCGGTCGGATTCAATCCGACCGTCACGGAGCGTGATGATGCGATCGGCATAGGAAGCCAGGTTGGGGTCGTGGGTTACCAGCACGAGGGTGCTTCCGTGGTCTCGGTTTAGCGCCAGGAGCAGGTCAATGACCTGCCGGCCAGTTGCCGAATCAAGATTCCCTGTCGGCTCGTCCGCCAGCAGAATGGCTGGACGGCACGCGAAGGCCCGGGCCACAGCGACGCGCTGTTGCTCACCACCGGACAGTTGAACGGGATAGTGGGATTGCCGGTCCTGGAGTCCCACTGTGCTCAAGAGCTCAGCCGAACGCGCTGAAGCGCTGGGGTCCCCGTGCAGCTCCAGGGGAACTGCGACATTTTCCTGTGCCGTGAGCGTTGGAATGAGGTGAAAGGACTGAAAGATATACCCAATGTTCTTTCGCCGGAAGCGGGCCATCTCGCTCTCCGCAAGGGTGGTGATCTCCAGCCCGTCCAGCCTGATGGATCCGGCCGTCGGTCTGT
This sequence comes from Nitrospirota bacterium, assembly GCA_022545705.1. Classification (GTDB taxonomy): domain Bacteria; phylum Nitrospirota; class Nitrospiria; order Nitrospirales; family Nitrospiraceae; genus JACZQN01. Next base: position 6,345 of record JACZQN010000088.1, on the reverse strand, counting down.
CCAGGCCCGCGATCAGGCCCAGCAGCGTGGACTTCCCGCTGCCTGACGGCCCCGCGATCGCGACGATCTGCTTCTCGGGAATCTCAAGAGTGACGTCATCCAGAACCGTGACCGTGTGATCGCCTGCGGCAAGCCGCATCCTGAGGGATTTTACGATGATCATGTCTTCAGAAAGACTTGCGTGAATGCAGGACTGAGTTGAAGACTATGTTATAAAGTATACTATACAGTGATGACCTGGTTCCGCCCAAAGATGCTTCATTCCTTTGCGCTGGCTTCCCAAGGAATTCTCCTGCGCCTACTTCTTGGAGCAGTCTGTCTGGCGATCGTGGCGTGTGAGCAATCCTCGCCACCGCTCTCCCCGTCGAGTCCTCCGTCGACCAGTGAACAGCGGGCCAGCTCTGGGCAGGATCAGCGGTCGACTCGCGTAGACCAACCCAAGATTGTGGCGTTCGGAGACAGTCTCACGACCGGACTGGGAGTGGCGCCCGAAGAATCCTACCCGGCTCAACTGCAGCGGCGACTGGACGCGCGTGGGTATCACTACCACGTCGTCAATGCGGGTGTCAGCGGGGAGACCACGGCTGGCGGTCTCCGTCGTGTTGACTGGGTACTGAACAGCCGGCCTCGTATCGTTATCTTGGAGCTGGGCGGAAACGATGGGCTGCGCGGCGTAGATCCGAGCGAAACGCGCTCCAATCTTGAGAGGATCATTCAACGGTTGCGAGCGGAAGGGGTCACTGTGGTGCTGGCAGGGATGAAGCTGCCGCCGAACTATGGCGCCGAATACACCACGCGCTTCGCCGGAATGTATCCGGAACTTGCCCGAACCTACGACCTCCCGTTCATGCCGTTCTTTCTGGAAGGAGTAGCCACTCGCCCGGGGCTCAATCAGGCTGACGGCATTCATCCCACCGGTGAGGGTTATCGTGTGATCGTGGACCATCTCGTGACGGTCCTGGAGCCGTTGCTCGACCAGCACCCCACTGGCGGATCGTAGATTTGTGGTTTGCATAATACAGGCCCAGGCCGCCAGTCCGTATTACAGCACCTCCAGTTCATGCCCAACAAGAGGTCGCACAGATAAGGCTGAGGGTTGGTGAGGACTTTTTGAAGAACGTGTCGTACGCGCCATACATAGATGAGGATGAGGTTGATCACCGTATAGTAAAAGTACGAAATACCGTTGTAGGTACGTGGGCCCGTGGCAGCCTCGCCGGCGAGCGCGAGCGAGGCGCTCAGTCCGACCCACCCACATAGAGGGAAGAGGCTCTCGAGAACTTTTCTCATGGAAACGATACCCGCCTAACTGAGACTGCACTGGAGTGTCGAGGCTGAGAAACCACTGCGGATTCTACGCAAAGGCTCCTGCGACGGGCAAGGGCAAGCCGTCTTTCGGCGAAGCCTACGCGGTCCGATGGCACCACTTCACTGGTCGCGCATGCATTCACTCCGTCGGTGACTTTTGCTCCCGTGGAGTCCACGCGTAGCAGCGTTCTATGGTGTTGCAGGGGCCTTCCAGGTACAATCGCCGCGTCATTACGTCCGGAGCACCACGCGCATGGAGCAGGGGGTGAGCATTTGGTTCCAGTGGGTCCACGATTGGGGCTATCCCGGTATCGTTCTGTTGATGGCGATGGAGAGCTCGGTGTTCCCGATTCCGAGCGAAATTATTATCCCGCCGGCCGCCTACTGGGCGGCACAGGGCCGTTACAGCTTTGCGGGGGTCGTGCTGGCAGGCACGCTTGGCAGTTATCTGGGCGCTGCCGCCACATACTGGGTGGCTCGGTGGCTCGGACGTCCGTTACTCCTCCTTTATGGCAAATATATCTTCTGTCCGGAGGACAAGTTGGTCCGTGCGGAGCGCTGGGTTGCACGCTATGAGGCCGGTGGGGTGTTCTTCGCCAGGCTCGTCCCGGTCGTCCGCCACGTCATCGGGATCCCTGCGGGCCTCATCCGCATGCCGTTTGGGCTGTATAGCCTGATGACAGTTATCGGAGCAGGTCTGTGGTGCTGGGTGCTGGCGTGGTTTGGGGGCAATCTGCTTGGTGATCAGCCGGATCTCATCAAAAACCCGACGTTGCTGTTTCAGGTGATGCGGGATCGCTCCTATTTGGTCGGAGGCTTCGCGGTCGCTCTCTGCGCCCTTTACATTCTCATGATGCGCCTCACGGCGAAGCCCGCCTCTTCAGCCTCGTGACGAGATCTGCCGGGGCTCATGGAGGCTGTGCCACAGGTACCAGGAAGCGATGGTTTCATATGGGTGCCATGGCTTCCCGATCTTGCGGAGCGTTCTTGGCTTTGGGATTGCCCTGAGGTGATACCACCGTTGAACTGCTTTTCTGATCCCCAGGTCATCCACGGGGAGCACGTCTGGTCGGTTGAGGGAAAAGATGAGAAACATCTCGGCGGTCCATCGGCCGATTCCCTGGATCGAAACTAACGTAGCGATAATCTCCTCATTCGATTGACGTACCAGCCTGCGCGGTTGAATTCGACCATCCTGGAATCCCGATGCCAGATCCTTCAAGTATCTGGCTTTTTGGCTTGAGAGACCTACGCCTCTCAAGCGAGTCAAAGGGGTTCCAAGGACCGCGGACGGAGTGGGGCGGCGACTCGTGTACAGGTCGGCGAAGCGATCGAAAATCACAGCGGCTGCCTTGGCAGAGAGTTGTTGGGCGATAATGGAGTCGCAGAGCGTCGCGAAATAATCACGACGAGGCGCCAAGCCGCATGACCCGACGCGCGTCATGAGCGCGCGCATCACAGGGTCAACCCTCGCCAAGTGGCGGCAAGCTTTGACGTGTCTCTCTCCCCTGCCCGCTCCTCGATCACCGACACGAAGCAGGGCCATAGCAGGACTGGCTGGCTAGGTGTAGAGATGGCCGACCCAGCGCTTGTACCCGTTCAGGAACAACGTGGGGTGGCGTTCGTTTGTGCCGATCATGCGCTCGGTCCGCTGGGACCAGCGGGGGTGAGGCACAGCCGGATTGACGTTGGCCTGGAACCCGTACTCGTGCGGAACCAAGGTGTTCCAGAAGGTGGCGGGTGGTTCATGAACAAACTCGATCCGCGTGATGGACTTGATGCTTTTGAACCCGTACTTCCAGGGCGTCACCAACCTGAGTGGGGCGCCGTGCTGCTTAGGAAGCGGGTGCCCGTAGATGCCCGTGACCAGTAATGTGAGTTCATTCATCGCCTCCGCCATCGTGAGGCCTTCGGTGTAGGGCCATGGCCCGTAGCCTCGCTGCCCCATTGCGACGGACGGCTTGTGAAAGGATGTAAACCGAACGTAGCGGGCGGTGGAGAGCGGCTCGACGCGGTCCAGCAGCGCCTTGAACGGGAACCCGGTCCAGGGCACTGCCATGGCCCATGCCTCCACGCAACGGAGCCGGTAGAGGCGCTCTTCGATCGGCATGGTCCGGAGCAAGTCATCGACATCAATCTGCATGGGCTTGCGGACGAGGCCCTTCACCTCGATTTGCCAAGGCCTGGGCTTGTACCGCGCCACTCTGCGCCAGACATCGTCCTTCGCCTCACTGAATTCATAGAAATTATTGTACTGGGCCGCGATGTGTTCTGCCGTCAAGGGCCGATCTAACGGGAAGGCCGGATTCCGTTTTGCCGGATAGACCGTCCGGTCGGCCCCTGAAAACTCCCAGTTCCGGGGTTCCTTAGCAAACTCTTCCTCACTCACGGGCATCGAGCAGCCGGGGAGGATGCCGGTGAGGGCCAAGCCGCCTAGCCCTAACAGGCCGAGGCACGCGCGGCGCGTCACATAAACGGATTCGGACGTTGCCTCACGCTCAGCGATGCGCCACGCGGATGGGAGAATGATGTTGGCCATCGGTAAGCTCCACAAGATTCAGGTTAAGGTTGAGACTCCAGGCTTTAGAGCGTGGAATGAGTTCCATCACAGAAAGGTGGCTTGTTCGTGTGCTTGCAGCCGCAAAATGCAACCCGCTTCCGTTCCTTAAACTCCACTTCAATGGGGGAGAAATCAGTTCTCGTATGAGAACCATCGCAGAATGGCTGTGTCTTGGAGCGTCCACACCGGCACCAATATACCGTGCCGGGACCGACCTCCATCACATAAGGCTCTCGTTGTGCGATGACTACCTGATCGGCCATGCCATCCTCCTGGTCGAATGAGGCCCTGAGTGACGAGGAGTTATAAGCTCTGAGTTATGAGTTTTAAGTTTTCCCTCACCTCGTCTCTTGCAGCCATTGTAGCTGATGGTGCGGTGAAAATGAACGTGAGAACTAACCGCATCGTCGCGGGGCGCCATGGGCGCTCAGAGGCGTGAGCCAGACATAGTCCGAAATGTGTTCCCGCAGGAGCTTTCGGATCTCCTCCGCGCGATCCGGCTCATACGCGATCAGGTAGATTGTAGCTTGCTTCACGAGACCGTCTCGCCGGCGAAGGACTCGGTTCGGGACAGGGAGCTGGTATTGAATGTGTCCTCCCCCAGTGTAGCTGACGATCGGGCCGAGGCGAGGGGTTGCTGCAGCGTCGGTCCGGCGGAGTGACTCCGCGATGGTTTTGGCCATCCCTTCATCACGGAACACCGAAGCCTCATACATACGCTGGTACACCTCGTCAGGGAGGCCTGCGTGGCATAGGCGAAGCTGCTTCAGGAGAATTTCGCGATAGGCTGGTTCATCGAACAGCAGTTGGTTCGTCATCCCCCAGCGAATCATTTCCGGATCAGCCAATGCTCGGGCCAGACCTTGCTTGGCAACGGTCCGCACCAACGTGCGAGGGGGATTCAAGGCCAAGATAGGTATCTGGCGCTCTCGGGCAAAGTTGATCAGTGGTTCGTAGTCCTCGTACGATCCTCCCCAGTTCCGTTCCCAGTGCACCTCTTGGAGGAACTGCTCACGCTCCAGGGTGCGGTCCGTGAGGTAATGATTTAAGCCAGCTTGATCGTCCCACGCGAACATCTCGAGGGCTAGAATCGGCTGCCGGCCTCGACCCAAGAGGCCTTCAAAGATCTTGAGCGCGGCTTCGATGTGTGAGTGGTTGCGGTGCTCTTCTCCGAGATAGATGACGTCCCCCGCAGCCAGATCGCTGATCCACTCCTCGAAGACAACCCGGTGACCGGTGTTGGCGTCGATGACCTGCCATTCCTGAAAGGCCACCGCGTCTTCGATCTCACGTGGATGAGCGCTGGCTGGAATGAGAAGCAGGCAAGCGAGTAGCGCAAGGGCGAGGCCCAAGCCGGCGCCGAGCGAATAATGGTTACGTGACATGGTGCGCACCCGTGACATCCAGCTCGTTTCTTCCTAACATACTGAGCACATGACAGCAAGCGAACCGCCTTGACTGTGCCCGGAACAGGGAGCTATGTTGCCTTGACTTTTCTTCAGGGCTAGCAGTCAGGCCACCGGTCGTTGAGATGGCAGAGAGTACGACGAGGATTTCTACCGTTCAGTTTCTAGAGGCGTTGGAATCTGAACTGCAAGCGCTCCCTGTCCACACAAATGCGTTCTTTCAGGCTTTTCAACGGGGGGTGACGCACGAACAGCTGCGGCGGTTTATCCAGCAGTGGTACGTGTTCGGCATTCGGTTTCGGAAGATTTTGATCGGCCTGCTCTATAACCTTTCAGACCAGGATGAGGCCATTAGCCTGGAACTCATCCGAGTTCTCTATTCGGAGTACGGAGAGGGCAACCGTGAGCAGGTCCATTCCCAGCAGATGCTGCGTCTGGTGGATCGGCTGGGCGTGGACCGCGGCGGCCTGGCACGGGAACAGCTCTACCACGAAGCGCAAGATTACATTGCTACGGTTGGAGAGATTTTCCTGCATGGCGATGTCCCGTCGGCACTTGGGGCCTCCTTCGGGATCGAGACGACCGCCGGCCTGACCTACCGTTATCTCTACAGTGGGCTCCTGACCTTCCCAGAGCTCTCGCTGGAGGACATCCGCTTTTTTGAAACCCACCTGTTCGAGGAGCTGCACCATGGGGGCTGGCTCCGTGCGGCGGTGTCTGGATACGCGGACCTCAATGGCAACCGGGAGAAGATCCGCGCCAACGCGTTGCTGGCTATGGACAAGTGGCGCGGGCTCTGGGAAGGGATGTCTCGTGTCGTATTGAACCCAGCCCGTCCCCATGGGTCTTGATCCGCAGCTTCTCGCCGATTTCAGAAACCGTCTCAAGCGAAGCCGGGACGCCAACCCACATGCGTGGGATTTCTCCCGCCGTCTGATCGCACAGGCCGGTGCCCGGTCCATGCTCAAGCGTCTTGCCTCAGCGGTGGAGGCTTCCTCTCTTCCGCTTCCCATGCGCGAGGCGCTATTGACCGGCCTCCGTGGCGGGAATGCCGAACGCATTCGGGACCTG
>JACZQN010000020.1 GCA_022545705.1 Nitrospirota bacterium | reverse complement strand
CTTGGCCCCTGTCAAGCGCTGACGACCCGTCGCTTTGTGACATCATAGTCAGATTGAGGGTCACAGATTGAGGGTCAGGTCTTGCAATCATACATTCCTCTTCTCGCTCCCTCTCATCAAGGAAAAGCAAGGAAAAGGTCCAAGGAAAAGGGGTCGGGAGTCTTTTCTGGGCACGGAAGGGGAGAGGGAACGGAGAGGGGGAAGCGAGAAAATTCTTCGATAATCCGGATGCGGGAATGTGGTACGATCGGTGCGGGAGGGGCTTCCATGAGCATTCGAATAGACTCCCGGACCACCGCTAGCCTGCTCGCAGCGGCGCTCGCCGCGATTCTCAACTTAGCGTGGGTTGACGTGTCGGCTGCCCAACCCATGGGAAGTTCCACCGCCACCACCGAAAAGTTCTGCAATTTCGGCATGGCCAAGGGTGAGGCCCAGCACAGTTGCGAAGTCCCGTTCCCTGCGGGATGCGCGGTCGCGCATATTCCCGGGACGAACCAGCCCATGTCTACCATCTCGAAGGGCGGCACCACTTCTTGCCGGTTTGATGAGAAGAAAACCGACTGGAAGACCAAGATCACCGGCACATGCACGCGCTGTCGGTCGAGGCAATGCTCTGCGCGTTTTAACGTCATGTTCGATTGCTCGCAGCAGCGATAACTCATCGTGACGATTTCGGAGCTCATTAAACAGGAAGCCCGCGCCCTGGGGTTCGACACCGTCGGCATCAGCCGCGTTGCGACCGCCTCGGAGGACACAGTCACCCCGCTTCCCGATGTCCTGCACCGGCGTCTTCTCGAATGGCTTCGCCAGGGATTCCACGGCGCGATGGCCTGGATGGGCCGCGAGCCGGCCCGGCGCGCCAATCCCATCGAGGTCCTGCCCGGCTGCCGATCTGTGATCTCGGTCGGCATGAACTATTTCACCAACCATCAGGCGGATGAGCGCCCGGGACACGGACGCATTGCGCGGTATGCGTGGGGAGAGGATTACCACCACGTTCTCAAGCCAAGGCTGGAAGCGTTAGAGGGAAAGATCAGATCGTTTGCGCCTGGGGCTGAGACCCGGTCTTACGTGGACACGGGACCGGTGATGGAGAAGGCGTGGGCCCAGCAGGCCGGGCTCGGCTGGATCGGGAAACACTCGAATCTGGTCTCGACACAGTACGGGTCATGGCTTCTCTTGGGTGAGATTCTGACCACACTCGATCTGGAGCCGGATGACCCTGGAACGGACCTGTGTGGGTCCTGCACGCTTTGCATCCGGGCTTGTCCAACCGGCGCGATCACGGAGCCGTACGTGGTGGATGCCCGCCTTTGCATTTCCTACCTCACGATCGAACTGCACAAACCCGGCGACGAGATCCCCGAGGAGTTGGCCCCCAAGCTCGGCAACCGGATCTTCGGCTGTGATGACTGTCTGGACGTGTGTCCCTACAACGTCAACGCCTCTTCAACCGAAGAAATTGCCTTCCAGCCTACGGAGGCCACCTTGGCGCCTGACTTAACCGCTCTGTCCGAGCTGAGCGAAGCGCAGTTTGGCAAGAGATATCGCCACAGCCCCATCCGTCGCGCCAAGCGCACAGGCTTTCTCAGGAATGTCCGCCTTGCCCTTCGCAACTCAGAAACCTATGCTTCCCTGCATGCTCCCGGGTTACACCGGTAGCCATTGCCCCGCTTTTCCTGCCCCAGGGCGTGAATCCCTTCGCTGGTCGAGTTCCACGATCCCTCACGTTGAATCCGCCAGGGGCTGCGTCCGGCTCACGACCTCAGCGAGATCGCCCCACAAGCGCTGTAAAATCAACGAACTCGACAAGCCGGCCGGGCCCAAATGGCCCTTGCAACGGTACGTAACTCGCTCCATAATGGGCGCGCAAGATTCCCCGATAAGCCGCTAGCGACGGACCACTATGGTGCCTTTCGCCGCCTCAGGGCAGACTTCCCACGGCCCTTCCAACCTCAGTGTGCACACCGGCGCCGAGACACCGGGTAGCGTGCATCAACTTCCTTGCTCCAAGCCATTCAACTACACGCGATGGGCACGCGAGGTAGTCAACGTTCGTTAACGAAGGAGGTCGCGATGTCTGAGTCAGGGACAGATTTCTTGTTCGGCACATCCACTGGTAACGGGCGAGTCATGGTCGTAGACGACGAGCCTGACATCAGAAAAGTTGTGCGAATGACCCTCCAGAAGGCCGGATATGATGTCCTCGAGGCAGAGGACGGGGAGAAGGCCATCGAAGTCATCAATACAGGTGAAAATCGGCTGATGCTTGACGTCATCATCTGCGATATTCGCATGCCGAAGATCAACGGGGTCGAAGCGATCGAGTACCTCCGAAAGGAGTACCCCAATGTTCAACTCATCGTGTTAACTGGATTTCCAGATATGGATATGGCCTCTTCCTTCCTCCGGCAAGGCGTGGTCGATTATCTGGTCAAGCCGGTTGCAGGAGAGAAGCTGAGAGACTCCGTGGCAAAGGCGATGAATCAACGGGAGATCCATCGGTTGTAAACAGCACGTTGCTCTTTCTCCAGAGCCATTCTCGCGCGGGCGGGTCCTCTTCAAAACCCAGGGACGCCGTCCGTGTGAATCTGTATTGACCGTGACTCGCCTGCTCTAAGCAGACAGTGACCATGCCGAACGTGGAACCAACGAGAGTCGCAATCCTGGGAGGAGGGAAGGGTGGGACCCTCCTGCTCGACCTGCTGTCTCAGGTTCCCGGGGTTGAGCTGATCGGAGTGGCAGATACAAACCCCGCTGCTCCGGGCATCAGGCGGGCGTTGGACCTGAATCTCCGAGTGACGGATAACGTCGTTGACCTGATCGCTGAACAAGGTCTGAACCTTATTGTGGACGTGACCGGCGATCCCGCCATGCCCGCGCTGATCAACCAACACAAGCCGCCAGGCGCCGAGATTTTAGGCGGCGCGGGTGCCAAGCTTGTTTGGAACATGGTTCAGCACGAATCCACACTGCAGGGTCAGTTATTCCAAGCTGAGAAGCTGGCAGGAATAGGATCATTCGCAGCGGGGATTGCCCATGACATCAATAACCCTCTCTACCTGGTCCTCGGATTTGCAGAAGCGATCATTGAAGAACATGATCCGACGACCATCCGAGACCTCGCACAAGAGATCATCCAGGCAGTACGCAGAATCAGCACGATCAGCAGGGAGTTCACCCAATATGCGCGCCAGTCGATCTCAAGCGAGTATGTGGATGTCGAGCTCAACGTCAAGCTCGAGGAAGCCTTCAAGATCGCTCAATATGCGACAGTCCTCCAGGACTTGTCTGTGGTCAAAGACTACACGGGCAAGCAGCTTATCAAGGCAAAACCCGATGAATTGCTCCACGCGTTGGTGAACCTGATCACCAACGCCATCCAAGCCATGGACGGAAAGGGAACGCTCACGCTGGCAACCTGCGATGAAGACGAAGTCGCGACCGTGACGATTTCCGACACTGGTTGCGGTATCCCCGATGGTCGGCTTGAGCAGATCTTTGAACCTTTCTTCACCACAAAGGCTCCAGGAAAGGGGACGGGACTGGGACTTTACAACGTAAAGTCCATCGTCGGGAAAAATCACGGGAAAATCAGCGTGACGAGCGAAGTGGGGAAGGGCACGATGTTCCGCCTGCAATTTCCGCTTGAGGGGCAGCCTTCCTAGCGGACCACGCCATGGATCGCCCAAAGAACGCCAAGGGCAAGAAAGCTCGATGGGGGCTCAAGGCGAAACTCATCGTTTCGATGCTCCTGGTGGGTGTCTTGCCGCTTCTCGTCGGGCTTGTGATGGCCTTTCTGCAGGGCACCCGCGAAATCCAGGAAGTCAGCGGTATGAGTTTCGAAGCGCTGGCTACGGAGGCAGCCAGGAAGTTGGACCTGGTGATCCGGGATGAGTTGACCCGAACTTCCAGAATTGCTTCCGATCCACTCATCGTCAGTGAACTGGAGAAGCGGCGAGACTCGATCCTGGAGCTCGAAGAACAAGGAACACGCGCGCTCCTCAAGGAAGGAGGAGAGCGGTGGGAAGCCAAGGACCCCGAGCTCACCCGCTCACTCACCACGGGCAAGCTAGCCCATCTGCTCCAACAGTACTATGCGGGATCCTTTTTGGACCCGGGACAGTTGTTACCGACCGTCATCCGAGCAGCGACCAAGGCTCTGTTCATTACCGACATGAGAGGCAGTTTGGTTGCGACGATCAATACGAAAGTCCCCTATGCAAGCGCGGAGACCGCCTGGTGGCGGGGGGCTTTCAACAAAGGCGTCGGCAAGCCGTATATCGAGAATGTGTCCTTCAATGACAATCTGGGCACCTACACATTCTCCTTGTCGTTGCCCATGATGGATAGCATCGGATATCAGGCAATCGGTGTCCTGCATCGAGAACTGGATGCCAAGGAATTCTTCGCTCCGTCCACCCACCCGATTCGGTTTGGTAAGACGGGCCATGTCATGTTGATTGACAGTGACGGAATCGTGCTGAGCTGCCCTATCCTCCCGACCGGCGCGCGCCTGGCAGATGTGAACTTGATCCCACTCGTGACACTCCTGCAGCCAGGCTGGGTCAAGGCTCCCAGTGACGGTCATGGCGGCCAAAGCACCTCTATCATTGGTTTTGCCGCGCTTCCGGAAACCAGTAGGACCACCGCAGCTTCCACCGGGAGTGCCTGGCATACGTTTGTCTGGCAATCATCCGACGAACTTTTCGCCCCCGTCCAGCACCTGTTGACCTGGATCTCCGTGTTCGGGCTTGTCGCAGTAGGACTACTCGCCACGCTGTGATATTTTGCAGCCAGCCGGATCGTGACACCTATTCAACGACTTCAAGAGGCGGCGAGGCTGATCGGCCGCGGTGAGCTGCGCGAGCCGATCAGCGTCAAAACCGGTGACGAGATCGAGGATTTGTCGGATGAGCTCAATCGCATGAACACCCAATTGGAAGCTGCATTTGCCGGGTTAACCGACCAGGTTGAGCTGAAAAGCCGGGAGGTCCGGTATCTGCAACAAACGACGGACGAGATTTTGGATACCATGTCCAGTCCCATCATCATGCTCGACCCGGTGGCCCATGTTCAGTACATGAACCGAGCCGCGAAGGATGCCTTCCTCCGACCCGAGATAGATCCGAACGCTACGAGCCTCTTTGACTTGATTCAGCTTGACGAACCGACGCGGGAAAAGCTTCGCGTCGAACACGAGTCGCTGGTCACTCAGCTAGATGATAACCGTGATGATCCAGACTCGGACGGATCGCAGACCCGTCTGCGGAAGGCCCGGGATCCTCTGGCGCCCCAGATGGCCTCAGCGCAGGGGCCCGACCGCAAGGAACTCCACACCGGGACAAGGATTTACCGGTATGAGTGGTTTCGAATCAGTGGACCGACCGAGGAAGGTCGGCGGTTTGGACTCGTGCTGCGCGACACGACCGATGAGAGCCGCCTGCAGGACCAACTGATCCAGGCCGAGAAGTCGGGCAGCCTCGGGGTGCTCAGCGCCGGCATTGGGCATGAGCTCAACAATCCGATCTTCGGAATCTTGGGTCTGGGAGAGGCGATCCAGGATGAACAGGATCTCGATCAAGCTAAGGCTTACGCCAGAGATATCGTCCAGCACGGACAGCGGATCACCTCGATCATTCGGGATTTTACTGGGTACGTCCGCCTCGAAGGGCAGGACCGACGCGTCGACGTGGATGTCAACGAACTGCTCGACCAGGCCCTTCGGATGGTCCAGCACAGCAGCGACGGAGCGCATCTCAAGGTGGAGAAGGATTACCGCGCTTTGCCAACGATCAGCGCCGTGCCCGATGAAGTTCGACAGGCCTTCGTCAATGTGATGACGAATTCTGTTCAAGCCATGCAGGGAGAGGGCGTGTTGTTCCTCGCTACGGAAACACAGGAGGGAGCGGTCAAAGTGACGATTCGGGACTCTGGCCCAGGTATTCCCAAGCCCTACCTCGGCCGGGTCTTTGACCCCTTCTTCACCACAAAGGGTCAGGGTGAAGGCACCGGCCTTGGCTTAACCGTGGTCCAACGGATTGTGACCAAGTACGGTGGCCGGATTCAGATCCAAAGTGAGGAAGGGCGCGGGACCTCCTGCTTCATCACCTTTCCGGTGCACGCATCAACCTCATCTCGGGAGAATTCACGATGATGTACGTCACGCGCATGCGAAAACCACTTTTCTGGGGCGCCGCTTTCGTCACTTTGATCCTGGTCAGCTCCTGGTCACAGTCCTTCGGCGAGAAATCCAGGGACCGCCTGCCCGGCATCGCACCGGAGAAGGTGGCGAAGTACGTGCACGCTGTCATTCAAGCGGATCGAACCATCTACACGACCCACGTTGTGCAGCGGATGCAGGAGAAAGGAATTACCTTTGCTGCCGAGGACTGGGAGCAGCGCAATGCCTTGCCGCTCCCGGCCCAGTTCCTCAAATACTCTGGGCGGCTGGCCGCGGAGAGCGGGAGCGGCATTCGATACGGGCTGATCAGCCTCTGGCCGATCCGCAGCGGACCGGCTACTGACTTCGAGCGAAAAGCCCTGAAGAACGTTCTTAAGCACCCGGAGCGCCCCTATACCGGCGTGGTCAAAAGCGGCCGGAAACGATATTTTCAGGCGATCTACGCGGACCGGGCGGTTTCCAAAGCGTGCGTGAGCTGTCACAACACCCATCCCCTCAGCCCCAAAAGGGACTTCAAACTGAACGATGTGATGGGCGGCATCGTAATTACCATCCCACTGGAATAGTCCCGTCGCTCCTACCGCAGGGCACAGCCATCCTAAGTCCATCGATTCATAAGTTCGATGACGAACTTATTCCCTCAGGACTTAGTGCTGAGGGAGCATCCGGCGTTGAATTTACGGATTTAAATACGTAACCGTAATTGCGAATCGAAGCACTAAGTAAGCCAAGCGCGAATTTTCAGCAGCTCCCTAGGTTGTTGTGGGGCGTGGACCCGATGAAGCTTGTATCCACCAGCCCCCAGGCGGATGGAAGTTCCGGTCCGGATGGGCACCGATTGGCTTGATTCAATCGGCTCTTAAGGTGGATTTCATGAGGCCGTCTGCTTGGGGGGGAGAGAAGCCTTGGTAGCCGTGATGACGCTCAGTGAATTCGAGAACGGAGAAGGGTTGCCCGTTCACTCGTTCGGGGGTGGTGAAGATTTGGCGCAACACGCCTCCCCTGGCGCCCACGATGTCGCCCGCGAAGGTCACCCCCTCCGCGCGGAGCTGCTGGATGGCCACTTCGATGTCTTCCACCCTGATGGCCACATGGTGCAAGGTGCGATCGCCAAAGACAGCGACCCAGCCGGGAATGAGACTGCTCTTGCCGCGCTCGCCCGGATAGGCCTGATCTACGAACAACGCAGGATAGCCGGGAGTACGATACACCTTGGCGAACCAGTCTTCGTACTCCAAGGTCTCATGATATGCGTACCCGAGGTGTACGAATTCTTCCGCGCGGCGGTCGATGTCCGTGGTCCGAATCGTAATATGATCGACGACCGGCTTGAAGCCGACGCCCACCTGATCGAGGCCCGCTTTCAGGGTCCTCGCCGCCGCATTCCGTAACAGGTAATCCTTGAGGAGGTCATCGATCAGCGATTCAAGTTGTGGCGCCGCCGTCCTAGACTCCATGACCTGCCAGCCGGTGATATCCTCACGCGTCCCAGCCGTTAATCGGTATCAATCTGCGCCCGTTGGAGGCGTCCACTGTAGTCGATGTACACGGCTTTCCATTCGCTGAACGTCTCCAGCGCCGCCTGACCCGCCTCGCGATGCCCGTTGCCGGTCCTCCGCATCCCGCCGAACGGCAGGTGCACTTCGCTGCCGATCGTGCCGGCATTGACATACACGATGCCGGTCCGGATGTCCGCGATCGCGCGTTGGGCTCTATTGAGGTCGCGCGTGTACACCGACGTGGAGAGTCCCTGCATGACCTCATTATTGATCGCGATCGCTTGATCGAGGTCTTTGACTTCCAACACCCCGAGCACAGGGCCAAAGATTTCTTCCTTTGCAATACGCATCGCCGGCGTCACGCAATCAAAGAGCGTTGGGGCATAGAACCACCCTTTCTTGAACTCGCCCTCCGAAAGGATTTTCCCACCCGCAACAAGTCGGGCGCCCTCCTGCTGCCCGACTCCCACGTATCCATGCACCTTTTCCAGTTGGGCACGGTTGATGATCGGTCCCATTTCGATGCCGGGCTTCAACCCGTTCCCGATACGAAGTTTTGCCAAGCGGGCGAGCAGCTTTTTCATGAGTTGATTCTTCACGTCCGTATGGACAATCAGCCGACTGCAGGCCGTACACCGTTGGCCTGTCGTCCCAAAGGCGCTCCAGATGATGCCGTCCACGGCAAGATCGAGGTCGGCATCTTCCATCACCAAGATGGCGTTCTTCCCTCCCATCTCAAGCGCCACTCGCTTGTGGTGGGTCGCCGCCGCTACAGCGACTTTGCCGCCGGTGGCAGTCGAGCCGGTAAACGAGATCAGGGCAACCTCCGGATGGCTGACCAGCGCCTCGCCCAGTTGTGCGCTACTTCCTAACACCAGGTTCACCACCCCGGGCGGCATCCCACATTCTTCTATGATTTTGATAAACGAGGCAGCAGTCACCGGCGTCTCAGGTGAGGGCTTGAGGACCACGGTGTTGCCCAAGATCAGGGCAGGGAAAGACTTCCACGCGGGAATGGCCACGGGGAAGTTCCAAGGTGTAATGAGGCCGACGACCCCGACAGGTTCTCGAATACACTGGGCAGATTTATTCGGAAGCTCGGAGGGCACGACGTGGCCAAACAGGCGGCGTCCCTCGCCCGCCATGTAGGCGGCCATATCGATGGCCTCCTGGACATCGCCTTTGGCCTCAGTCAAGACTTTCCCCATTTCTTGCGTCAACGTGCGAGCCAAGGCGTCTTTATGCCGGACCAGCCGCTCGGCCACGCGAAAGAGGATTTCGCCTCGCCGCGGAGCGGGTACGCGTCGCCATGACTCAAACGCCCTCGCCGCAGCCTTGACCGCCTGGTCGATCTCCTCCCGTCCCGAGTCCACACACCGCCCGACCAATTCGCCCGTGGCCGGATTACGACTCTCAAAGTACCGTCTTGAACGAGCCTCGACCCATTTCCCGCCAATGAAGTTCTTGACGAGCGTCTTCATTGCAGCAACTCTTCCAGCACTGCCAATCCCTGATTGACTTCCTCGCGGGAGATACTCAAGGGGGGACTCACGCGAATCGCGTTTCTTCCACAAGGGAGCAGAAGAAGCCCATGCCGAAAGGCTTCTCGCACCACCCGGTCCCGTTCAGACTCGGCGCGCTCTTTCGTCTGCTGGTTTCGTACCAACTCCACTCCGATCATCAGACCCCGCCCGCGCACTTCCCCGATCAACTGACATCGCCGTTGCAACCGTCGCAAGCGATCCTGAATATAGGAACCTTGCTCGGTCGCATTGCGCATCAGTCCTTCCTTTTCGATCACTTCAATCGTCGCCAGCCCCGCTTCACAGGCGACCGGGTTCCCCCCGAACGTCGAGGCATGTGATCCCCTCTCCCAGGACATGATCCGCTTTCGCGCAATGATGGCTCCCAGGGGCAGCCCTCCGCCCAACGCCTTGGCCACACAGATAATGTCTGGAACAATACCATCGTGCTCGACCGCAAAAAACTTCCCGGTTCTTCCCATCCCACTTTGCACTTCGTCCACAACAAGGAGGATCCCGTGCCGATTGCACAGCCGGCGGAGACTCTTGAGAAAGCCTTTCGGCGGCACGATGAGCCCGCCTTCCCCTTGGATGGGTTCTACAAAGATTGCCGCCGTCTCATCTGGGGGCAGCACCGTACGGAACAGGAGGTTCTCAATGTAATCCAGACATTCGGCCGTCGCATTCCCGGTCTGGCTGCGATAGGGATCCGGATACGGTGCATGGAAGACGCCCGGGAGCAGCGGCGCGAATCCCCGGCGTTGCACTGCCGCGCTGGAGGTCAGCGAGACAGCTCCCACCGTCCGCCCGTGGAAAGAATTGTAAAAGGCCAAAAGGTAGGGTCGTCGGGTCGCATGGCGGGCCAGTTTGATGGCCGCTTCAATCGCCTCGGCACCCGAGTTACACAGAAACACCTGTTTGGGATCCCGACCTGGCGCCAGTTGGGCCAGCCGTTCGGCCAGGTGAACATAGGAGGGATAAAAGAAATCCGCGAACGAGAAATGCAGGAGGCGATCAGCTTGTGCCTTGATCGACCCAAGCACCTGCTTGTGACCATGGCCCACCGCGCTGACCGCGATCCCAGCCGTGAAATCCAGATAACAGTTGCCATCGACGTCCCAGACGTAGCAGCCGGAGGCGTGATCAACGACGAGAGGGTACGGATGGGTCGCGGAGGGCGCAACACACTGTTGCATGCGCTGCAACAATGCTCGAGCCCGCGGGCCGGGAGGGGTTTTGTGGATACGCAAGGTGGGCATCGAACCCGTTCCACGTTACGCCCACCACCGTAGGTAGGCACATACTTTTACTGTTATCATTATACAGGTTTCCGCGCAGAAAGCACTTTTCTACGCAGCGAATCACTCGCTCCATCACGCCTTCCGTAGGCACCACATTCGACTCAACGAGCACGGTTCGCTGACCTCGTCGGGTTCACACCTTCCACACAAATTTCACCTCTAAAAGCATGGGGGGGAAAATCGCCGAGAGGTGGACAGATAGAGTCTGGTTAAAAGCGTAAGCCAGAGGGAGGAGGTTCACTCATGCGGCGCGTCTCGTGCCGGAGGTTGACGATATGAACACCAGCTCGCCCGGCCAGACCTGAAGTAAGTCTGTGTTGACTTAGACATCCCCCTCACGCGGTGGCACAAACCCCAACCACCACCATTTCAACCGACGTGTTCAAGACTGCCTCTGCATCGTGCCCCTCTCTTGATAATTCACAATGCGTGGCTCAGATTTTGTTTAATAAGCCTTTGATTCAGAATGACAATTAGTTGTTTGGCCCTCGCAGGGTCAAAGTTTCCGTCAAGGCGAACCGAATAGCCTGAAGGCACCGTACAAGGCTATGTCTGTAAAGGGTGTGTTGCAAAAAGGATACACTAAAATAACGAGCTATACTGAGTAATGGTGGGCCAGACATTCCTCGAAGGCTGAGGCGGTGGTTGGCTCCCTTCAAGTCTGGGTGATCCGGGACCGATAACGCTGTTGAAAGGGATGTAAGGGATGTAGAGAAGGCAATGGGTGGCTGCGAACAACATAGACGTCATTCAGGGCAGGGAAGCCTGTGGGCCGCAGTTGGCGTCGCCTGCCTGTTGACGCTGGTTGTCCAGGTCTCCGACGGCCGCGCACAGGAAGGATTTCGGGAACAGATAATCCCGATTCTGGGCGTGATCTATGAGGAAGAACCAGTCGGAACGGTGACCCATCTGATCCTGTCTATGAATGTCCGCGAGGACGACCGTGGGTTGGCAGTCCATTTCAAGAACAGGCCGGGCCGCTTTTCGCACATGGCGCAAACTGCAATTCAGCAGGCGATCTACCGCTCCGCTCGAGCTCTGGGGCAATCACCAAACTCATGGACTGTAGTCCTGTCCCTGCCCTATCAGGGCGTCACCATTTATGGCGATAGCCTCTCCGCCATGGTCGGTCTGAGTGTCGTCGCGCTCGCCAACGGCAAGTTTGTTCTCCCCGGTCGGGTCATCACCGGTACGGTCACCCCGGACGGCCACATCGGGACCGTCAGCGCGGTCCCGCTCAAGATTGTCGCCGCGTCCGAGGCTCATATGCAAAGGATCCTTGTGCCGGAGGAGCAAGACGTGACCGACGCCGATTGGAAAACTCCCTTTCTGGTGCAAATTTCACCGGTTCGCTCCGTGCGCCAGGCCTACGAAGCTTTGACCGCGATGCAGCAGGTTCGGTAGCCGGCGAACACTTCGCGGACGCCCCAGGTGGATTCACTTCAGCTCCGCGATCGTCACGCCATCCCCCCCTTCCTCTCGTTGACCCGCCCCGAAGGTCGCCACGTAGGGTGAATTCTTCAGATAGTCCCTGAGCACGGCCTTCAGCCTGCCGGTCCCATGACCATGGATGATCCGCAATGATGCAATCCCCTCCAGGGTCGCCCGGTCCAACGCAGCAAGTGTCAATTCCATGGCTTCCTCAGCAGTTTTGCCCCGAAGGTCCAGCACCGTCGCGGCTCCGGACTCCACCGAGGTCTTCGGCCACGTTCGGGCTCCCGACGGACGACGTAACTCGGGAGATCCACGCCCGGATCCAGAGTCGGCCAAACCCAGGAGACCCGATACAGCCACCGACATGTCGTTCTCTCCGACACGAACTCGCACCCGCTTTTTCCCCTGTGGCGTCTCCTGCAACGTCCCCACGGTGCCCAGGCTCACGATCTCGACCTGATCGCCGGTCCTCAACTCAGTGATCGGCCGCGCCTCTGTCGGCCTGACCAGGTCCCTTCTCGCCTGCGCTTCCACCTCAGCTAGCCGCTGTTTGGCCTCCCTAGCCTTGATGAGGGTCCGCTCGCGCTTCAGGCCATCGAGAATCTCCTGAACCTGAGCACGGGCCCGGAGGAGCTCCTCTGTCAGTTTTTTCTTGGCACCCCTGCGCTCCTCACGTTCTGATGCGCGGAGCCGCTCCGCAATCTCCGCAGCTTCTCGAGCGGACTGTTCAGCCTCGGCTCTCAACTCAGCGAGTTGGGCTGCCTCCTGGTCCAAGCGTCGCTGCCTTTCCTGCACGTCGCTTAGCAATCGCTCCAACCTCCCGTCTTCCTGGCCCAACAAACCAACGGCGTGTTCCAGGATGGCCTCGTCCATCCCGAGTCGGCCGGCGATCTCTATGGCCGACGACCCTGCAGGCACATTCATGATCAGGCGGTAGGTCGGCGAGAGCGTCGTCACGTTGAATTCAACACTGGCGTTGGCGAAGCCCGGTGTTGTCTGAGCAAGTGCTTTCAGCGAGTTGTAATGGGTCGTCGCGACAACTTTCAAACCGACATTGGCCAACCGCACGAGCAAGGCTTCAGCGAGCACCGCACCCTCGGTCGGGTCTGTGGAGGTCACCGGCTCATCGATGAGAACTAAGGCCTTCGGTGGCCCTGCGGCTGAGCCGGGTGAAGGAGCGGAGGGCGAGGTCTGCTGTAGGAGCTGGATCATTTGTGTGATGTGCGCGGAGAAGCTGGAGAGATCTCTCGTCAGATCCTGGGCATCCCCGATGTCCGCGTAGACCTCCGGGAACAGCGGCATCTCCGAATCAGCCCCGCAGGGTGGAAGCAACCCCGCCCGGACCATGAGGGCAACGAGTCCCACCAACTTCAAGGTCACGGTTTTTCCGCCAGTGTTCGCCCCGGAGATGATCAGCACGCGGACGGACTCGTCGAGCAGCATGTCGTTTGCCACAACATGCTCTCTGGACAGCATGAGCAAGGGGTGCCGAGCATGGCGGAGCACGATACGCCCTGTGTTATTCAGTGAGACGGTGTGCCCCTTCACGAGGTGGCTGAGCCCCGCCTTGGCCGCAACGCAGTCCAGGCGGGCCAGCACCTCAAGGCTGTCGAGCAAAGCCGGAGCGTGGTCCGCCACGAGCCTCGACAATTCCTGGAGGATGCGTCGAACCTCCCGTTCGACCTCCAGCTCAGCCACCTTGATCGCATTGTTGAGCTCGACGAGTTCGCGCGGCTCGAGAAACACCGTGGCGCCGCTGGCCGATACGTCATGGACGATGCCGGGAATCTTGGACCGCATTTCGGCCTTGATCGGCACCACATATCGGCCTTCTCGTTGCGCGAAGTACCGTTCTTGGAGCACCGCAGCATACCGCCTCGACTCCAGAATCGCCTCCAGCCGGTGGCGCATCTGTTGTTTGAGGCCTTGTGCATGGTGCATGAGTCGCCGCAGTTCAGGCGTTGCCGACTCCCGGATATGCCCCTCTTCATCAATGGACCGGTCGATCGCCGACCGGATGTATTGCGCCTGGCGCATCTGAGCGAGCGAGGCCGTCAGCAACCGAAGCGCAGGCATCTCCTCCCCGTACCTTCCAAAGTACTGCGCAATCTCCGTAAGCACCCCAAGAACGAGCGCGACATTTCGCAACTCGAGAGTCTCCAGCGACGCGCCCTTGACGACGCGCCCCAGTGGCCCCCGCACATCCGGAAAGGCGAGGGATGGGAGCGGGTGCGTGCTTTCCCGTGCGACAACCATTTCTGCGGTCTCCTGCATCCGTGCGCGTGCCGCATCCAGATCCGTCTCCAGGAACAGGGTGCGGCACCGCTCAGCTCCCATCGCGGACCGGGCCTGGCTCGCCAGAACGGCTAAGACACGGTCCCAATCCAGCACGCGTGTCGCTTCTTGAAAAAGCGAATTCCTCTCCATGGTACTGTTTACAGACCGGCTGATCGTCTAGCCAGGAAGGGCACTTCCCAGAAAGGCATGGTTGGCATGGTTTGGGCCGGTAAAGCCATTGCGGTGGGGCCGGATAGAAGGAGGCAGATTCGGGCAACTGCCAAGAGCATGATCATGCCCGCATCAGCTGCACAGATATTCGATTTTTCCTACTCCGTCCTTAATCGAAACGCCCACTGTTTCACCGAAAGTAGACAAAATAATCAGGGCGTTGACGTTCGCGTCCTTCGTCGAAGCTTGCCTCAAGCGTCGGGACATCCCTGTGTTGACCACTGAGATGGCGCTATAGATCTGAGCGAGTTTCTCCAACTCCCAGTACGGGGTCTCCCCTCTCCGCATCGCATAATACTGCTTTGTCACATACATGGAGACCGCTCGATAGAGCGTTTCCTCGCTTGCCGCAAAAGGCAAGTGAAATCGCACCATCGGCCTGAGTTGATCCATAATGGGACAGTTGCTCGTGACCATGTACAACCCGACGATCGAGCTCAGCCCTTGCTGGAGCCTGGTGTCTTCTTCATAGGTTCGCTCAGGAGCCTTCACGACGACCCTGGTATCCACATACGATGTGAAGTCTTTAACCGTTTCACGAGTTCGGAAAGATTCACGGCGACGGGACAATATTCACCCTCGTCCCCAAGCGGGCAGTTCTCGCACTGACAATACTTCAACTTCGTCCACTCCGGCTTCGGCAGCTCGCGCTTCTGAACTCTACCCTACCCAACCTGCCGACGCAAATCGGTTGAAAGTATCTTGCCCTGTCAGGATATCAACACCATGGAATAGACCTCTGGCAATCCGTCGGCCAGAAGCCCCCAGTGATCACCCTGATCGGTGGAGGCATAGACCTTCCCATCTGTGGTGCCGGCAAAGAGCCGGGAAGGGTGATGCGGATGGGCAAGGAGGCAAAAGACCATGCCTTTCTGAGGAGAGGGCAGGCCGGTGGCAGCCTCATCCCAGGTCAAGCCCCCGTCCCGACTGCGAAAGATCACCGCGTCAGCGCCACGGGTACCTCGTTCCCAGGAAGGGGGCGGGGCCACGGCTGCGGCAACAAGCATCGTATGCGGCGGGGCCGATTGGATCAGCAATGGGACGGTGTACGACCGCGTGATGCCTTGTGTGATGTGCGACCAGTGGCGGCCTTGGTCCGTGCTTCGGTACAGACCGTCCCCCGTGGTGGCAAACAGGAGAGTCGGGTCTCCCGGCCACGGCCTGATCGTATGGATGTCTCGATAGAGCCCTTCGTTCCGGCTGTGAAAGGTGCTCCCACCATCTTCGCTCACATACACACCGCCTTCTTCGATGCCGACATAGATCATCTCGGGCTCGCCTGGACGGATAGCCAGCGCCCGCACGTGGGCCTGCCGAGGCGGAAAGAACCGCCACTCAGATTTATCAGGCACCCTTTGGAGGGCCTCGATCTCTCGCCAGGACTGTCCTCCGTCGTCGCTCGTCCAAACCGCCGCAGGCTCAAGCCCGGCATAGAGAACACCAGGCTTGGAGGGGTGCGCGAGAAGGGTATAGAGCCGTGTGTCCTTCGGGGATTCCCAAATTTTAGTCCACCGCCCTCCTTGATCGGCACTGCGCCACAGCTCCTGCTGGCCGACCACAGCATACAAGGTGGTTGGCCCGCCGGCATCGCGAGCTACCGGATCTACTTCCAATTTCTCAAAGGCAGTTGGTGTCAGCCCAGCGAGAGGTGCCTGCGCATCGACCGGCAGGCGATAAAGACCCTGCTCTGTGCCCACAAGAAGGTGGTGCTTGTTGATCATTCCGTGCTGAACCGATCAAGTGTATCCTCATCATACTCTTCCAGGCGAGCGGCGACAAATCCGTATAGCAACTGACGCACTCCCCTCCTCGGCCCCAGCATGGACAGAGCAATGCACCACGCCTACGTGTGCCAGTGTTACCAAGTTGATCTGGACGGGCAGGTCGAGGCTTGGACTGATCGCACTCTACTGGCCATTGAGCTGACATGGGCCATGGGGAAATTCGTTCGAGGGCGTTCGAGCTGGAAGGAGGGGCAAACCGTGAACAGATCGGTCAAGCCAGGATCACCTGGCCCCGACTTTTATAGGCTCTCGCCGCTTTCTGGGCTTCCCTATTGCCATTTCGATCGAATGGAGGAGCTTCGGGTGTTGGAGGATTCGACGACGCAGGATCCTGCGGTCCAGCACTTCTCCGCAGATCACGCACCGGACACCCCTTAGCCAGAGGTTCGCACCGTCCTCCATGTCGACTAAGTCGTCAGCAACCATCAAGCCATCACATCGCCAGCAGTTCATGACGGATCTCCGTTCCCCGGACAGTCAGGCTTTGAAAACCTGTATCAGGCCTACATTTCCTTTATCGGCTTGCTGGTTTTCCTGCTTGAGGCATTTCTGCAAAGACAGCCCAGGAACGGACATGAATACGTCACTGGCCCCGCGCTGGATATGGCCTTGAATTCTGCTGGCTTTCCAAGCAGACTGAGTTTGAACGTGTGACGAGCAGGTGCAGGCCCTATGTCGCTCTCCGTAGGAGAGATTGCCGCGGTGGTGGGCGAAATTGCTCCGGTGCTCACCGGTGCATGGATCCAGAAGATCTACCAGCCGACCGCGCGCGCCATCGTCTTAGCAACCAGGGCGCCTGGGCAGACGCTGCTGCTCTATCTATCCACGGCCCCGGGAGTGGCTCGGCTCCATGTCCTCAGCCGGAAACTGCCTAATCCGGATGTGCCCCTGCCGTTCTGCCAGATTTTGCGGGCCCATATTCAGGGGGCACGCATCCAAGCAGTTGAGCAGGTGCCCAATGACCGCATTGTTCGGCTCCGGCTGACTGCGCGGGAGGGTCCCTGCTCGCTCATCGCCGAGTTGACTGGGAGGCGCCCTGGTATCTTGCTGTTGAATCAGGATGAGAAGGTTCTGGCAATGCTCAATAGCCATCGTGAGAAGCGAGGACAGCCATACGCCATCCCTTCGCGCAGAAGCCGCCCGCATGAGAAAGATCAGGCAGAAGAGCCGCTCCTACCTGACGTCGCGCACCCATTTCCTATCTCCTTCGCGATAGAAAGGCGCTACCAGGCCCGGGAGAAGGAGCTGGCGCTGGCCCAGCTTCGGCAGGCTCGGCTGGCATCGGTCAGAAAGGAGATCAAGAGGACCGGTCGCCTTGTGCAACGGTTGCAGGCGGATTTGGAGAAAGCGGACCGGTACCGAGGCTTCGCCCGGTACGGCGAGCTACTCAAGGCGAACCTGCATTCGATCGCAAAGGGACAGGATCAGATTACGGTGGTCGATTACTATGATCCGGCACTGCCCGAGCTGGCCATTCCTTTGGACCCTGGGAAGACCCCCAAAGGGAATCTGGACGATTATTTCAACAAGTATCGCAAGTATCTGGTGGCCCAACGCGAGGTGCGGCCTCGACTCGAGGCCGCAGAACAGGCTCTGGCCCAACACCGCGCTGAGCTTACCGTGATCGAGTCCGGCACGTGGAAGCCGGAACCGGAGGGCACGGCACGTCCTTTTGTCCTGGATCGTCACCGGAAGGCCACCTTAGAGAAGCCGGCGCGGAGCCAGGCAAAACGCGCCGGGCCTTTCCGCCGATTCCAGTCAGCTGATGGGCTGCCGATCTATGTCGGGCGCAACGCGCGCGAGAACGAGGAGCTGACGTTCGAGATGGGCCGGAGTGATGACCTGTGGTTTCACGCCCGCGGGGCGCCGGGCTCCCATGTGCTCGTGCGACTGGAGAAAGGGAGCGACCCGCCGGCTGAGACCGTCAGGGACGCCGCCACCCTGGCCCTGCTGTTCAGTGATCTGAAAAAAAGCGGGCAAGGCGAGGTGATTTACACTAGGCAGAAGTTTGTTCGGAAAGTCAAAAGGCAGTCACCCGGCACGGTGAGCGTCACGCGGGAAAAGGCGATCTTCGTGACTCTGGACAAAACGCGACTTGAGGCCCTCAAGGAACGTTCCCGCTAGATTGGATCACTTACTCGGCCTGCTGGAGCAGTCCTGCGTGGAACATTTCGTGAAATACACTTCGTTCCCGTTCAGCCCGTCCTCATGAACGTCCTGCCAGAGCCGGGTCGGCATTCCATGATCGGCGAGAGCGGTGCCATAGAAGAGCGGATGGGTATTCACAACGTAGGTCACCGAGCCCGCCGTCCAGTCACTTGAGTAGAGTGTCACGGGCGTGGACACCGGTGTGAAGAGAGAATCGGCCTGGGGTGAGAGAATAGCGTGAGTCCGGTGCAGGGTCACGTGGGTCGGCCGAGCGGTGCTCGGGTCATCATACATGGCCATCAGAAGACCATTAGGCAGCAGTTTGATACTGGAGGTCGATGCAAACCGATAGGCCACCGGATCAGGTGTGTCTCCACAGGCGGGCAGCGCCGGCACAGGAAGCATGACGAGCAGAATAGAAAGAATGCCCAGTAGCGCGTGCATCGGACCATTGTTAAGTAGGTTGACCGACCTCCACCTTCCAGGTCATGACGACTGCATACTTCGTTCCAGTTCTTGGGCACAGCACACCTAGTTACTGTATCGATTGAAAAGTGAACGGACATCATGTTGTGGGGGTGGGGGTGCACTGTGGGGTGGCGTCAGACCACAGATGCGGGTGTCACGGGATTGACGCAGGCGGGGGACGGAGTCCGTCGCTGCCTAGCAGAGTGTTGGTGCCTCAGTCGAGGGGCGCAGGGTAAGCCTCCACCAGGGAGACACAGGTACCGAGCTCGGGCCTGCCGGTCCGCTGAAATCAGATCTTGTTGATATTTAAGGAGTTTGTAATTCTTTCCATCCGCTCAACACGAGATCAATGGGGGGGACTCTGTGACGAGATATACTGGTAGGAAGAACGAGGGACAAGAAGATGCCGGAACCATTGACGGCCCTTATTGAAAGACTGAAGAACGATCCCCGTGTGCCTCGATTCGACGAAGCCTCTACAAAGCAGGCGGTGATCCTGCCCCTTCTCCACTATCTCGGATGGAATACCCACGATATTGATGAGGTGACTCCGGAATTTCCCGTTGGCAGTGATGGGCGAGTGGCCTACGCGCTCAGGGCGAGCCAGTCAAGCATGGTCTTCCTGGAGGTGAGACCACCTGGTGAGGAATTGCAGCAACACCTGGCGCGACTCATTGATCATTCATGTCAAGCCGGCGCCAGCCTCGCGATTTTAACCAATGGGCTGGTGTGGCGGTTTTACCTTCCGCTGAGGGCTAACCGTGTGGAGAGTAGGCAATTCGCGGCTATCAATATTGCCCAACAGGATGCACTTCAGGCAGCCTCTGCATTCCTCAATCTCTTCTTCCTCGATCGCGTTCGTTCCGGTGACGCTGTGCGCTACGCCGAGCTCCTTTACCAGGCACGGCAGAAGAAACATTTGCTCGCTCATACATTGCCCCAGGCGTGGAACAGGATGATCAGTGAACCGAGCGAGACGCTGCTTGACTTGATAACCGCGGCGACGGAGGAGCTGTGCGGGTTCAAGCCAAAAGCGGCGGACGTCAGACGCTTTCTCAGCGGTCAAGTAGCGGCCTTCACGCTTCCGCTCGCAGGCCCCGAAAAGCCGGTTCCGCCGGTAACCGCCTCTGGATCGAAGCCGTCCGTGACAGAGGAATCCCCCGTTGACATCCCGCCATCCCCCGACACCGAAGAGGATGGGCACAGCGGCAGAGAGAAGACGGAGGAGGATGTAGGGTATTCGGTCAACGATTGGGCTCACAAACTTGCGAACGATCCACGGTACGCTGTGTGTCAGGATCCAGACGACGCAACGGCCTTATTGGCAACCCTGGCCGGGCAGGAATTCGACGGACTGCCTGTGGACGACATCCTTGAGCGTGCCGGGAATGTGTATTTCCTATCCGTGAAGCCGAAGCAAGAGCAGCAACAGCAACTGGAGGCCCAGAAGCTTTATAATCGAGGGCTGAAAGTCACTGGGATCGCGCAGAAATTGGGGATTTCCCTAGAGCGGGTCAAGAAGCTGCTCACAGGCTGATGTTTATTCGTTCCATCCCGCCTTTCGCCGTCAAACGCCCCTAGCCCTCCTGCCGTCCACGCGCAAACATTTCCTGTTGATCTTGTCAGCTAGTACAGCGCATGCTGATAGTCAGTGCACAGGAAGGTGCCCTTCCGATCATCGGCAGTGCGGCACCCGCCTATCCCTTCCCGATCAGCAACTATGCGTGGAACGATCGGCAGTGGGAACAACAGTGTAAAACCGTGAGAACGAGCTATAACCCCGATCGTCCTTTAAGCAACTCGCAACTCACTCTCTCGCCCCAGGATGAACGATTCGTGGATTTCCTGTACTGGGTCTGGGCAAACAAGATCAGCGAACACCAGGTCGAGCAGGTGGGAGGAACAGAATGGCAGGGCCCCACCGACGGCGTCATTTTCCACTGGGCGCCCGGCTCTCGCTGGGAGACCCACACCGTGGTTCCGTTCGACCATGCCACTCATCATCTGGTGGACGAACACCGGTGGACCGACCGCATGTTCCCAGATTTCTTTGAACGATTTGGGAAAGTCCAGGGGGTCAATATCGAGAAACGGCTCTCCATGACAACACCGCCCACCTGGGCAATGTTTCTCAAGCATATCGGTGGGCCAGCGAGTCCGTACTACCGGTATGTCTTTCATCAGGAAAGCGGCATTGACCCGCAGCGGCGTCGCGTGGTGATGGTCGGCGGCCTGGGGGTCGCCTTTGAGTACACCTTCGAGCGATATCTCAAGGAGGTCAAGGAAGTCCTCACGGACTGCAAGGCCTACGAATTCTTCCAACTCTACGATCTCCATGGGAAGGGGTTTGCCTCGAAGGCAGGCTGGGGCGGGCAACCGATTCCTGAATCAGCCCATGCGGCCTATACGGCAAGCTCGAAGCGAAAAGACTAGAGGGAGGTTGCTATGCCGCCGAAAAAGAAAAAGTCGCGTCGACAGTCAGGACACCGAGCAGCAGCGCGCAAATGGAGTCGTTCGAAACGCCCCCGGTCAGCTTCTCCCGCTACCACACACTTGAACGAGCTCACCGAAAAAGTGGACATCATGTCATCGGAATTGGCTGCTCGCCTCGCGGCGGTCGAACATCTGCTTGTCGACAAACAGGTCTGCTCCCGTGACGAACTCATCCGATCGCGTCAGTTCATCGACCCCCGACAAAGCGAATGATAGAGTTCTCTTTCCCCGCATCCTTTGTGTTCGGCGGTAAACGGTCTATCTCTTCGGAATCGAAACGATAAAGTACCCCAAAGGCGCGAAGGTGCCCGATATCCCTTAGGATATTCGCGGCGCAGATGGCTTTGCTTCAGGGACCTTGCTCTTCACCCATCCCACATACCTCGGCGCAATCACAACTGGAATGACCACCAGCACGACCACACCGATCCAGAACCCCGGCGGCGTCTCCAGGAGCCGAGTCGCTGAGGCACAGATCACGTCGTACCAGGCGATTCCCAGTCCAAGCATGATGAGGCAGAGACGACGCGTGTTGTCTGGATAGTCGGTCACGACCCTCATGACGCGTGGCGTCACCGTCGCCGCATGGAGGCATGTCAGCCCGAAATCCTGCATGAGCCCTCTTGCCAAATCGTGCGTTGGCACAAACTGGTATGCTCTACGTCCCAGCACAAAAATAGCCACGGTGTCATACGCAAACAACGCCAGGAAGCACGGGCCTGCAATCAGCAAGGCGGTAGCCAGCCAACGTGGCATGCGGGGACTTTCTTTCTCCGGCAAAAATGAAATTCAACATTCCCAACGGCCACAGCCGGACTCGAGGCAGACTTCCCAATCATCGCTAACACTCCTCTCGCGGAGGGAGGGCTCGGCTGCTGGAGCGTGCCTCAGAGGCGTGTTGTGATCCGCCGTTGCCGACCCGTCGCCCGTTCGCCCATCAGAGCTACCACGAAGGTGTGCCAGGGCTCAGAGCGCACTTCGCCGGAGGAGCGGGCAAGACCCGGCCGCCTCACTGACTCGGCGGCGCGCACAAACGTGATGCTCGTTATTCCTCGCATCGTGCGCCCCACCGAGACTCTGGCGGGATGGAAAGCCGGAACTGACCAAGGCACCGCGGTCGGACACGACCGCGGCCGCGGGAATTCCGGAAGGCTTCCGTTCGGTGGAGCCCGGAAGGGCCGCTCAGGGAGGCGCGGGAGCGACTGAGCCCTGGCACACCCCTCTCACTCCCCTATCCGCACCAACAACCCGCGTTCCTTGCAGACGCTGAACATGTAGTGGAACCACCCGATCATAAGGGTGAGGTACACCACATTCAGCGCGGTCGCCCATGCGAGATGGAGCAGTGGTCGCCCTGATTCGTTCAGCACCATGCGCATCCCTTCAAAGATGTGCGCTGCGGGATTGTACCAGGCAATAGTCTGCAGCCACTGTGGCAGCACCTCAATCGGATAGAACACGCACGAGATGGGCTGAAAGAGAAACACCATGCCCCAGGCCAGCACCTCGGCTTCCTGCCCGAATCGCATGATCAGCGATGTGGTCATCACCCCGATCACCCAGCCCGCCACAATCAGGTTCAGGACAAAGGGGAGGAGCCACAGGCCGATGATGAAGACGTTATAGGAAAAGAACGTCAGCGCCGCCACGACCAGTATGATCGAGACCGCCGCCACTTTGAAGATGCTGATCGCCATGGTCGCCGCCAGGAATTCGCTCGGCTTGAGCGGGCTGGCAAACAGATTCATGAGGTTCCTGGACCAGATCTCCTCGAGAAACGAAATCGTGATGCCTTGTTGGGCGCGGAACAGGATGTCCCAGAGGATCAGCGCGCCGAGGAAGAAGGTCACCGCCCCGGACAACTCTCCCTTGAATTTCATCAGGTAGATCATGATGAAGCCCCAAATAACCAAGTCCAAGAAGGGCCAGTAAAAGATCTCCATCACCCGGGGCAGGCTGCGCTTATACAGGTAGAGGTGGCGTGTGATCAGAGCGGCAATGCGATGCAGCTTCATATCAAGTTTAGGGCAAGGGGCGCGAGGCTAGGGGCAAGCGGCTGGTTGTTCCCTATAGAGGTTAGCCCCTCGTCTCTCGCCCTCCTTACTTTTCGCGGGCAATCTTGAGAAACACCTCTTCCAAATCACGCTGGCCATAGCGCCTCGTAATCGCTTCCACAGATCCTTGAGCCACGATCTTGCCTCGTTGGAGAAAGATAATACGGTCAGACATCTCCTCCATCTCTCGCATATTGTGTGAGGTGTAGAAGATGCTCATGCCGGCGGACCGGCGTACTTCTTTCAAAAGGCTCCGCGTCTTGTGCGCCATGTCCGGATCAAGGCTGGCCGTGGGTTCATCCAGGAAGAGCAACTTGGGATCCGTCAGGATCGCCTTGGCCAGCGTGAGCCG
Organism: Nitrospirota bacterium; assembly: GCA_022545705.1. Classification (GTDB taxonomy): domain Bacteria; phylum Nitrospirota; class Nitrospiria; order Nitrospirales; family Nitrospiraceae; genus JACZQN01. The sequence goes on along the minus strand of JACZQN010000020.1, from coordinate 6,333 downwards.
AGTCAACTGGCCGGAGGACAGTTTCCGGGTCAGCTTGTTGCGAAACTCTTCCATCTCGAGTTTCTTCACCACCTCGTCGATCCGCCGGGGGATGTCCGTGAGGCCGTACAGCTTCCCCACCACTCGAAGGTTCTCCTCGACAGTCAGCGCATAGGGCATGGAGATGTACGTGGACGAGAAGTTGACCTGCTGCAAGATGCGCTCACGGTGCCTCGCCAAGTCCAGCCCGAACATCTGGATCACGCCGGCGGTCGGCGTAACCACCCCCAAGAGCATTTGGATGATCGTGGTCTTGCCGGCCCCGTTCGGTCCCAAGAGGCCCAGGATCTCCCCAGGGCGCACCTCGAACGAGACGCCGTCGACGGCGGTGAAATCCCCGAACCGTTTGACCAGATCTCGAACTTCAGCGATCGGTGCGTCCATGAGACGGAGCGGTAGGCACAGTGACGGGCCCGAGCCCAACCCCAGTTAGAACAGCAATCCGCCTATCTTTTCGGGCAGATGGCAGGTTTCACAGCGTTTGTCGAGGATCTTCCCCTCATACGAGGACGTTCCGTCGTGACAACGGAGGCAATCAGCCAGCGCTGCTGTCCGGAGTCTCGACCCTTCGGGATGATCGGGGTAGTACGGCTTGAGGTCCTCAGCCACGTGCCCGCGCGGAATCACGTTCGGGTAGCCTTTGATCGGCTTGCCGTGCACAACGCGGCCGTGGCACGTCGTGCAGCCTTCCCCTTTCCCACGCTTCTCAAAAGCCTCCATGTGCTTCCGGTGGCTCATGATCAGCCCAACGTCCCTCACAGGAAGCGGCAAGTCGCGTACAGCAACTTCGGACACGCGGAGGATGGCCCTGTGACAGCTCAGGCAGATCCCGGTTTCGACCGGACCATTCAGATTATGCGCGTCGGTCGGCGTGCCAAAAACATAGATCGCAACATCCTTGACACCGGCCCACACCTTGTCATGCATGAAGCCCTTGACGCCTGGCCGGACGTGGCAATCCACGCACGTCACGTCCTTGTGGGATGAGACCACCCAGCTCTCGTAGGAAGGACGGATGTTGTGGCAACTGGCACAGAACTTGGGATGGTTCGTGAGCGGTACGGCGATTCCACCGACGGCCAATGCACCAGCGACGATCGCCGCGATGACGATGGCGCCTGACTTACGGCTCATGCTCGGGACGTTTGGGGAAACGGCGGGTGATCAGCTCGGTCAGACTTGCAATGTCGTCGGCATCCAAACAGGGCACCGGCAAATCCATCGGCTTGTTGGACACCACCGCCAACAGACCCTCCTGAGACACCGGGACTTCGCCCAGTTGGTCCCGTACGACAACGATCTTGGGAAGGCCTTCGCTCTTCCACCCTTCGGCAATGATGAGATCAATCTGATGATCCAGGAATCGGTCCCGAAGCTCCTCGATCTTGATCTCATCCGAGACATCAGAAAACATGGCGAGACTACCTTTGGAGATAACCATCACTGTATCCGCCCCCGCCCGCTTGTGTCGCCAGCTGTCCTTTCCCTCAGTGTCCAGATCGAACCCATGCCCCGCATGCTTGATCGTGGCCACGCGGTACCCAGCTTGCACGAGCTGCGGGATCAGGCGTTCAATCAGCGTTGTCTTGCCGCTGTTGGACCGCCCAACGAAACAGAGAATAGGAGTAGACATGAGACGTAGCTCGTGATGCGTCATGCGTAATGAGTCTCAAGCGCGCTTCACGCATCACGCTTGACGCTCGACGCGCCTAGAACTGACCGCTCAGCACCTGAACGGTCACGGTGTCTCCTGGAGTTAACCGTTCGACCTCTTCGGGCACATCGATCAAGCAGTTCGCTTTCACCATCGATGTCAGAATGCCGGACCCTTGGCCGCCCGTGGTCCGAACCTTCAACACGCCGTCCTCGCGCGTCAGGATCCCGCGCAAGAAGTGCCGACGATCAGTGCCTTTCGAGAACTTTTCCTGAAAGACCGCCTTCACAACCGGGCGTCCATAACTGCGGTGCCCCCCCATTTTCAGGACAGCCGGTCGCACAAGCTGCTCGAAGGTCACCATGGAGGAAACGGAATTCCCCGGCAACCCGAACGCCAGCTTACCCTGGATCTTCCCGAACACCAGCGGTTGCCCAGGGCGTATGGCAAGCTTCCAAAAGTTCATCTCCGCGCCGAGGTCCTTGAACACCGCCTTGGTGAAATCAGACTCGCCCAACGACACACCGCCGGAGAGCACCAGGACGTCGGCGTTCAGGCCATGCGCGATCTTTTCCTTCACGGCCGCGGGCTGATCCTTCGCAATGCCGAGGAGAATCGGGATACCGCCCGCCTCCTGCACCGCGGCAGCAATCCCGTAGCTGTTCGAGTTGATAATCTTGTCTTCGTCGAATCGTTCATCGAGGTCAGCGAGCTCATCCCCGGTCGACAACACCGCCACCCGCGGCCGCTGATAAACCAGCACGAAAGACTTGGCCAGGATGGCCAACATGCCGGCCTCGGCCGAGCGGATCGGCGTGCCCTTGGCAATGATACAGTCCCCTTTCTTGACATCTTCGCCCTGGAGACGAATGTTCCCACCCCGTTCGACCTCCTTGAAGATGCGGACTGTGTCGCCGACCGGTTCGGTCTCCTCCACCTTCACGACTGTAGTGGCCCCTTGGGGGACCGGCGCGCCGGTCATGATGCGGATCGCCTGCCCGGGCCCGACTGCCTTCGTCGCCACCTTTCCAGCCTGCACATCCTCGATCACCGTGAGCTCAACCGGCTTCGTGATCGCGTGCTCTTGTTTGATATCCTCCCAGCGCACCGCGAACCCGTCCATGGCAGAGTTGTCCCACGGCGGATTATCCCGGCTCGCAATGATATCTTCGCCCAACACACGGCCTATCGCGTCCAGCAGACCCACCTTTTCGAGCCCGAGCGTCTGCGTCGCCTCGAGGACTATGTTCTGAGCCTCTTTTAATGGTGTGAGACCCTGCATGGCATATCCATTCCTACAGCAGTTCGTAATATCTGTCAGTGATGGCCCGCCGAGGCCCGCAGCAGCGATCCGCTCTTCCTGCAGAACTCCTCAACCTTGTTCGCGATGCTGTGAAAAGCCTCAGCGGTCGACGTGTCGGAATAGAACATCGCGAACGGCTCACCCGCATCGCATTGCGTGACCACGTCTGGGTCCAACGGGATGCGGCCTAGGAACGGGACGCCCATATCCTTCGCCGCCGCCTCGCCCCCGCCTTTCTTGAACACCTCGATGTGCTGGCCACAATGCGGGCAATCCAACCCGCTCATATTTTCCACGATGCCGCAAATCGGAATCTGACTGTCTTTGGCGAACGAGACCGATTTGCGCGAATCCAACAGCGCGACCTCCTGCGGGGTGGTCACGATCACACATCCGCTCACCGCTCCGATCAGGTCTACCGTCGTCACAGACTCGTTCCCCGTGCCGGGCGGAAGGTCGACAAACAAGTAATTCAGGTCTTGCCATTCCACCCCGCCCAGTAATTGGTTGATGAACTCGTACTTATAGGCATCACGCCAAATGATCGGATCGTCCGAATTCTGGAGCAGGAAAGACATCGAGGCGACCTTCAGGTTGTAAGCCTGGAACGGAATGATGCCCCCCGAGCTGCTGATTTTCAGCTTCTGCCCCTCCGCTCCGATCATCTTCGGAATGTTGGGGCCGTGGATATCCATGTCACAGATGCCAACATGGTAGCCCTTCAGGGCCAGGCTGACGGCAAGATTGGTGGTCACGGTGGTTTTGCCGACGCCGCCCTTGTTGCTCATCACGAGGACCTTGTACTCGATGTGCTGCATCCGCTTCGCCACGAGCCACCGGCTATGTCCCTCCTTATCTTTCTGACAGGTTTCGTTCTCATCGCAAATCGCACACGCCCACATGTACGTGCACGCGTCGCCGCTTCCAGACCCCGGATGCTCAATCACTTTTAGTTCGCCTGGCATGGTGTTCTCCTACGTTGCAGCTCGTGAAGTGTTAATGGTTGTTCGTGAACTGCGGCTCTTGCGATGACCGTTGAACGATTCACGGTTAACCGGCTTTGTGTCCCGAGATCTTCCCCACCGTATGATCCAGCACCGGCTGGATGACCGCGAGATTTTCCCGGGCCCCTTTGGGACTGCCCGGAAGATTAACAATGAGCGTCTTCCCGCGAATACCCGCCGTTCCGCGCGATAACATCGCGGTCCGTACTTTTTTCAGGCTCTCCTGGCGCATCGCCTCGCCGATCCCGGGAACCTCCTTCTCGATCACATCGCGCGTGGCCTCCGGCGCCCAGTCAGTAGGACGGACTCCGGTTCCTCCAAGCGTCAGGATCACGTCGGCATTCTGACTGGCACACAGTTCCACCAGACGGTCACAGATCATTTTTCGATCGTCCGGCACGACATCATACGCCACCACGGTTCCAGGCAGGTCCACAATCATCTTTTCGATCGATTCCCGCCCGCGGTCGGGCTCCAGTCCCGAGACAATCTTGCTGCTGATCACCAGCACAGCGACGTTCACCATGACGCGCCCGCATCACCGCCTGTTTCCCGGGTTGGGCACGCCGACGTACGCGTCTTCCGATGCCATGACCGGTTTGGGCGCCATCGGTGACATGCCACCGGGCCCGGCCGGCGCCACGCCAGCCTCGGCCGGCTGTGCCTCCGTTCCAGCTTGAGGAGTCTTCTTACCGAAAATGCCGGCGCTCAAGATTCCAATTTCGTAAAACACATACATCGGCAGCGCCATGAGACATTGGTTGAAGGGATCCGGCGTAGGCGTCAGGAGCGCCGCGATGACGAATGTCCCAAGGAATGCCCACTTACGGTACCGCTTGAGGAGCGGCGCGTTCACCCACCCGAGCTTCGCCATAAGCGTCATCGCCAGCGGCACTTCGAAGATCAGCCCGAAGATCAGCAGGAACCAGAGCGAAAAGCCCACGTACTGCGCGATCGACAGCTGGGGGATAAACCCTGCATTGACTCCGTACGAGACCAGAAAGTTGAGCGCGAACGGCAACACGAAGAAGAACGAAAACGCGAGCCCGGTGTAAAACGCCACCGCGGTCAGCAACACGAACGGCCCGACGAATCGTCGCTCCTGTACATGCAGACCGGGCATCACGAATAGCCAGATCTCGCGCAGGATGTAGGGTGTAGTCAGAACGATGGCGAAGAGGCCGTCACCAGTCCGATCGACGCCCGGCTCCCGCGATTTGTTGACGAGCAGAGGCAGGCGCACGTGGTGCTCCCACGGGTGCCGGACCGGGTGGCGTTCGCCTTTCGCCGGATGGGCCCGAAGGCGTCGGTCTCAAAAACACGGAAATCGAAGGACAGCGCGAATACATATACTACTCGGCGCCCACGAGCGAAAGGATCTCGTCCGGGATTTGGGAAGGTGACCCCTATGAGGAGGGGCCCGATACCGAGGGCGCTTCCGAGTTCATGTACATCATCAATGGCTCGGCGACGATCGTCGACGAGCACGGCCGGGAAGAAGCGCTCCATGCGGGAGACGCGATCCTCGTACCACGCGGCGTGACCTATTACTGGAAGCAGTCGAAGCTCAGCATGTTCTGGGTGATCTTCGACGAGGGTGAGCCCGAGGATTGGGCCGACCGTACCGCTGCGAACTCGTACATCCGGTTCGAGCCGCACGGGCCCGAAGGTAAGCTCAATGGTGAAGGGGGGACGCGTAAGCACATGTACTACGCGGCACGGGGCGAGAAGCTATCCGCGGGGGTTTGGGAAGCGGATGCGTCCATGAGCGACCAATTCCACGAGCCCGACTACACCGAGCTGATGTGCATCCTGCAAGGCTCGGTGACGATCATCGACGATGCCGGCAACGAAGAGCTCGTACAAGCCGGCGACGTCGTGCTCGTCCCCAAAGGCATGCGCTACCAGTGGAAGCAGGGTGAGTACATCCGAAAATACTGGGTCATCTTCGACGCGGACTAGACTGACCGGCTCAAGATGCGAGAAGCACCGGCGAAGCCGCAACTGCAGTTAGCTGCGAGCTAACGCCCGCAGCTATGTGCTGTCGCGGCTCCGTCGCTGGAGAAAACTGGAACTGCTGTATGACGTACCACAAGCTACAGGAATCATCTAGCAGTCCAACTACAGTTTGAGAGGATTCTCTAACGATATGAGCGCTAAACCAAAGGACATTTTTCAACACAAAGCCATCAATCGCTGGAGGCTGTTCTCGCTAATCGCAGTGCCCATATCCTTGGTGATGGTGTTCACTATATCACGCACAGACCTCTCCGGTGCCAAGGCTGTCTCGTCGATGATTCAGCTTTCTGTGCGGATGGCAGTGCCGTGGTTAT